>WBUO01000390.1 GCA_008933675.1 Dechloromonas sp.
TTTCCCTGCTGGCGGGATGGCTCTGGAACTGGACGATCTTCATATCCGGATTTCCTTGGAGCGCCACGACCGCGCTGCCCGTTGCCGCCGCCGTCGGCCTGCTGTGGCGCCGGCGCGAGTTGGTGGCGCTCCTGGCGGATCCGACCTGCCAAGCCTTGCTGGTCTCCCAAGCGCTGGTCGCGGGCTGGTGCCTCGGCTGGTCCGGCCTCGTCCAGACCTATTCCGGCGGCGGCTGGACCAGCGACTGGTTCGAACACTGGGAACGAGCGCTTTTTTTCCTGCGCCGCGAACCCCTCGATCATCTTTTCCTTGGCGTTTACCCGCTTACTGCCCGGCCCCCGCTCGCAAATATCCTCATGGTCGGCTGGCTCGAGTTGACGGAGGCCGATTTCGCCCACTACCAGCTATTCAGCACCTTGCTCGCCAGCCTAGTGTTCCTCCCGGCCGCGCTGCTTGCGGCGCAGCTGGGCGGGCGCAGCGCGCCCAAGGACAGCCAACCGATCTCGATCCTTGCGGTTCTCTGCATGCTCAATCCGCTCTTTGTCCAAAACACGACCTTCCCATGGACCAAGCTGCCCGCCGCCATGTTCGTGCTGGCGGCACTCCATTTCTACCTGCGGGCTGGCGTGACGCGCACGGCCAAGATCATGGCGGCCCTTTTCGGTCTCGCGCTCGCCGCCGGCCTGCTGACGCATTATTCGGCCGCACCCTATGCCATCGCTCTCGGCATCGCTTGGTGGCGGCGGCGCCCCCCCGTGGTCGCCGGGCCGGATTTCGCGCGCGCCACGCTCGTGGCTGCCATCGCTGGCGCTCTCGTACTCGCCACCTGGCTTGGGTGGGCAATCCCGACCTATGGTGTTTCCGGTTCGCTTATGACCAACACTGCCATCACGACCGTCGCGAATAACCCGACCAGTCAGGCCTGGCGGATTGCGTTCAACCTCCGCGACACCGTCGTGCCGCACTTTCTGCGTTCACCTGAATCCCGGCTGATCGAGCAGTCTAGCCCGTGGGGCTACGTCCGCGATTGGTTTTTCCAGAGCTACCAACTCAACCTGATCTTCGCCTTCGGCAGCCTAACCTGGCTCGTACTGCTGCGCGAGCTGTGGCAACGGCATCGCAGGGCCGACCATGGGACGCGCCGTTTCTGGTGGAGCTTTGGCGCGATCGTATTTACCTTGGGCGTCGCCACGCACGGTGCCCGCGATGAATGGGGACTCACGCATATCTGCCTGCAGGCCCTTGTCCTGATGGGTCTAGCAGTCGTTGCCGTGGGCTGGCCGCAGCTGCACAACCGATGGCGCCGCCTGGTGTATTGCGGAGTCGCCTTCGATTTTGCCACAGGTATCGCCCTGCATTTTGCCATCCAAAGCCAGGCCCTCGATCACTGGCTTGCCCCCGGTCGCACCGCCGCCGAGATCGCCCGCGGCTACAATCAGGGCGCACTGATGAACTTAGGAGGAATGATCGAAAACCGCCTCCTTCCGGCCGCGGGTGCCATAGACCCAACCTTGGCGCTGGCGCTGGCGCTGGCGGCGATTATTCTGGCATTATGCCGGGCGAGATCGTTCAAGCATCGCGGCACCTAGCACCGGCTAGCGTGCGTTAGCCCAGACCCTGGCGGAGAGGGTCGGGCCTCGATAACCACCGAACCTGCGAAACATGCCCGAGACCAAACCCAAGATCACAGCGCACATCCGTAACTTCGTCGAGCAGCGAGGATGGTTCATGTTGCTCATGCTGGCCGTCAGCGCCCTAATTCCCATCGGGTTCGTGCTCTATACCAACCAGGTTTGGGAGGATTTTTTCATCACCTACCGGCACAGCGAGAACCTGGTGCGCGGGTTTGGGCCCGTTTACTCGCCTGGCGAGCGCGTGCACGGCTTCACCTCGGCCCTGAACACAATGCTTCCCGCCTTGTTCGCCTGGCTCACCCAGGCAGAGGATTTCCGCACGCCCTTGTTCCTCTACCGCGTGGTTTCGTGGGGCGGTCTGGTCCTGGCCCTAGTTGCGACAAGCGGCGTGGTCCGCGATGGCCTGGAGCCCGGGAAGCTGCGCTGGCGTCTCGCGGCGTTTTTTCCGCTAATCGCGGTGCTCGAGATCAAGACCACCGCCTTCGCAATGAACGGACAGGAGACGGGCCTGCTCCTGGGATTCCTAGTGCCCGCCTTTGTGATCGCCTTTCGCGGATGGCCGAAGGGAAGCTCGCTAGTCGGAGGGATTTGCTTCGCGGGCCTGATGTACACACGACCAGACGGGTTTGTATATGCTCTCGCGATTGTCATCGGCGCGTTCGCCTTCTGCTCGCAACCGCGCGTGCAGTTCCTGCATTCCGTCTTCCGGTCGATCGTCATCGGCATCGGCCTCTACCTGCCCTGGATGATCTTCACCCAAGGCTACTACGGCGCAATCGTGCCCCACACTGTCATCGCCAAAAGCGGCACGGAGTATTATCCGAATCCCGGTTTCGACCTACTCGCCCCGGTCGTCGCCGGCTTCGCCAAGTTACCGGAGCGAATGTGCGGGGCGCTGGCCGCGATCTATGATTTCCAAAGGTTCGAACCTGGAAGCTGGCCGGCGTGGATTCGCGACGCGGCGCTTCTACTCGAGCTTGCTGCGGTCACCTACTGGATAATCCCGACGCGTGATCGCCTCGGCCGTCTGGCGTCGCTCGTGTCCCTGTTCATTCTCTGCTACCTGACTTACGCGAGCCTGATCGCCTATTCGTGCCCGTGGTATTACCCGCCGCTGTCCTTCTTCAGCATCCTCGCGCTTCTGCGGATGAGCGTCACCCTCCCGGGCCATCTCGCAAAATGGGGCCCCGCCTTCCTCGCCCCGCTGCTGGTCGCCGCGCTGCTGGGCTTTTTCAGTTTCATTTTCGCCTATTCGCTGCCCGCCCTGCGGCTCAAGCAGGAGGTAGTCGATTGGGGCCACCGCCGCGTCCTTGGCCTGTGGCTGCGGGAGCACGTGGCGGACCGGGAAGCCGTCTATTTGGAGCCGCTCGGCTATATCGGCTACTTCAGCCAACGAAAAATGCTCGACTGGCCCGGACTGGTATCCCCCGAAGTCGTCAGAGCGCGCAGGAAAATCGGCCGCATCAGCTATCCGTGGGGCAGCTATTTGTGGGCAAAGGTGGCCGAGGAACTGAAGCCTGAATGGATCGTGGCCCGGCCGACCGAAGTGGAGCAGATGAAGGCCTCGGCAAGGCTCACCCGCGATTACCAACTCGTTAAGGTATTCAATGCCGCGGAGAAGATTATCGCCGCAGGAGAGTTCTACGGCTGTTCGATTACCTACAGCGACGCAGTTTTCCTGATCTACCGGCGCCGACCCGAGGCCGCACGCGACTAGCCGGTTTTTCATTGGTTCGCCGGCGACGCCCCGGAACCGGTCGCACGGCGTGCAACTCGACGCCCGGACCTGGCTCGATTCGCTTCTTGTGCTCGCCCTCCTGACCGCAACGCCCATGCTG
>WBUO01000040.1 GCA_008933675.1 Dechloromonas sp.
GCCCCGAGCAGGCTGGCGCCGGCGAAAGCGACAATGGACAGCAGCATCGCCGCCAGCCACGCAGCCACCCGGCCGAAGCGCGCGGCGAACTTCACCCACAGGGGCAGCGACGCGGCGCCGGCGACGAAATACAGCGCCAGCAACGGCCCGCTGGCCTTCTCCAGTTGCAGCACATCGGCAACGAAGAAGAGGAACAGCGTCGCCGGCACCGCCGCCGCAATACCGTTGGCGACGAAGACGGCGAGCAGGCGGCGGAAGGCCTGGTCGGCCATCACCCGGCGCAGGCTGGGCAACAGCGGCTGGGCCGGCGCATGCACCGGCCGGCCGGCACCGACCCGGCCGAAGGTGACCAGCGCCGCCACCAGCAGCACCGGCGGCAACACCCAGGCCAGACGCCGGATGCCCTCGCCGAGATCGCTGGCCAGCAGTGCCGGCAGGGCTGCGGCAATAACCACGCCCAGCAGCCCGAAGCCCTCGCGCGCCGCCGTCAGCCGGGTGCGCAGCGCCGAGGAATCACCGACATCCGCCCCCCAGGCCTGATAGGCCACCGTCGCCGCCGAGAAACCGACATAAGTCAGCGCCAGCGAACCGACCAGCCAGACGGCGGTGTACTCAGCGGGCGGATTGAGCAGGGCGACGAAACCGATGGCGAACGGCAGCAAGGCCACCGCCACCATCGTCGGCCGCGGCACCCGGTCGGCCAGCCAGCCCAGCCAGGGATCGATGCCGGCATCGGCCAGGCGCGTGGCGAGCAGGATGAAGCCGAGCAGTGCGAGCTCCATGCCGGCGGTTTCGGCGTAGTAGCGCGGGACGTGGACGTAGATGGGCAACGCGGCGAAGGCCAGGGGGAGGCCGAGGAGGCCGTAGGAGAGGATGCGTGAGGTGGTCATCTCTGGGCCGCCTTCAGCGCGGGGCGTTGGTTTTTCGGAAGCGCCGGGTTCCGCGCCTGACGCGCGGGCGTACTTTCTTCTTGTCTCGCCAAGAAGAAAGTAGCCAAAGAAGAAGGCGACCCTGGGTCAGTGGCCCCTTCGGGGCTTCCCTGCGCTACTCGGGCAGTCGGGCGTCTCGCTAAACTCGCCTGCGGCTCAAACAACGCGAGACGACTTCCCCCGACTACCCTGCGTTGCTCGGCACCTCCCAAGGGGCCCGGAACACCAAACGCAACTTCACCAACATCACTTCTAACTTTGGCCTGTCCGCTGTGACGCTTTTGGGGTCCCCCTAGGAGACGCCGAGCAACGCAGGCTGGCCGGGGGAAGTCGGCGAGGACTGTCTGAGGGGCGCAGCCCCGAGTTCCGCAGCCGCCCGGCCAGTCGAGTAGCGGAGGGAACCCGGCGCAGCCGGGCGTCGACACGGGGGTCGCCTTTTCTTTGGCTACTTTCTTTTGGCGAAGCAAAAGAAAGTACGCCCGCCGGTCAGCGGCGGAAACCAGCGCTTCCGAAAAACCCACCCGCACATCAGGCGCGGAAACCTGCGCTTCAATGAAAGCCGACTGCCGGTCAGTGGCGAAAAACAGCGGAGGCGAGAGAGCAAACCCCATCACCCCCTCCTCAACAACGCCGCCCGCAACTCCGGCGCACTCGTCCTCGGATCCAGCCAGATGGCGAAGAAGGCCTCGGCAAAGGCCGGGTCGCCGACGGAACCGATCAAGCGCCCGTTGTGGAAGAAGCGCGCGCCTTGCGGCAAGTGCAGCCCGGTGATGTGATCCTCCGGCCCGACGTCGGGAAAGATGCGCTCCATCTGCTCGCCCCAGCGCCGCAGGCGCTCGTCGTCGGGGATGCCGAGCTGGCGCATTTCCTTGACGCTGGCTTCGGCGATGGCCTTGCCGGCGATGTTGCGCTTGTAAGTCAGGCGCAGCGCCAGCGGCGGGCGGCGGGGATCTTCACCACTGGCCCACAGGGTCGCTTCATAGACGAGAAAGCCGAAGCGGCGGAAGGTGCCGCTGCCCCAGCGCGCCAGGCCGGCAGTCGGGTCTTCCGAGCCATGGGCGGCGAGCGGCGCGGCGAGCAGGCCGAGGACGAGACGGCGACGGAGTGGCGACGAGGGCTTCATGGCTTCACCGATGGCTGAGTTCGAAATGCACGACATCGATGTTGCCGGCCAGGAAGCCGGCCTCGCAGTAGCAGAGATACATGCGCCACAGGCGGCGGAAGTGTTCGTCGAAACCCAGCCCGACAATCTGCGGCCACCTGGCCTCGAAGGCCTGCCGCCATTCGGCCAGGGTGCGGGCGTAGTCCTCGCCGAAGGCGTATTCGGCGTGCACCGCCAGGCCCTGGCGGGCGGCGGCGGCGCGGAAGGCGGCGCGCGAGGGCAGCATGCCGCCGGGGAATACGTACTGCTGGATGAAGTCGGTGCCCTTGCGGTAGTCGGCGAACAAGTCGTCACGGATGGTGATGCTCTGGATCACCGCCCGGCCGCCTGGCTTCAGCGCCTTGGCGATGGTCTTGAAGTAGGTCGGCCACCAGCGTTCGCCGACGGCCTCGAACATCTCGATGGAGACGATGTGGTCGAACTGCTCGGCGGTATCGCGGTAGTCCTGCAGGCGCAGGTCGGCCTGCGGCACGCGCTTCTGCGCCCATGCCAGCTGGGCCGGCGACAGGGTCAGGCCGGTCACCTGCAGGCCGTCGGCCACCGCCAGCTCGGCGAAACCGCCCCAGCCGCAGCCGATTTCCAGCACCTGCTGGCCGGGTTCGGCATGCAGGCGGCGGAGGATGCGGCGGTACTTGGCGCGCTGCGCCGTCTCCAGATCACCATCGTCCACGGCGCGGTAGAGGGCGCTGGAGTAGCTCATCGACGGGTCGAGCCAGAGCTTGTAGAAATCGTTGCCCAGGTCGTAGTGGGCCATGATGTTGCGCTTGCTGCCGGCCTTGCTGTTGGCGTTCAGCCAGTGCCGGAAGCGTGCCGCCAGCAGGCCGCGCCAGGAACCGTAGACTGCTGTCTTCAGCGGTGCGCGGTTGCGCGCCAGCAGGGTCAGCAGGCCGGTGATGTCGGGCGAATCCCAGTGCCCGTCGAGGTAGGCCTCGGCCAGGCCGATGTCGCCACGGGCCAGCACGGCGCCGAACATGGCTTCGTCATGAACGTTCAAGGTCACCCCGTGTTCGCCGGTGCCGAACAGGCGGCTGGAGCCGTCGGGCAGGCGCACTTCCAGCATGCCGCCGTCGAGCTTTTCGAGCAGCTTGAAGACCAGACGGGTGTCGCGGGCAAGGCTGTCGCTGCCGCGCAGGATCAGGGTGTTGTTCATTTTGTCGATTCCTGGAAGGGTTGGGAGGTTGCCGATGGCTGGGCGCCGATGAAGGGCACGCCCTTCAGCCACAGCTTCAGGGCTTGCCAGTGGATGCGCAGCATGACGCCGGCGGTGAGCAGCGGCATGCGCAGGAAGGCGCCAAGCAGCGCCTTCTCCGACCAGGCGCGCGGCCGGCCGGAAATCGAGGTGAGCAGCAGTTCGCCTTCGGCGTCGTCATAGTCGATGCGGACGACCGGGCAGTTGCGCTGTAGATGGAAACGGAAGCGGTAGCCGCCCTCGACATCGCAGAAGGGCGAGACGTGGAATTCCTTGCCGGCACGCAGCTCCATGCCTTCCGGCAGAGGCCTGCCGCCGTGGTGCAGCAGGTAGCTGTGGCGCCCGCCGAAGGTGTTGCTGACTTCGGCCAGTACGGCGATCAGGCGCCCCTCACTGTCGTGGCAAAACCAGAAGCTGACCGGATTGAAGACGTAGCCGAGCACGCGCGGAAAGCACTGCAATACGATCTCGCCATCGCTCGGCAGGCCGTGTTCGCGCAGTTTCTGCTGGATCCAGGGCAACAGCGGACTGCCGTCGCGCGGCCCGTGATCCTTGCGCTGCAAGGACAGCAGATTGAAGCGGTCGAGCGAGAAGAAACGGTTCCCGGCCGCCGCCAGATCGTTGACCGGCACCTGCACGTAAAAGACCGGATAGACGAAGGCATTCACCGCCGGCCGCGTGCGCCGGTGCATGACATGGCCAACGAAGAGGCGGGGGCGCATGGGCATGATCAGACCTTCTCCAGCTGGCGAAGGCCGGCAATTGCCTCGCCTTGCCACGGGGCCTGGACACCCAGTCCGTTTACCACGCGCAGCGCCGACTTCAGGCCATCCTCATGGAAACCGTAGCTGCCCCAGGCCCCGGCCAGCCAGATGCCGTTGTCGCCCTGCACGTCGGCCAGGCGTTGCTGGGCGGCAATGGCGGCGGCGTCGAAGATCGGGTGGGCGTAGTCGAATTCGGCGATGACCGTGGCCGGATCGGGCTCACGCGCCGGGTTCAGGGTGACGACTACGGGTGTTTCAAAAGGCAGCGGCTGCAGTTTGTTGATCAGGTAGGAGACGCCCACCGGCTGATCGCCTGGTTCGCCCTCACCGGCAAAGTAGTTCCACGCCGACCACAGCTTCCGGTCGCGCGGCAGCAAGGCCGGATCGGTATGCAGCACGGCGCGGTTGGGTTGGTAGCGGATGGCCGACAACACCTCACGCTGACCGTCGCTGGCCGTGAAGCCGAGGATGCCGAGGGCCTGGTCGCTATGGCAGGCCATCACCACCTGGTCGAAGCGCTCGCAGCCGCCGGCGTGGGCGACGGTCAGCCCGTCGGCAGCGCGGGTCACGGCACTGACCGGGCAGGCCAGGCGGATGTCGTCGAGCTGGGCGGCTATCTTCCTCACGTACTCGCGGCCGCCGCCCTTCACGGTGCGCCACAGCGGCCGGTCGAAGACCTGCAGCAGGCCGTGGTTCTGGCAGAAGCGGATGAAGGTGGCGAGCGGCATGTCGCGCATCTGGCCGGTCGGGCAGGACCAGATGGCAGCTGCCATCGGCAACAGGTACCAGTCGGAGAAGGCGTCCGAATAGCGCCCCTCGCTCAGGAAGTCACGCAGGCTGCGCTGGTTGTCCGGATGCGTCGCCAGCCAGGCGGTGCTTTCTCGGTTGAAGCGCAGGATGTCGGAAAGCATGGACCAGAACTGGCGGCGCAGCAGATTGCGCTTCTGGCCGAAGATGGTCGCCAGGTTGCTGCCGGCCCATTCGAGATCCGGATTCTCCAGGCTGACGGCAAAGGACATCTCGGTTTCGACGCTATCCACACCGAGGAGGGCGAACATCGCGATCAGGTTGGGATAGGTCTTCTCGTTGAAGACCAGGAAACCGGTATCGACCGGATGCGTCCTGCCCTCCAGCGTCACGTCGACGGTGTTGGTGTGACCGCCGAGGGTGCTGGCCGCCTCGAACAGCGTCACCTCGTGATGGCGGGACAGCAGCCAGGCGCTGGCCAGACCGGAGATGCCGGCACCGACGACGGCGATACGTTGTTTCCTGTTCATCATTGCTCCTTGCTTGAAGGGGCAGCCGCCAACGGCCGCCGGGTTAACGGAGGAATTCCTCGATCCTGGCCAGCAGCGCCTTGTCGTCCGGCGCGGTCATGCTGCCGTAGGCCACTACCTGCGAGGCATCGCGGTTGATCAGATACTTGTGGAAGTTCCAGCGCGGCCGGCTGCCGGTGATCTCCGCCAGCTGCCGATAGAAAGCATTGGCCTGCTTGCCCTTGACCGTCGTCTTGCCCATCATCGGGAACTCGACACCGTAGGTCAGGCGACAGAAGTCGGCGATCTCCTTGTCACTGCCCGGCTCCTGCTCGCCAAAATCGTTGGAGGGAAAACCGACGACGACCAGACCGCGATCCCTGAGGCGCGCGTACAGCTTCTCCAGGCCCTCGTACTGCTTGGTAAAGCCGCAGAAACTGGCCGTATTGACGACCAGGATCACCTTCCCCTGGTACTGGCACAGCGACTGGGGCTTGCCGTCCTGCAGCCCCGGGAAGCTGTGGTCGAGCAACGGCGGGCAGGCCGCGGCAGCCCCCGTGGGAACCACCCCCAGCGTCAGCAGGCCGGCGATACCGAACCATCTTTTGAAATTTGCCAACATGTTCAGCTCCTTCAAGTTTTGTCCTAGACAAATTGGACGTTTGTTCGTAAGATAGACATCAAAATCCTGTATGTCAACAGTTTGTCTAACCTTTGTTCAGGACAAATATGAACAACCCCTGCTTCAACATTGCCGCCGTCGAGCGCGATACCGGGCTATCCAAGGATGTCCTGCGAATGTGGGAAAGGCGTTATGGCTTTCCGGTTCCCGAGCGTGACGCCAACGGCGAACGCAGCTATCCGGCGGCGCAGGTCGAGCGCCTGCGCCTGATCAAGCGCCTGATGGACATGGGTCACCGGCCGGGCAAGCTGCTCGCCATGCCGGAAACCGATCTGGCTTCGCTGGCACCGCGCCGGCCGGCACCCCGTTCCGCCACCGGGCAGGACGATGGCGAACTGGCCGAGTTGCTGACCCTGGTCAAGCAACACGATGCCCACGGCTACCAGCGCGCCATGCAGCAGCGTCTGGCGCGTCAGGGCCTGCAGCATTTTGTCCAGGACACCGTGGCACCGCTCACCCGGCGCGTCGGCGAGGCCTGGGAGGACGGCAGCTTCGAAGTGTTCGAGGAACATCTGTTCACCGAGCTGACCAAGCGCCTGCTGCGCCAGGCAATCGCCGCCCTGCCCGGCGCCACCCGCGGCCCGCGCATCCTGCTGACCAGCGTTCCCGACGAAGTCCATGTCCTGGGTTTGTTGATGGCGGAGGCGCTGTTCGCGCTGGAAGGAGCGGAGTGCATTCCGCTCGGCACGCAGATGCCGCTGCTGGAAATCGGCCGGGCGGCCAACGCGCATCAGGCTGACATCGTCGGCCTGTCGTTTTCGGTCGCTTTCCCGCAACGCAGGATTCCCGCCCTGATGCAGGATCTGCGCCAGTTGCTGCCGGCATCCGTCCATCTCTGGGCGGGCGGCAATGGTGTCCAGCGTCTGGGCAGCATCGAGGGCGTCCGCCTGCTCACCTCGCTGGACGATGCGCTCGGCGCGCTTGCCGCCTGGCGGGCAGCCGCCGCCGGCTGAACGCGCCCCCCTCGAACAACAGCCGTCAGCCGGCTGCTGACTCCTGGCGGGCCAGCCATTTCAACAGCAGGCGGTAAAAGACGGCAGGGTCCACCGGTTTGGTCAGGAAATCGTCCATCCCCGCCGCCAGCGCCTGGGCCCGGTCCTCGGCAAAGGCGTTGGCGGTCAGTGCGATGACCGGCAGACCGGCGCCGGCAGCGGTCTCCCGCAAGCGCCGGGTGGCCTCCAGGCCGTCCATGTTCGGCATCTGCATGTCCATCAGTACCAGGTCGTAGCGGCCTCCGGCCAGCCTGTCGAGTGCCGCCTGTCCGTCTTCGGCCGTATCGACGAGGAGCCCGGCTTCGCTCAGCAACATCGCCGTGATTTCCTGATTCACCGGTTCGTCCTCGGCCAGCAGGATACGCCGGCCGGCAAAGCGCCGGCGCAATTCGCCTTCGGCATCGCCCTCCGCTACCGGCAGCACCGGTTGACGCAACACCGGAGCCTTGATCAGGCGCATGGTGAACCAGAACGTGCTACCGGCGCCCGGCGCGCTGTGCGCCCCGGCATCGCCACCCATGGCGCGGGCCAGCTTGCGGGTCAGCGCCAGCCCCAGGCCGGTGCCGCCGTACTGCCGTGTGATCGAGTTGTCGGCCTGCTCGAAAGCATTGAACAGGCGCGCCAGCGTCCACTCGTCGATGCCGATGCCGGTATCGCTTACGGTACAGCGCAGCAGGATTTCCTCTTCCGTCTCCTCATCGATCCGTGCGCCCAGGGTGATGGTGCCGGCTTCCGTGAATTTCACGGCGTTACCGGCACAATTGAGCAGGGCCTGCTGGATGCGCGTCGGATCGCCGAGCAGCCAGGGCAGTTCCGGCAGGTCGCGGACGACGGCAAGCCCCTTGTCGCTGGCCGACTGGCGGATGATCGACACGACGTTGGCAAAGATGGCGACGGGATCGAAAGGCACCTGCTCGAGCACCAGCTTGCCGGCTTCGATCTTCGACAGATCGAGAATCTGGTTGATTACTTCCTGCAAGTGGCGACTGGCCACCTCCTGTTTGTCCAGGCGCTCCATCTGATCTGCCGGCAGGCCGGCGCGCCGCATCAGGTGGATCATGCCGGCAATGGCATTGAGCGGCGTGCGGATCTCGTGGCTCATGTTGGCCAGGAAGGCGCTCTTCGCCCGCGTCGCGGCCTCGGCTTCCTCCTTGGTCGCCGCCAGCTGGGCGGTGCGCTCCTCCACCATGCTTTCCAGCAAATCGCGCTGGCGGGCCAGCGCCTGCTGGCGCGAGGCGACGCTGTCGGCCATCTGGTTGAAAGCCCTCGCCAGTTCGGCCAGTTCGTCCCCGCCCTCGGCCGCCACTCGGCTGCCGTAGTCGCCGGCCGAGAGACGCAGGGCAGAACCACGCAAGACCTCGAGACGGCGCAGTACCAGACGGTCCATCAACACCCCGATGGCCAGGAAGATCACCAGGTAAGCCGCCAGATCGCGCCACAGGTTGTTGCTCCAGCGCTGCCACAGACTGGCCTCGAAGCGTTCGAGCGGCAGGCGGATGCTCATCACGCCACGCAGGTCGCCAAGCTGGTAGCCGTAGGATTCTGTGTACTCGTTGCGAATGCTGGCCGGCGCATCCTCGCGCTTGCCGTGGCACATCAGGCAATAGGGTTCGATCCAGATGGGCGCCGTGTAATGTACCCAGCGTTGCCCCTGGTCATCCTCGATCGGCTGCATGCGCTCGGCGACTTTCGGATTGGCGCGGAAGTAGTCGATGGCGGCCATCTCGAAACGGTCGGCACGATTGGCCGGGTTGCGCGGACGATCGGAAACGTTGTTGAAGCGATAACCGTTGCTGGTCCAGTTGGCGTAATCGGCCGAAATCCGCGACATCGCATGGGCCGGCAGGAAACCGATGGTCTTCTCGTCCACCGCCAGACCGCTGGCGATGAACTGCTGGTGATAGACGCGCCGGGTCGCCATCAGCAGGGCACGGATGGCATGCACGTCGATTTCCTGCTCGACGCGCTGCTCGGCGCCGATCTCCCGCCAGGCAAGACCGAGATCGATGGCGAGCACGAGCAGCAGCACGACACCGAGCATGCCCCACATCTTCCTGCGTAGTTTCACGCGGCCCCCTTTCCTGCGTCCGGAACGCAGCAGAAACTTTACTCCTGGCGGGCGCCATTTTCATGCCATATAGATCAAATTGACAAAATTTGGGGGTTCGCGCCCCTCCCCTGAGCTCCCGCCAGGAGGCAAGTCCCGGAAACGGCACTAGAATGGCGGACCCTGACCCGGAAACCACCATGAGCTACGCATCGCCCGACTTCGAAGCCAAGATCTGCCCGCCCGAGCAACTCGCCGGGCGCGCCGCCGCCCTGCCCCGGCCGCTGGTGTTCACCAACGGCTGTTTCGACATCCTGCACCGCGGTCACGTCACCTATCTGGCGCAGGCTGCCGCACTCGGCGCCACGATGGTGGTGGCACTGAACAGCGACGCCTCGGTGAAACGCCAGGGCAAGGGCGACGACCGCCCGGTCAATGCGCTGGCAGACCGGCTGGCGGTAATGGCGGCACTCGGTTGCGTGTCGCTGGTCACCTGGTTCGACGAAGACACGCCGCTGCAGCGCATCCTCGACTGCCGCCCGGACATCTTGGTCAAGGGCGGCGACTGGCCGGTGGAACGCATCGTCGGCGCCACTGAGGTCAAGGGCTGGGGAGGTACGGTGCATTCCATTCCGTTCATCCACCAGAAGTCGACGACGGCCCTGCTCGAGAAAATTCGCCGGCTTTAGCGCCAACCGTCCTGCCGCGGCAAAAACACCTGCTCGCCCTTCCCGCGCCGGCGAGCGACCGGGAAAGGCAGGCTCCGGCTGCCGGGTGGCGGCCCTGCCCCCCGGGCGGCCGGCAGGACCGGCCTCTGCCGGCGCCAGACAGCCGGCTTACTGAACGATCTGCCCGCCGCGGCCGAACATCGCGAAATCGACGAAGGTCGACCCGCTACGGTCGGCAGCCGAAAAATCGAGGCTGTAGCCGCCGAGATCGAGTTTGCGGATTCCGGCAACCGCCTTGCCGGCCTCGGGGCCGTTCGCGGCGCCCTTGCGCAGCGCTGCGACCAGCGCCCTGGCGGCGATGAACCCCTCCATCGAACGGGTTCCCAGGTCGGGATTCTTTGCCTGTGCCTTCAGCCTCGCATACTCGCGAACCAGGGGCAGCGCGGCCTTGCCCTCTACCGGCATGACCACCGAGAAGGCGAAGCCACGGGCCAGGTCCGGACCGAGCTTGCTCAGCAAGACCTGTGAATCGATGATCGAAAGCCCATAGATCGGCGCAATGCCGCCGCGCTCCCGGTAAAGGCGGACGAACTCGACCGCTGCCAGCGTCGTCGCCCCCAGAAAGATCGAGCCGGGATTGGCCTTGAGCATCGCCTCGACAGCGGGCTCCACCTGGGTCGTGTTGCGCTCGTAACCGGCGCGGGCGACCAGATTGATCCCCCACTTGGCGGCCTCGGCCTCCGCCCCGGCGAGTACGTCGTCACCCAGGGCATCCTTCTGGAAGACCAGGCCGACACGCTGTTGCCCCGTCTGCCCGAGCTGCTGAAAGAGACGCGCGATCTCGGCCCGGTAGCCAGCCTTGACGACGAATATCGACGGCTTGCCGATCACCGAACTGGCACCCGAGACGGCGCCAACCAGCGGCACGCCGCTGCGCGCCAGGCCGCCGTCACGGACCAGGGCCTCGATGTTGTTGGTGCCGACGCTGCCGACGAAGGCCACCGGCGCCTCGCGCTCCAGGCTTTCACGGATCATGCGCACGGTGTTTTCGGGATTCTGGCCGTCATCCCGGCTGACGAAACGGATCGGCGTGCCATTGATGCCGCCGTCGGCATTGACTTGGTCGAAATAGAGACGGGCGCCGGCACCGATGGCCCGTCCGGTGACCCCCTGGGGCCCGCTCAGCGGCGCGACCTGGACAACCAGCAAGTCCCTGGCGGCAAGGGCCGGCTGAATGGCCAACAGGAAAAACAGGGCAACAAGGGTACGCCTGGCAGGAGAATGGACAGCCATGAGATTCGCTTCGGTGGATTGATCCGCCGGAACGGCGGACGAACGGAACAAGCCGGATGGATAATTCCTGCCCGATTATCCATGCCGGTCACTACCGGACAATTACGGAAATCACCTAGCGAGGCGCCGTCAGGCGCGGCGACACTCAACCGCCGAGGGCGGTCTTCAGCGACTGAACTTCTTCCTGAGATTCCTCGACGATCTCGGCCAGCGTCTCGGCATCGAACAGGCTGTCGAGCATCGAGGTATCGACGGCACCGTCGAGTTCGGGATCGCGCCAGCTGGAACTGCGGTTGGCGATCTTGTTGGCGACGTAGAGCACGTCGGACAGTGTCTTCACTTCCGTGATCTCGCGGTCGGTCTCGTGCTCCTGCACGGCGACCAGCACCGATTCCGGCGAACCGAGCGCCGACAGCAGCGCGTGGCCGATGTTGTCATGCCAGCCGACCAGCAGCGCATGCAGTTCGGCCTTGTCGGCAACCAGCTCGGGAAAATTGGCGGCGCGCGACATCAGGTAGAAGACACCCAGGTCATGCACCAGACCGGCGAACATCGCCTCGTCGCCGTTGATCTTCGCCAGCTTCTTGGCCAGTACGCGGCACAGCGCGGCGACGTGCGAGGTGTGCTCCCACAGCTTCTTGGAAATGTTCTCGAAGGGATGCATCTGCTTCGACTTCAGCAGCTGCTCCATGGCCACGGCGAAAGACACCGTGCGCACCGCCTCCATGCCGACGCGGACGATGGCGCTCTTGACGTCGGCGATCTCGCGGCCGGACGGGTTGAGCGCCACGGAGTTCGACATGCGGATGATCTTGGTGCTCATCAGCGGCTCGGCGCCGACCAGCTTGGCCAGTTGATCGACGCTCAGGTTGGGATCCTTGAGCGCGGTACGGACCTGGAAGGTGATGTCGAGGAAGGTCGGGAAGGTGATTTCGTCGCCCGAGAGATCGCGGGCGATGTCTTCGAGAACCTTGAAGGTGATGGGGTTGGCCATGATGCAATCCTTGCGGGACTATTGTTCGAACATGTCGCGTGGCGCCCGGGAGAATCCCGGCGCCACTTGCAGCCCGTCGCTCAGAACGGGATATCGTCGCCGAGATCGTCGAAGGAAGGCTTCGGCTTGTTCTTCGGCGGCGCCGGCGCGTAATCGGTCGGCTCGTCGTAGCCACCACCACCGGACGAAGCCGGCGCTCCCATGCCCTGACGACCGCCGAGCATCTGCATCTCGGTCGCCTCGATCTCGGTCGTGTAGCGATCCTGACCGTCCTTGTCCTGCCACTTGCGCGTCTTGATGCGCCCCTCGATGTACACCGAGGAACCCTTCTTCAGATACTGTCCGGCAATTTCGGCCAGCTTGCGGTAGAAGACCACGCGATGCCATTCGGTGATCTCGCGCTTGTCGCCGCTGTTCTTGTCCTTCCAGCTTTCGGTCGTCGCCAGCCGGATATTGCAGACGGCATCGCCGCTTGCCGTGTAGCGGGTTTCAGGATCGGCACCCAGATTGCCGACGAGAATCACCTTGTTGACCGATGCCATGCCTGTATCTCCCTCATTCCCGTGAGCCAGCCGGGCAACCGGCGGGCTTGAATTCAAAACGTGCATTGTAAAGGCCGGTGCGCCCTGCCGCCAGCATTCCGCACGCACAGCAAAAAGGCCCGGCCGGAGCATGAACTCCGCCGGGCCTGCGGGTGAAGCAGTGGTCAGGCTGCCGGGCGGCTGCGCCAGCCCATGACGGTGTAAACGAGGATCGCCGTACCGGCCAGACCGAGGCCGAAGACCAGGGCAATCAGAAACCAGTCGGCCGGACCGCCGGCATCGGTGAAGCCGGACGAGGAAACCTTGGCCATCAGGACGAGCGCCAGGACGCCACCGACCAGGCCGGCCAGTTCGGCGCGCACCAGGCGCCGGGAGTTGATCGTCCGTTCCTTGAGCAGCAGCGCGATGAAGGCCGCCGTGCCGACGACGATGACGAGGATCATCAGCCACAGCAGGGGGCCGAGCATTTCCTGGAAGACAGCCAGGAAGACCAGGGGATCGAGTTCTTTCATGGGTTTTCTCCTCAGGCGCGACCGCGCAACATGCTGATGTAGGTGGGTTTCAGGGCCATGGTCTTCATCACCCAGCTGATCCACAGCTCTTCCAGCGGCGCGATGACGCCGGGAAAGGACGGCGTCAGGTTGTCCTTGTAGTCGAACTCGATCAGCATCGCCTGGCCGAGACGGGTGATCAGCGGGCACGAGGTGTAGCCGCCGTAGTGGGCTTTCGATTCCTTGCCTTCGATGCTGGCAATCAGGTGATCGACGGCCACCGGTACCTGCCATTTGACGCTGGCCGCCGTCTTGCCCTTGGGCACGCCGGCGACGTCGCCGACAGCGAAGACGTTGTCGAAGCGCTTGTGACGCAGGCTGTGCTTGTCCACCTCGATCCAGCCGTCGTTGGCCCAGCCGCCCTCCTGCCAGCGCAGGGGGCTGTTGCGCACGGAGTCCGGCGCGCGCATCGGCGGGATGACGTTGATGAAGTCATATTGCAGCTCGACCGGGCCGATCGGTGTCTTGAAGACGGCCAGTTTCTTGCCGAGATCGATGGATTCCAGCACGCGCTCGTAGTTCACCTTGACGCCGCGGTCCTCGAACAACATGCGGACCTTTTCATGAACGATGGGCACCGAGAACAGGGCCTTGTTGTTGGCGTTATAGATGATCTCCGCCTTGCCGCGGTTGCCGCGACGACGCAGGTGATCGTCGGTGATGAAGGTGTACTTGAGCGGCGCCCCGGCACATTTCATCTCGGTCCCCGGACGCAGGAAGACGCCGACGCCGCCCTTGTCGGCGAAGTCGGACATCGCCCGCCAGGTGGCTTCGGCCTTGGCCGGGCTGTGATAGATGCTGCCCAGGCCGTTGTTGCCGATCTGTTCCGTATCCATGCCCGGAATGGCGTCATAGTCGAGCTTGAGGCCGGTGGCGACGACGAGGAAATCGTAGGGCACCGCCGTACCGCTCTCGGTGACCACCTTGTTGCCTTCCGGGTCGAATTCGGCGACGCGCTCCTCGATCAGCTCGACACCACCCGGGATGTATTCGCGGGTGGTCGACACGACGTAGGAGGATTGCTTGATGCCGGCGGCCACCAGCGTGAAGCCGGGTTGATAGAAATGCTCCTTGCGCGCATCGATCAGCGTGATCTTGGCGCCATCCAGGCGCGCCGCCAGATAGGAGGCGGCCGCCAGACCGGCCGCACCGGCGCCGGCGATGACGATGCGTGCCGCCGACTTGGTCTTCGCTGCGGCCTGCGCACTTCCCGGTCGCAACAGCAGGGAACCGGCCCCCGCCGCCCCGAGCATCAGGAACGAACGACGATCCAGGGCGGTCTTCGCGGAATCGTCGAGCATCTTGGCCAATGCATCCTTGTACATGTTGTCTCCCTTCGACAAATGAACGCCGGGGCGTCCGAGTTAAATCATTAAATCATCAAATACTTATTGTTGATAGCCAAAAAAATGCCTTCCGGCACGTCTTGCGGGACGGCGAGCGCACTCCCCGTGCGTACGCTCAGCGGACAAAGTACATCTTCGCCTTGTCCAGCTTGTACGACCACGGAAGATCGGCATTCTTCCAGCCGTTCACCACGCGCTGCCCCTTCTTCGTGCCCTCGCTGGCGCGATCACCCTCGAAGCCCTCGGCCACGCTGTACACCCTGGTGTAGCCGGCGGCCTGCAGACGATCGGCGGCCTTCGAGCTGCGGTCGCCGGAGCGGCAGAGCAGGATCACCGGCGATTCCTTGCCGAGGCCAAGTTCCTTCATCCGGCGTTCGATCTCGGGCACGAAATCCTGGTTGGGCTCGAGGCGGTACATCGTCCGCTTCTCGTCCCAGTCGGTCATGATCTCCTGATGCTCGACGAAGGGCACCAGCGCATCGGCGTCACTGGCCATGCCGACGTACATGGCCTCGGCACGGGTACGGATGTCGAACAGCGCAACACCCCTGCCTTCCTTCTTCTTCATGTCGTAGGCCTGCTGCGGCGTCAGGTAAAGCCCGAGCTTGCTGACCTTGATTTCCGGCAGTTTGTCCCAGGCCGTGCTGCCCGGCGCCCAGTCGGCAGCGAAGGCGGCTGCGGAGAAAGTGATGGCTGAACAGGCCAGCGCGATGCCGGCCACGGCAGATTTCAGGCTCTTCATAGCGCGATCCCCGGATTCCTGTCGGCGCCGACCAGCTTCGGCATGTTGAGTTGCACCGGTTTCACCGTCTTGATGTCGCGCAGGTAGCGGGCGACGACGTCCCAGATGGGCTCTCCGGCATTCTTGCTTTCTTCGGAAACCGGCGCCCAGCCGGCCACCTTGTAGGTCTTCGCCGGATCGATCGGCTGGCCGCGCAGCATCATGTTCTGAATGCGCTGGCCGGCCTTGGCGGTCGGATTGCAGGTGTATTGCAGGCCGCCGACGCGCACCATGTCGCCGCCCTGCTGGTAGTAGGGATCGGGATTGAACAGGTTGTCGCAGACGTCCTCGAGGACGGTCTTGATCATCTCGCCGCTCATGTTGGTGACCGTCGTCCACGGATAGGTGATCGCCGTCTGGTCGAGCACGTGCTCCATCAGCACCGGCTGTCCCGGCAGCAGCGAGGTGCCCCAGCGGAAGCCGGGGGAGAAGGCGATTTCGGCATCCTTGACCTTGATCAGCGCATCGACGATGACCTGGTCGAAGGTGCCGTTGAAATTGCCACGGCGGTACAGCGTACCCTCGGTGACGGCGAGTTGCTCGTTGAGCTTCGAGACATAAGGCGCCCGCGCCTTGTCGATCAGCGCCTGCATGTCCTTGTCGGCCGGCAGCAGGTTGGCGAACACCGGCAGCAGCTTGTAGCGGTAGCCGGCAATCTTGCCGTTCCTGACGTCGAAATCGAGGACGCCGAGGTACTTGCCGTTGGAGCCGGCATTGGTCACCAGCGTCTGGCCGCCAGCATTCTTGACGACCACCGGTGCCGGCATGCCGTCGTGGGTGTGGCCGCCGAGGATGGCGTCGATGCCCTTGACCCGGGAAGCCATCTTCAGGTCCACGTCCATGCCGTTGTGCGACAGCACGACGACGACCTGGGCACCCTTGGCGCGGGCTTCGTCGACGGTCTTCTGCATGTTCTCTTCCTGGATGCCGAAGCTCCAGTTGGGGGTCTGCCAGCGCGGGTTGGCGATCGGCGTGTACGGGAAGGCCTGGCCGATGATGGCCACCGGCACGCCGTTCATGTTCTTCATCACATAGGGCTTGAACACCGGGTCGCCGAAATCGGTGGTCTTGACGTTCTGGGCGACGATATCGACGACGCCGGCGAAGTCCTTCTCCTCGACTTCCTTGACCCGCTCCTCACCGTAGGTCGATTCCCAGTGCAGGGTCATGACGTTGACGCCGAGGGCCTTGCAGGCATCGACCATGTCCTGGGCGTTGGACCACAGCGCGGTGCCGGAGCCCTGCCAGGTATCGCCGCCGTCGAGCAGCAGCGCCCCCGGGCGGTTGGCCTTCATGCGCTTGACCAGCGTCGCCAGATGGGCGAAGCCGCCGACCTTGCCGTAGGTCTCGGCGGCCTTCTCGAAATTCAGGTAGGTGTAGGCATGCGCCTCGATGCTGTTCGGCTTGAAGCCGAAATGCTTGAGCAGGTTGTCGCCGACCAGGTGCGGCACCTTGCCGAACTGCTCGCCGAAACCGAGATTGACACTCGGCTCGCGGAAATAGATGGGCAGCAGCTGCGCATGGCAGTCGGTGATGTGCAGCAGGCTGACATTGCCGAACTTCGGCAGGTCGTAGAGTTTGGCGGCACCCTTTTCCGCCAGGGCGAATTCGCTGTGCAGCGTCATGCCGCCGGCAGCGGCGACCGCCATCACCTGAAGGAATTCGCGACGATTCATGCTCATGGTTGATCCTCGAAATCGAAAAAAGGCCCGGCGGGGCTGCCGCCGGGCAAATCACGCAAGTTCTATTTCTTGTTGACCGGCGAGGCCGGGTCGAACAGGAAGGCCATCAGGTGCTTCATCTGCTGCTCGGTCAGGATCTCGGCATCGCCATTGCGCGGCATGTTGCTGCAGGCATTGAAGGCCTTGGCGTTGTAGATCTTGCCCCAGGTGTACTTGATGATCTCTTCCGTATTGCCGCGCGCCTTGCCGTATTCCAGCAGGCTCGGGCCGATGGTGCCGTAGGAGATTTCGTGATGGCTCAACTGATGACAGTTGTAGCAACCGCCGCCGTTGTTCAGTGGCGTCTTGTCCGTCCAGGTCAGGCCGCGGCCGTCAAGCGCGATTTTCTCGCCCTGCTTCCAGTCACCGAAATACTTGCCGTCAGCCGGATAGCGGATGGTCTTCATCTGCTCGGCCTCGATGCGCGCCATCTCCGCCTTGGAAGGCTGCTTTTCCTGCGAGCAGGCTTTCTGGAAATCGAGCTGATACATGCGGTGCTTGGGCGCAATACCGGTGGTCTTGAAGGAACGGTCCATCATCGCCTTGAACTCGGCGTAGGCATCCTCATCGGCGGCGTGGGCGGCCGGCAGGGCCAACAGGAGGGCGACAGGAAGTGCGGCCAGTGTGCTGATTTTCTTCATGTTCGTCTCCTTAGCGCTTGATACCCGGGGTCACCACCTTGCCGCCATTGGCCTTGCCGGCCAGGTAAACGGAGAGGGCAATGGTGACGTCGGAACCGTAGATCGGCTCGGCCGTGCGTTGCTGGCGGTAGCAGTCGTTCAGACGATGCTGCATGGTCCAGAACTGGCCGTTGGAGACACGATAGGCCGGCCAGCTGCCCCAGCCGGCGATGGCACCTTCGTGGGTGCGCAGATC
This sequence comes from Dechloromonas sp., assembly GCA_008933675.1. Taxonomy (GTDB): domain Bacteria; phylum Pseudomonadota; class Gammaproteobacteria; order Burkholderiales; family Rhodocyclaceae; genus Azonexus. The sequence goes on from WBUO01000040.1 coordinate 17,794, forward strand.
GGGCAATTCCTGCATGCGGATGCGCTTGCCCTCGTCACCGTGGCAGGTGGCACAGGAGAAGTCCATCGGACCGGCACGGTAATAGAAGGCAAGCTTGCCCATGTCGTACATCTTCTTCATCGCCGGGTGCTTCAGATCGACCTTGACCTTGTGGCCGTTCGACTCGGTGACGACGTAGGCGACCAAAGCCGCCATGTTCTCGCGCTCACCCTTCAGCCAGCCTGCCTTGATCACCGCCTGCGGCTCGATGCCCTGCAGGGTTTCCATGCAGGTCATCAGGCGCGTCTCGAGATCCTGCACCTTGCCCGTATCCTTGAAGAAGCGCGGCAACTGGGCGGAAGCCCCCTTGATCACCCCCGGCCCGAGGCCGAGATCACACTGCTCGAGCGTCGCATTCTTCGGACCGCGCCTGGTCTTCCACAACTCCTCACCCTGGGCGGCGACCAGTTCCGACGGATTGCCATCCGCCAGCAGTTCGCGGTACTCGTTGATCGCCTCCATCATCTTGTCGGCAGCCGGTGCCGTCAGCGGCACCAGGGCAAGCAGCGTGGCCACGGCCACCGGCAAGGCGTACTTTGTGGGTTCAGTCATGAACTCCTCCATTGGTTGCAGGTTTGCCATGCACGATCTTGATGTCGTGCTTATACAACTTCGCCGGCGGGGAGGGCGGCCCAGTGCCACCTGCCCCGCCACAAGAGCCTGACTCAGCCGATGGCGACTTCGTCGGTACGGCTTTCGCCCTTGTTGTCCTTCCAGCTCAGGGCGATCTTGTCGCCGGAGGCGCCGCCCTTGAACTTGAAGGCCAGGTAGGGGTTCTTCGAGACGGCAGTGCCGAACTCGGAGGCCAGGACGACCTTGCCGTTATGGGTGGCGGTCAGTTCGGTGATGAACCAGGCCGGAATGACGGCGCCGTTGGCATCCTTGCGCTGGCCGGTTTCCATTTCGTGGCTGATCAGGGCCTTGACTTCGGTAACGCCGTCCTTGACGGAGGCGCGAATCTTCATGGGCTTTGCTGCCATGGTTTTCTCCTTGAATTCGTGAATCTGATAAGGGGATCAGCCGCCGCAGCCGCCGAGGGTGACCTTGATTTCCTTGGTCGCCATGTAGAACTTGTTGCCGGCCTTGACCAGCGCATAGACGTTGGACGTCTGGCCCATCTTGACGCGCGTCTGAACGTTGGCTTCGGTGCCTTCCGGCAGCGTGAAGCTGGCGGCCAGGGCGTTCGGGTTCTTGTCGATCAGGATGGCCATCATCGTCGTGCCGGCAATGGCGGAAGTGACGCCAACCGGAACCACGGCGCCGTTTTCGGCGATGTCCGGACCGGTGACCTGGACATCCTTGCTGTCGGCCGGCTGCTCGGCGCCCAGCGCTTTCAGCGTATCGGCCATGCTCTTGGCGTCGAAGGCGGCCTTGTTCCAGTCGGCCAGGGCGATGCCCGGGTTGATGATGCCGGCGGCAGCCAGCATGGAGAGAAGCGCGGCTCCGGAGCCGGTCTTCAGTACAGTGCGACGTTGGTTGTTCATAGTTGCTCCTCGTTGAATGGGCTTACTTCGCGCCAGATAAAATCCACTTCACCAGTGTCTTGATGTCCTCGTCGGCCAGATGGCCGTTCGGGGGCATGGGGATGGAACCCCAGACGCCCTGTCCGCCGTTCTTGACCTTGGCGGTCAGGCGGGACTCGGCATCGGGCTGGTCCTTGTAGCGGGCGACCACTTCGGCGTAGCCGGGTCCGACAATCTTGTTATTGACGCCATGACAGGCCATGCAGCCATTCTTGGTCGCCAGCTCCATGTTCGGATCGACAGCCGGCGCTGCCGTGACCGCCCCCTGACCCAGCGTGCGCGTGCCACGCACCGGACCGAAGCTGCGGTTCTGATCGGCCAGTTCGCCGTGCGCGGTACGGGCATAGTCGGGCAGCGTCGAGCCGATCTGCACTTCGCTCTTGCAGTTCTTCATGCAGGCGACGTTCTTCACGTCAGGCTTGCCGCCATTGCCGATGCCGCCCTTGCTGGCCGGCGCTCCCGGCCACATGCCATGATCGGTCGTCATGCCGTTGCGGTTCGGCATCTTCTTCTGCACCTCGGCGATGTTCTGGTCGGACAGCGTGAAGTCCTCCGGCACGATCTCGGCGAGGTTCAGGAAGTAGGCGAGAATGGCGTAGACATCGTCCGGCTTCAGCGACTTCGGGGCCGTCCACGGCATGGCGCGGTAGATGTAGTCCCAGACCGTCGAGATCGTCGCCACCTTGGTGAAGGTGGTGCGCTGCGGGATGTCGCCGGTGACGAAACCGCCGACCCGGCCGTTCTTGATGTCGTCCTTGGTGGTACCGCCGACCAGCGGCGTGAACACTTCGTTCGACTCGCCGAAGGAGCCGTGGCAGGAAGCGCACTTCTCCTCGAACAGGTCGTTACCCTTCTGAACGTTGCCCGACCCCTTGGGCAGGCCCTTGAAGTCGGCACGCACATCGATATCCCAGGCCTTGACTTCGGCCGGCGTCGCCTGGCGACCAATACCGTAATTGTCGAAGGCGAATGCCGCAGCGGAAGCGCAGCACAGGGCGACCAGCAGAATCGGTTTAGAGAACCTGGACATTCGTAATCTCCCCGCTTTCAACCACTTTCCAGGACTGGATGGCATTGTTGTGATAGATCGACTTGGTGCCGCGCACCTTGCGCAATTGACCGTAGGTCGGCTGCACGTAGCCGGTTTCGTCGATGGCCCGCGACTGCAGGATGGCCGGCTTGCCGTCCCACTTCCAACCGATGTTGAAACGGGTCAGCGCCTTGTTCTGCACCGGACCTTCGATACGGGCCGTCTGCCAGTTGATGCCGCCATCGAAGGAGACATCGACCTGCTTGATCCTGCCGCGCCCGGACCAGGCGACGCCGGAGACGTTATAGAAGCCCTTGTTCAGCAGCGTCTGGCCACCGGACGGGGTGGTGATCACCGACTTGCACTCCTGGATGGAGGTGTACTGGCGATGCATGCCGTCCGGCATCAGGTCGATGTAATGCACGGCCTCGTCCTTGGTCGCATAGGGCTTGTCGCCGACTTCGATGCGGCGCAGCCACTTGACCCAGGAGACCCCCTGCACGCCCGGCACCACCAGGCGCAGCGGGTAGCCGTTCTCCGGCCGCAGCATTTCGCCGTTCATGCCGTAGGCAACGAAGACCTCGCCGTTCTCGACCATTTCCATCGGGATGGTGCGCGTCATCGACGAACCGTCTGCGCCTTCGGCCAGCACGTAGCGGGCCTTCTTGTAATCGACGCCGCAATCCTCGAGCAGGGTCTTCAGCGGCACGCCGGTGAATTCCGAGCAGGACAGCATGCCGTGCGTGTACTGTACGGTGGGCACGGCGACGTTGCCCCATTCAAGACCGGTGTTGGCACCGCACTCGATGAAGTGGATGCGCGACACCGGCGGCAGGCGCATCAGGTCGTCCATCGTGTACACCTTCGGCTTCTTCAGGAAGGCCGGGTCGGAAGCATTGACCATCAGGCGATGGCGGGCCGGATCGACCTCGTGCCAGCCCTGGTGATGACGTTCGAAGTGCAGGCCGGACGGCGTGATGATGCCGAACAGGCCCTGCAGCGGGCAGAACGATACCGAAGCACCGCCAACGCGGGCCAGGCCCGGCGATTCACGGCGCAGCAACTGGCTTTCGTACTTCGAGGGCATGCCGTAGGGACGCGCCGCCACCGGCTGGCCGAGCGTCGTCGACCATTCCGGCAGTTGCAGGATGGCCGGATCGCCATCCGCGGCACGCGCCGCCAGCGGAGCCGCCATGGCCGCCCCAGCGGCCATCAGGCTGCGCCGCAGGAAATTGCGGCGGCCGGCCGCGACCTCGCGAATCTGCTCTTCCGTCAGGAAGTTTTCCGGTGCGGGCCGCACACGCCCCGGCTGCTTGTCCAAGTCACTCATATGGTTCAATCCCCTCCGCATTGAGGCTTCAGTTGGTGTTTTCCGGCGCCGGCAAGCCGAACTGCTCGCCGATATCCCGACTGGCCACGGTGATGCTGACCGTCCGGCAGATATCGACGAAGTTCGGATCGACGACGCGATACAGGACCGAATTCCCGTCCCGCCGCCGGTCGACCACACCGGCGCGATACAGGATGTTCAGGTGCCGTGAAACATTGGCCTGGGTCAGGCCGATCTGTTCTACCACCTCATGGACGGGCCGTTCTTCGGCACACAGGCAGGAAAGAATGCGCAACCGCGTCGGGTCTGACAGCAGACTGAAGTAGTGCGCAACTTGTTCGAACACCCGTGCTGTCTCGTCCATGTCTTTATTTTTTGATTTGAATCAGAAATCAATGTATAACTGCATGCGTATATAGTCAACAACTAATATTTGTGCGACGCAACATGCAATTTGCGGCAAAGGGCATTACCCTTGCCAGCGCGCCGGATAGCAACGAACAAGATTGGCTATATGACGCCACGACATCAATTTGAGGAAGGAGATATCCCGATGAAGCTGCTCGCTCCCCTTGCGGCACTGTGTCTGCTGGCCACCGCCAGCGTGTCGCATGCCGCCGACCCGAATCTCGGCCGCAACCTGGCCGCCACCTGCGCCAACTGCCACGGCACCAACGGCAACGCCGTCAAGGGCTCCGGCATGGATCCCCTGGCCGGCATGGAAAAGGCCAAGATGCTGCAGAAGCTGGCCGACTTCAAGAGCGGCGACAAGCCTGCCTCGATCATGCATCAGATCTCCAAGGGCTACACCGACGGCCAGCTCGACCTGATCGCCACCTACTACGCCGCGCAAAAGTGAGGGAGACAAAAATGATGCTGATGAAACGACGTGATTTCCTCAAGGTCGGCGCCATGGCCTCCCTCTACGGCTGTGCCGGTGGCGGCGGTGCCCGCGGCCATGTGGTCGTCGTCGGTGGCGGCTACGGCGGTGCCACCGTGGCCAAATACCTGCGCATGTGGAGCGAAGGCGGTGTCCAGGTGACACTGATCGAGCGCAACCCGACCTTCGTCTCCTGTCCGATCTCCAACCTGGTCATCGGCGGCACGAAGACCATGGAAGACATCACGGTCAGCTACGACAACCTGAAGAGCAAGTGGGGCGTCCGCGTGGTCCAGGACGACGTCGTCGGTGTCGACTCGGCGAAGCGCACGGTCAAGTTGGCCAAGGGCGGCGAGATGAGCTATGACCGGCTGGTGCTGTCGCCGGGCGTCGATTTCATGTTCGGGGAAATTCCCGGCCTCAACAACGCCGCCGCCCAGGACAAGATCCTGCATGCCTGGAAGGCCGGCGCGCAGACCGTTGCCCTCAGGAAGCAGCTGGAAGCCATGAAGGATGGCGGCACCTACGCCATCGCCATCCCCAAGGCCCCCTACCGCTGCCCGCCCGGGCCGTACGAGCGCGCCTGCCTGGTCGCCAACTATTTCAAGAAGGCCAAGCCGAAATCGAAGGTCATCATCCTTGATGCCAACGAGGACGTGCAATCAAAGAAGCCGCTGTTCACCAAAGCCTGGGCCGACCTCTACAAGGGCATCATCGAATACCGGAACAACAGCGAGGTGAAGGACGTGGAGGTCGCCACCAACACCGCCGTCCTCGAGTTCGACAAGTTCAAGGCCGACGTGCTGAACGTGATCCCGCCGCACCGTGCCGGTGACATCGCTGCCAAGTCGGGCATCAAGCTGGTCAACAACCGCTGGGTGGACATCAACTGGCTGTCGATGGAATCGACCAGCACGCCGGGCATCCACGTGATCGGCGACGCCATCTTCCCGGCGCCGACCATGCCCAAGTCCGGGCACATGGCCAACCAGCACGGCAAGCTGGCCGCCGCCGCGATCCTCAACCTGCTCGCCGGCCAGGAGCCGAATCCGGAGCCGGTGGTGATGAACACCTGCTACAGCTTCGTCGATGAGAAGAACGTCATCCACGTCGCCTCGGTGCATCAGTACGATGCAGCGACCAAGGTGGTGCAGCCGGTCAAGGGTGCCGGCGGCGTCTCGGCGGCGCGCAACGAACTGGAAGGCAAGGTCGCGATGGGCTGGGCGAAGAACATCTGGGCCGACATGCTGGCCTGATCGTCTCGCCGCGCACAATGGAAGAGGCCGCCGGTGCGGCCTCTTTTTTTGCTCAGGAAAGTCACCATGCCGGGCCTCGGCCGGCATGGCTTACCGACGCTCAGGCGCGGAAGCGGGAAACCTCCTGACCGATGGTTTCCGCCAGCCGGCGCAAACTACCGGCCGTATCCGCATTGGCGCTGGCTGCCGCATTGTTCTCCTCGGCCATCTGGGCAATGCGCTCGACGTTGCGGGCGATTTCGGTACTCGCCGAGGCCTGCTCGCGCAGGGCCACCGAGATTTCCGAAACCGCCTCGACCACCTTTTGCGACTGCACCTGGACCTGGACGATGGTGGAGCCGGCCTGCTGTGCCTGCTCGACGCCGCTTGCCACCCGCTCCACGCCGCGCTTCATGCTGCCGACGGCATTCTCCGTGCCGCTCTGGATGGCGCTGATCATGCTGGCGATTTCCTGCGTGGACTTGGCCGTCCGTTCGGCAAGCTTGCGCACCTCGTCGGCCACGACGGCAAAGCCGCGCCCGGCCTCGCCGGCCCGTGCCGCCTCGATGGCAGCATTGAGCGCCAGGAGGTTGGTCTGGTCGGCAATTTCCTTGATGGTGCCGACGATGGTCGAGATCTCTTCCGACTGCCGCCCCAGTGCCTCGACAGCATCGGCAGTCTGATTCACCGTATCGGATATTTCCCGGATGTCGCCGACAACACAGTCGACGATACGCCCGCCCTCCGCGGCAACGGCATCCGACTGACGTGAACAGTCCTGAGCATCCTGCGCATTGCGCGAAATGTGATCGACACCCACCGTCATCTGCTCGACCG
>WBUO01000391.1 GCA_008933675.1 Dechloromonas sp.
GGCGCTGGCGACGTTCGCCCGGGCGCGGCCGCTTACCGGCAGGGGCATGGATAGGCCGACACCAAAGGTTCGCTCCTTGTCGCCGGCCTTCTCCTGCGATAGGTAGGGGCTGACGGTGAAGCTCGGACGGCCCTCGTTGCGGGCCAGTGAGACAATGAGCCCCTGCTGCTCCAATTCGAGTTTAGCGGCCCGGAACTCAAAGTTGTTCTCCCGGGCGGCGGACAGGATGTTTTCGAGATCGGGTGCGGAACCGAGGGCGAGTTTGACCGGTGCCATCGTGATCGGGGAATCCACCGGCAGGCCGCGAAGCTGATTCAGCTCCACGAGGGCGGCCTGAACGGCAAGCTGGGCCTCCGTGGCGCGCTTTTGCAGGGTCAGCTCCTGAGCCTCGATGACCCGGGTTTCAAGGAGCGGCGTGATGCCGCCGGGTTCGCGGGCCACGAACAATTCGCGCAGCGCCTGATAGCGGGAAGCAACTTCCGCGGCGGCGGCGGCACGTTCGTGGGCTGCATGAAGCCCGTAGGCGAGAATGCGGGCGCGGCTGGCAAGCGCGGCCTTGAAGCGCGCGAGCCCAAGTTCCGCGAGGGCGATGTCGTGGTTGGCAATGGCTTTGCGCAGCGAGAGACGGCCCGGCCAGTCGAAGGTCTGTGAAACGGAGACCGTCCAGGCGGTGCCTTCCCCGGCGAGAGCGCCCGACAGATCGGTGACCCGCTTGCGGCCCACTTCGAGCGACAGCTCGGGATTGTCGCGGGTGCCGGCGGCTTGGCGACCGGCCTTCGCGGCGGCGAGTTCGGCCTCGTAGAAGGCGACCTCGGGGTTTTGGGAGGTGATTTCGCGGACAAAGGCGGTCAAAGTAACCGCTCCAGCGGGCGTGGCTTCTTGTGCATGAGCTGCGGCCATGAGGCCCAGCCCGCAAAGGTGGATGATAAGAGTGGTGGTATGGAGTCGCTTCATGGATTCGTGGGCAAATAGGGTGGAAAACGTCCGGACACAGCACGGCCCGGAGGGGACGCAGCGCGTCAACGCGCGCGAGCGTGGAATAGGGAAAGCCCGTCAGTCCGCGCAGGAACCGATCAGGCCAGAATCAAAGCCGGCGCACCAGGCACCGCGACCGACCGCCGTTCAAAATGCCATGACGGAACCCACGGATTGATTCGCTCAACCGCGGTCCTGACTTTCTCTGCGAGCGTGGCTTCGGCGGGAGAGGCGACCAACACATGGCAGAGGTAGCAGCAGCACTTTAATGAAGAAGGTAGCGCAACCACCGCTTTCGATTCCGAAAAACGGTAGGAACCAGACTCAACCACCCGGCAGCCGTCGGTGTTACATCCATGCTCGGAGCTTGGACAGCACGAGCGGTCAGACGCGGCTTTATGGTCGAACACCCCGGCAGCCTCGAGGTTGCAGTGCTGCGAGGCACCCAGCCATACGGTCAGGACCAGAAGAGCAGCAAAAATTTGTCGGAATCTCGACACGAGGTTAAGCAAGGGGAGAAAACTGTAGAGTCAACAACGCGATGCGACGAAGCGGTAACTGGCGCCACCTGACCGGCCCCGCATCGGAATAACGTAGTGATGACCAAGACCAACCAGTCATGTGCATGTGCCGTCTCCGACGAAACAATCGGCGCTAATTTGGGCTTCAGCCGGTGGTCAGGACCATCGCGGTCGCGTAACGGACAAAACTCCGGGCACTCGGGATGCGCTCGGGGCGGTCAAAATTGATAGAGTGCATTCAGCGAGAACCGACCGCGCGCAGTCCGGGCCGACAACTCCGACCAGGCCGTGTTCTGATTGGCTGAGCCGACCACACCGAACTCTCCCAGCACACTCCAATGTAGGCCAACCTTCCGACGGAGCCCGACCATTGTCCCGTAGTAGATGTAGCTGTCGCGCAGGGCGGCACTGTTGGCATCGGGCAAAACGTCCCGGGCGGCCACTTGGCCGCCATAGGCTCGAAGCGTCCACACACCCGCGCCGGTCACGATTTCGCGCCCAACCGATACCTCGACCGCCGTTGAACGATAGCGGATGTCGTAAGCGACCTCGAGGGAGGGATTCCATCGCTTGGGCGCAGTCGAGGAAAGACGAACCACACCCTCGAAGGAGTGAGCGGGCGCACCTGTCATCCATTGATCCACATACCAGAAGTGGGTGCCGGCGACTTCAAGCGCCATCGCTTTGCCCAGTTTCCAGCCGTGGCCGAGGGACGAGCGCACCTCCTCCACGCCATTGGCATCCAGTGGCCGCCCATAGCTCCCACGCCAGGTTGAGGTTGTCGCGACCGCGCTGAATCGTGGCCAAACCCTCGCTGAGGTGCGATTGCACGCTCCCGTCGATCCAAGCGTAGGTGTGCGGATGGGCGTGCTCCCCGAGCATGGGCTGGTAGGTGGCACCGGTGGACTTGAGCGATCCCGGCGCGCCCATCACCGCACCGGTGGCATCCTTCGCGGACAGGCCGACACCCGCCGGGTAGCTGAACACCCGCGCCATGCCGGACATCATGTGGTAGAGCAGATGGCAATGGAACAGCCAGTCACGGTCCTCGTTGGCGTAGAACTCGATCACCCGTCGGCTCATTGGCGGCACGTCCACGGTGTGTTTCAGCGGTGCGAAGTCGGCCGGGGCGCCGTCCGGCATGAGCAGACGAAAGAAGTGACCGTGAAGGTGCATGGGGTGGTGCATCATGGTGTCGTTCACCAATACGAGACGCAGCACCTCCCCTTTCTTCACCGGGATTGTGCTTTGTTCATCAATCGAGCGCCCGTTGATGGACCAGAGGTAGCGCCACATGTCGCCGGTGAGACGGAGTGTGACCTCGCGAGCAGGCGCCTCCGCAGGCAACGCGGTGGATTGGGTGGCACGAAGGCGCTTGTAGGGGGGCAACGGCCGGTCGATCTCTGCCGCCAAGGCTTCGGCATCGGTCACATTGCCGGACTCGTCCATTTCGTTGAGCACGGCCCCCAGGGCCACGTCCATGCTGTAGCTGTTGAGCGGACCGGGAACCGGCGCGGGTCGGAGCGGAGCGCTTCCTTCCCCGAGAAACAGGGAGGCATGGCCGGAGTTGTCCTGGGCGGTAGCCCGAACTTCCCATGACGCAGGCGGGGCATCAGCCGGCACGGTGACGAGAACATCGTAGGTCTCGGCCATGCCGATGAGCAGGCGCTGCTGCTGAATCGGGACGACATCCACACCGTCGGCCGCAATGACGGTGAGGGGCCCTGTCGCCGCGCTGACGTAGAAGTAGGTTGCGGCGGAAGCATTGATGATCCGCAAGCGCACGGTCTCGCCCGGAAGGGCGGCCAAGGTTTGCCGGGGCTGCCCGTTGATCAAAAAGGCGTCGTAGGCCACGTCCGAGACATCCATCGCGGGCAACCGGGACTTCTCCCGATCCAGGTAGTCGCGCAGATGCGCACTCTTCCAAGCACCCCAGAGCGACTGAGCGGTGC
>WBUO01000392.1 GCA_008933675.1 Dechloromonas sp.
TCTCTTTCCCAAGGGAGCAGTCGCCCCGGCCACCGCGCACCAGCACTGAATTCCAACCAAAATTCGCGAAGCCGCAGGTCGCATCGCGCCTAAATTCCCATTCGTCCGATGCTCTCGTTCGTCATTCGCAACTCGCTGCTGACCATTGCAGCTTCGCTCGTTCTGGCGTTGGCAGGCTTTTGGGCCTGGCGCCACGTCCCCGTGGATGCAATTCCTGACCTGAGCGACAATCAGGTCATCGTCTGGGCCGAATGGCCCGGCAAGAGTCCGCACGATATGGACCAGCAGGTCACCTCTCGTCTGGCGCGGGAGCTGCAAGGGCTGCCGGGCGTTCAGACGGTGCGCGGCATGTCGCTCTATGGCGCAAGCTATGTTTATGTGATCTTCGAGGAACGGCGGGATCTATACGAATGCCGCACCCGGGTTCTGGAGAGGCTCTCGCAGTTGCAGGGCATTCTACCGGTCGGTGTCACCCCCCGTCTTGGCCCCGATGCGACTGCCATGGGGCAGGTTTATGCCTTCACCATCCAAGGTCCGCGGGACATCGAGAAAAAGCGATTTATCCTCGACCAAATTGTAGTTCCGGCGCTGCGAGCCGTTCCGGGCGTTGCCGAGGTGGCTCCCGCAGGCGGCGTGGTTCGTGAATACCAGATCGATGTCGATCCGCTTCGTCTTCAGGAACAAGGCCTGACACTCGACACGCTCATGATGGCCGTCCAACAGGCAGGTCGTGACGTAGGGGCCATGAGCGTGGAGCAAACCGGCGTTGAGACGATGATTCGAGGCGTTGGTTTCATCCGCTCAGTCGAAGATGTCGAGAATGTCATCATTCGGGGTGACCGTATGAGAGGCGCCGGCCTGCGGTTGGGAGACATCGCCACGGTGCGGCTCGGCGGTCAATTCCGGCAAGGTCTGCTGGCGGATGGCTACCAGGAACATGTTGGCGCCATCATCGGAATGCGGGTGCAGGAGGATCCGAAAACCGTGATCAATGGCGTCAAGCAACGCTTACTGGATCTGGGGCCGACCCTTGCACGCGAGGAACTCAGCGTGGTTTCCTTCTATGATCGCTCCCAATTGATCCGGGAAACGACGGCGACGGTCACCTCAACCCTTCAAGAGGCCGTGATCACAACCATCATCGTGGTAGTCGCCTTCCTGCTCCACGTGCGGGCAAGTTTGGCGGTCGCGGTCAGCCTGCCGCTAGGCATGCTCTTCACTTTCCTCGTGATGCACCTGTTTGGTGTCAGCGCCAACATCATGAGCCTGGCGGGCATCGCCATCGCCATCGGCGTCATGGTGGATTTCGGCATCATCATGACCGAAAATATCACGCAGCACTTGGTGGACCTACAGACCAAATGCAAAAGTGAAGGCCGGCCGATGCCCACTTCGCCATTTGATCCCGAAGTTACTGATACGGTGGTCAAGGCCGCCCAAGAGGTGGCTCGGCCGCTGCTAACGTCGGCCGCCACGACCGTGATCGGATTTCTGCCCATCTTTGCGCTTTCAGATCAAGCTGGTCGGTTGTTCGCGCCCCTCGCTCTCACCAAGTCGCTTGCCATCAGTGGCGCAGTGATCTTCGGCACCTTGCTCGTGCCCGTATTGTGCCGGCTGCTGTTGCCTCCCTGGCACATCCGCAAGCCGTTGCTGATTATCTTGGCCGGTGCTGGCGCAGGGCTCGGTTTCGGTTGGTTCATCCGCGACGGGTGGTCGATGCCCATGGAATATGGCCGTTGGACGCTCAGCGTGCCCGGCTGGCTGTTCGCGCCCTTGTTTGCCGCGCTTGTCGCGTCTGCGATCTGGCGAATCGGCAGAGAGAAACTCGTGAATTACGAAGAGAATCCTATGAGCCACGCGATTCACGTGGCCTACGAGTGGGCTTATGCGCGCATCCAGCGCCACAAGGTCCTGTTCACGGTCACCATTGTGTCCATGGCACTTGGAGGCTACCTGCTTGGCGCGGGCTGGCAGACATTGAGCTGGCCACTCAGGAAGGTATTCACCGTTGCCGGCGGCGATTTCTCGCAGACGACCCTAGATCAGGCATTGACCCGTGCATTTCCGGGGGTGGGCTCCAGTTTTCTGCCGCCCTTGGACGAAGGAAGCCTGCTTTTCATGCCCTCGATTCCGGCCACCGGCGGCGTTGGCGAGACTCAGAGAATCATGCTGACCCAGAATCGCCTCATCGAGTCGGTCCCCGAAGTGGACCGAGTCATGGGGAAGATGGGGCGCGCGGAAACCGCCTTGGATCCGGCGCCAATTGGCATGATTGAAACCGTCGTCCTGCTAAAACCCTACGCCGAGTGGCCGACTCACGAAATCACGCGACCTGACGGCAACGTGGAGCATCGCCCCCGCACTCTGGCCGAAGTTCGCTCCACCCTGGCCGCCGTGACAGACATCCCCGGCGTGGCACCGAGTTGGCTCCAACCCATCGAGACCCGGGTTGTGATGCTGTCCACCGGCATCCGCAGCCTGATCGCACTTCAGATTCTAGGTGACGATACCGACGCCTTGGAGCGCTTTGCCGAGGCGGCAGAGAAGATCATCCAACCCACACCCGGAGCAGTGGATGTGCAGATGCAGCGCGAAGGCGGAAAACCCTATGCCGAAATTCGGCTGGATCCCGAGAAGCTGGCGCGGTTTGGCCTCAGCAATGAGCAAGTGATGCGCACCGCTGAAACTGCACTGGGTGGCATGGCCGTGACCTATTCGGTTGAGGGTGCGTTGCGCTACCCTATTCGCATCCGCTATCTGCGCGAGCGCCGCGATGATCCGGACGAGTTGGCGCAGATGCAGATTCCCGCGCCGATGGGAAAAGGCTCCATTCCTCTTTCCAACCTACTCGCAATCCCGACGGTCCACGTCATCGAGTTCGCTCACGATGCCCCCGGAGCAAGCGCGATGCTCGCCAATCTGCCGCTCTCCCATCAGCGCAATTTCACCATCCTGGATGAACGTCGGGCCGAACTGACGATTCCGGCTGGTGATTCGCTGCCGCGCGAGATCAGTGATGCGCTGGCCGCGCAGCATTTGCAGGTCGTGGCAACGCGGCCCAGCGAGGCCGGTCTGACCTATACCATTGGCCCGATGGCCATCCGCTCCGAGGGTGGCAAGCGCACGCAATACGTGCTGCTAAACGCTCGCGGCAGAGGTGAAGTGGAGGTGGTTCAGGATGCTGAAGCACGTTTGCGCGCCGCTCTGAGCGATGGCCGCCTGACGTTGCCGGACGGAGCAACCTATCGCTGGGTCGGACGCTACGAGCAAAAGCTCAAGGCTGACAAGACCCTGCGCGTGATCATCGCCCTGTCGATGCTGGTAATGGTTGTGATGATCTACATCGGCACACGCTCCTGGCTCATAACGAGCATCATCATCCTGGCCAATGCGACTGTAACCACAGCCGGCGGATTTTTCTTCGTCTGGTTATGGGG
>WBUO01000041.1 GCA_008933675.1 Dechloromonas sp.
ATTTATGCTCTGCTGCAGCCATGCCGTATAAACCGGCCGGGATGCCAAAGAACAGCATAGAAAAAACGTAGAGGGGGCCGTTCAGGCGGTATCTGCACTTCAGGTCGTCCATGTTGCGATCTAACGTTGAAAATCACCGGACGCAGGCAAGCGTAGCTTGCCGGAGGTCCGGTGGATTGGAATGTTAGATTGCAGCGGCATATGAGAAACCTGAAACAAGAAACGCCAAAACGGAGAGTGACTGCCCTGCTGTGAAATAGCCAAGCAAGGTCAAGTTATTGATGAGCGGTAAATTGCCAACCTGTGGATTGCTCATTTGGGTTTTGAGTTTCCAGTTAACCAGGAGCTTTACCCACCAGGGCAAGGGCTCTAAAAACTCGGAGAGAATGCGCTCAAGACGGACACCTGTTTGCAAATTAATGCCCCAGAATTTTGCTCCATTCTGAATTTTTCGCTCTTCGTCCTCGTACGTGGCCAAGTGCTCTTTAAATGTGTTTAGAACTGCGGCATTGGTCTGGCTCGCTATTTGTGATCTGAGTGCGGCTAACTTAGCCAACAAGCCAAAGAAGCAAGAGAGGGAAAGAAAGCCACCGCAAACCAAAAAGCCATGTTTGCCGAGATAGGGGACTATTTTGTCTGAGTTTGTGATGAGAAACGAGGCTATCGCAGCCGCACCAACCAATAGCCAAGTAGAAAATTTCTCAACAGGCTCAATCGCGCAGCTGGCTGCTTGAAACATCGAAGAGACGATGGCGTTCTCGGTGTTTTCACGCGCCAAACGATTCCACTCAAGAAGCGGCTGAATTCTGGGATCTTCGGACATAAGCAATCTAACGTGGAGTTGAGGGGCGCGCCGCCGATAGGCGGAGCGTCCCCTCGAACGCAGGGTTAGAGATCGACGTCATAGACCGTAGTACTTTGAAATCGCAGCAGCGAGCAGCGTGCCGGCAGTGGCAATAGAAACTTCCCATCCTCCAGAAGCGGCTAACGAAACCATCCGTCCAATCCACGCGCTTACTTTCGGACCGAAGCTGTTCGCAGCCTTTGGCTTCGGATCGGCATCAATCGCAGAGGCAAGTTCCGAGAGGTGCTCAGACGAAATGCCCTGCTGCTTTAGAAAAGCCGCCAGTGATTCATAGTTACCAGACAGCACAGTCATGCTGTTCGTTTGGGAGATTTCTCCTCCATGAACGTCACCAAGGATGCCCTGGAAATTTTCAATGCGAATCGATTTGCTTGTCATGGCTTTTTGCCGCTCCCCATCGGAAAATGAAAGTCCATCACCAACAATTCCTTCGGTCTCAAGCGAAAGCGCCCATTCAAGGATACGTGTACGAACGGCTTGCAAGACTGCAAGAAGTTGATTGGCACCTACAAGACGAAGAGGACGTAGCGGCGCGTAACCCTGCATTCGCATCAGAGCCGCCTCTTGCTCTGGGCCGAAATAGAAACATATCTCGCCTTTCCCTTTTGAGTGGACGAGCTGCTGGATGGAACTCACCGACTCGTGCAAATGAATCTTTGTAACAAGGTCGCGTATCTCAGACTCCTGAATGATGAAAGGCACAAGCCCGTGATAGGGATTCTGAGCGCGTAGATCGCCGTGAATGATTCGATACTCGGGAAGCCCGTTCCTGTCTTCGTAGCCGTTAAGTTCGCTAAGAATCCATTGCCGAAATTCAGGAAGTGAAAGTTTCGTGGCAACGACCAATGCTTTTCGCAGCAAATCGGCTATGTCGTGATCGCTGCTCGATGCTAAGTCCTGAAGCTGAATGACGATAGGTTGGCGCATGCTCTCGATCTCTAACGTGCTAGCTCAGCCGACGGCAAAAAGCGTAGCTTTTTGACGGTCGGCTGGAGCGGAATGTTAGACAGGTTTTTCATTGCTGTTACGCTCCTTGGAAAGTTGCAACAACTCAGAACAAGTGAAAACTGCACCACATTTCCGGCACTGAAACTTTGCAAAATAGCGCGTGATGGCTAGCCAAATTGCTGTGGATACTGCCAAGCCTACGATTTCACCAAAAAACCAAAATGTAAGCCCTCCAATTAGGGCACCCAAGGCCACCCAAACAAACTGGTCAGCCAGAACCAAGTAAGCATCAGCAAAATACTCTTTAATACCGGTGCCCGGCCCATATTCAAGAGTGCCATCACATTCTGGGCAATCGAATGTGCTTCGGAAAATCAGATGCCAGAGCTTCATTGCGGTCTAACTCAAAGTAGACGTCACAAAAAATATCCACATACAGCCATTTATTGCCAAATATGGATACATGTTTCCATTACTGGATATCCCGGAATATCCATTGCTAGACATTGGCCACGATCCTGGATTCGAGCTTCAAGACCTTGATTTTCCTGATGCCCAGCATCCAGAGTTTCCGCTCGGCGTGCCAGATGCCGCCTGCTTCCTTGATACGCTGGCGTAGTTCGGTTTCGCCGTAGGCAACGCGTATCCAGGCTGTCTTTTCGGGTTTGGCCGGGCGATCTTCGACGATCAGTTCGACCGTGGTCAGGCGACGGTTGTGAATCGGGTCGTAGCGATAGCGCACGCAGAGCAACGCACTGCCGAAGCGCTCGACAAGGCCCTTGGTGCCGGGCGCGCCGGGCATGAGGCGTTTAAGGGAGGTACTGTGGTTGCGAATGCCGCTACTTGACATCGTCGGCTGGCAGATGACAAAGGAGCGATCAGGTTAATTGACCATTGCATATGGCGCAAGCATTGCCACGGCGCAGCTTTCAGCCATTTCTCCCGGTCGACAAAAAAAGCCCCGGAATTTCTTCCGGGGCTAACCGAGGTGCTACAGAGAGAGACTGATGCAAAAACGTTCGCGGGCTCAGGCGTAGGTGGGGGCGAAGGCGGCTTCCGGGTTGGCGGCCGGGCCCTTGTCGGTCCAGTACGGCGAGAGCTTGCGCAGTTGGGCGACGATGGGCGGCACAGCTTCGATGACGCGGTCGATTTCCGCCTCGGTGTTGTACACCGACAGCGAGAAACGGATGGTGCCGTGGGCGGCGGTGTAGGGAATGCCCATGGCGCGCATCACGTGCGACGGTTCGAGCGAGCCGGAGGTACAGGCGGAGCCGGAGCTGGCAGCGATGCCCATCTTGTTCAACAGCAGCAGGATGGCCTCACCCTCGATGTATTCGAAGGCGATGTTGCTGGTGTTGGGCAGCCGGTTGCTGACGTCGCCGGTCGGGAAGCAGTGCGTGATCTGGCTCAGGATGCCCTGCTCCAGCTTGTCGCGCAGGCGCTTCACTTCGGTGTTCTCGATTTCCATCTTGTTCATGGCCAGTTCGCAGGCCATGCCGAGGCCGACGATGGAGGCCGAGTTCTCGGTGCCGGCGCGGCGGCCGCGTTCCTGGTGACCACCACGGAGCAGCGGGCGGAAACGGCAGCCGCGGCGCAGGTAGAGCACGCCGATGCCCTTCGGGGCATGCAGCTTGTGGCCGGACAGCGACAGCATGTCGATCTTGGTGTTCTTCAGGTCGATGGGAATCTTGCCGACGGCCTGCACCGCATCAGTATGGAACATGATGCCCTTGGCCGAGGCCAGGGCAGCCATTTCCTCGACCGGGAAGATGGTGCCGGTCTCGTTGTTGGCCCACATCACCGAGACGATGGCGACGTTGTCCTGGAGCAGTGACTTGTATTCGTCCATGTCGAGGCGGCCCTTCTTGTCCACCTTCAGCTTGTGGACGATGTAGCCCTCTTTTTCCAGCCATTCGCACAGCGTCAGGATGGCCGGATGCTCGACGTTGGTGGTGATCACCGTGTTGCGTTCCGGCTGCGCCTTCAGCGCCGAGAGAATGGCGGTCGAGTCGGACTCCGTGCCGCAGGAGGTGAAAATGATTTCCGAGTCGTGCTCGGCACCAAGCAGGGCCTGTACCTGGGCGCGGGCCTTTTTCAGCGCCTTGCCGACTTCGCTGCCGAAGGCGTGGATGGACGAGGCGTTGCCGAAATGCTCGGTGAAGAAGGGGAGCATGGCTTCCACCACGGCGGGGTCGCAGCGCGTGGTGGCGTTGTTGTCCAGATAGGTCGGTTCCATGGCGCTGTCCTTTATGGTCTCTGTTGAGTTTCAGTGTGCCCCATCATTCCCGCGCCAGCGGGAATGATGGCAATCGGATGGATCAGGCTTCCACCGGCATGTGCGACGACGGCAGCACCTGGACCAGTTCGCCCAGCGCTTCGATCATCTTCTGCTGGATGCCGCCGAGGGTGGCCGCTTCCATCATGCAACCGGAGCAAGCACCCTTCAGATGCACGTAGATTTTCTTGCCCTGCACGTCGGCCAGTTCGACGTCGCCGTGGTCACGCTGCAGCATCGGGCGCACCGACTCGAGCACTTCCTGGATCTTGGCGATCTTTTCGACGATGGAGAGCTTCTTGCTCGGCGGCTTCGGGGCTTCTGGCGTCGCCGGGCAGGCCGGCGGCGGCGACACTTCGCCGGGGCCGGCGCGCGATGCCTTGACCTTGGCGAGAATTTCCTCGATGCCCTCGTGGCAGGCGGCGCAACCGCCACCGGCCTTGGTGTAGAAGGTGACTTCCTCAACCGTGTTGAGGTTGTTGGCGTTGACCACGTCCTCGATCATCACCGCGTCGATGGCGAAGCACTTGCAGATCAACGCGCCCTCTTCGTGGTCATCGGACCACTCCTCGCCACGGTAGTTGGCGATGGCGGCCTGCAGGGCTTCACGGCCCATGACCGAGCAGTGCATCTTTTCCGGCGGCAGGCCGTCGAGGAAGTCGGCGATGTCCTGGTTGGAAACCTTCAAGGCATCGTCCAGCGTCATGCCCTTGATCATCTCGGTCAGCGCCGACGACGAGGCAATGGCGGAACCGCAGCCGAAGGTCTGGAAGTGGGCGTCGAGGATGACCTCGGTTTCCGGTTCGACCTTGAGCATCAGGCGCAGCGCATCGCCGCACTGGATGGAACCGACATCGCCGATACCGTTGGCTTCTTCGAGCGGACCCGAGTTGCGCGGGTTGAAGAAGTGTTCGCGGACCTTGTCAGAGTATTCCCACATGATGTTGCCCTTAGATCGAGAACGAAGAGCCGCAGGAGCACTGGGCGCTGGCGTTCGGGTTGTCGAACTTGAAACCGGTGTGGGTCAGGGTATCGACGAAATCGACGGTGACGTTGTCGATCATCGGGAAGGTCATCGGGTCGACCAGCAGCTTGACGCCTTCGATTTCCAGTTCCCAGTCGTCCTCGGCCTTCTCGGCCTCCAGTTTCATGCCGTACTGCAGACCGGAGCAGCCGCCACCCGAGATCATCAGGCGCAGGCCGGCAACCGGCGTTTCGGAACCACGGATAAAGCGTTGAACAGCTTTGACGGCGGCGGGGGTGAGATTGATCATGGCGCTTCTCCCAAGGGTTGATGGCCAGCTATCTGCAAGGCGCGTGCCACGCCGCCAAATTTTTTTTACTGCTTATATTTCAATGGCTTGAGCCATTATCCCTGGGCACAAGGCCTTGTCGCATTTACGACAATGGCCGTCACCGCGGCCCGCTCAGGTAGCGGCCAGACGCTCGCGCAGCTGCGGCACCGCCCAGTCGACGAAGGCGCGGATGCGCGGCGACAGCAGGCGGCTGTGCGGATAGACCAGGCTGACCTCGATCTTCGCCGTCTCCCAATCGGGCAGGATGCGTACCAGCTCGCCGGCGGCTTCCAGCTCGCGCACCTGATACCCGAGAAAGCGGCCGCAGCCGAGGCCCTTGCGGCAGGCGTCGAGGGCGACGTCGACCTGGTTGGCGGCGAAGACATCGCTGACGGTAACGCGCTGCGTTTCGTTGCCGCGGCTGAAACTCCAGTCATTGCCGTCGCTCAGCGCGGTGAAGCGGATGACGCGGTGGCCGGCCAGGTCGCGCGGCTGTTGCGGCATGCCGTGGCGGGCCAGGTAATCCCGGCTGGCGCAGACGATGCGACCGGTGGCACCGAGCGGAATGGCGACCAGCGACGAGTCGGGCAGCGGCGCGATGCGGATGGCCAGATCGATGCCTTCTTCGAGCAGGTCGATGACGCGGTCGAGCAGCAGCAGTTCGGCACGCATCTCCGGGTAGGCGGCGAGAAAGTCGGTGACCACCGGCGCCACGTGCAGACGGCCGAACATCACCGGCGCGGTGATCGCCAGCCGGCCGGACGGCGTCAGGCGGCGCTCGGTCAGCGCGCTTTCGGTTTCTTCCAGCTCGGCCAGCAGGCGGCGGCAGCGCTCGAAATATTCGCGGCCTTCGTCGGTCAGCGCGATGCGGCGCGTCGTGCGGTTGAGCAGGCGCACGCCGAGCTGCTGTTCCAGCGCCGCCAGACTGCGCACCACCGCGGTCAGCGAACAGTCCAGGCGCGCCGCCGCGCCGGTCAGGCTGCCGGCTTCGACGATGCGGACGAAGGTGCTCATGGCCTTGAATTTGTCCATCGTGCGATATTAAGCCGTTATTCGCAGCAATCAAATGCGATTTCGTCTATTTATTGCCCATAAGGAATCTATCAACATGGTCTCGTGCCATGAGAGAGAAAGCGGAGACGCCATGTCAGGACATTTTTCCCGGATCACCTACACACCCGGCGTACAGGCCATGCAGCGGCGCTACAACGGCCGCGAGGCAGCGCTCGGCGGCAGCGCAGAAGCCCCCGCGCTGGGGCCGCGCGAATGCCAGTTCATCGCCGCCCGCGACAGCTTCTACCTGGGCACGGCCAGCACGACCGGCTGGCCGCACGTCCAGCACCGGGGCGGCGCGGCGGGCTTCCTCAAGGTGCTCGACGCGCTGACGCTGGCCTTTGCCGACTACACCGGCAACCGGCAGTTCGTCAGCGTCGGCAACCTGCACGACAACCCGCGCGCCGCACTGATCCTGATGGATTACCCGAATCGCCGGCGCCTGAAGATTCTCGGTACCGTCGACGTGCTCGATGCGGCCGCCGAGCCGGCGTTGCGGGCAGCCGTCAGCGGCCCCGGTGAGCCAGCCGCCGAGCGCATCATGGTCGTCCATGTCGCCGCCTTCGACTGGAACTGCTCGCAACACATCACCCCGCGCTACAGCGAGCGCGAACTGGCCGCCCTCGGCCAGCGCTTCGATTGAATCCACCCAAGCCAAGGAGAGCAGCATGAAACTGTATGACCTGGAACTATCCGGCAACTGCTACAAGGTTCGCCTGCTGGCGGCGCTGGCCGGCATCCCGCTGGACATCGTCGCCGTCGATTTCCTGGTCGGCGAGCACAAGAAGCCGCCGCTGATCGAACTCAACCCGTGGGGCGAGATCCCGATCCTGGTCGATGGCGATGTCGTGCTGCGCGATTCGCAGGCCATCCTCGTCTACCTGGCCGCCCGCTACGCCGGCGAGGCCTGGCTGCCGCGCGATGCGGCCGGCCTGGCGACGGTCATGCAATGGCTGTCCACCGCGGCCAACGAAATCCAGAACGGCCCCGGCGCCGCCCGCCTGGTGGACAAGTTCGGCTGCGCCCTCGACAAGGCCGACACGCTGCGCCGCGCGGCCCGCATCCTGCCGCTGATCGACGCCCATCTGGCGCGCCATGACTGGCTGGCGCTCGGCCACCCGACCGTCGCCGACTGCGCGGTGATGCCCTACGTCGCCCTGGCCCCGGAAGGTGGCGTGTCGCTGGCCGATTTCCCCAACATCCAGCAATGGATCGCGCGGATCAAGGCCTTGCCGGGCTTCGTGCCGATGCCGGGAATCTAGCCCAGCACGTGTTCGTAAGCCCGCCGCAACAAGCCGCGCTCGACCTCGCTCAGGGCACGCGCTTCGGTCAGCGCGATGAAGCGGCCGCCACTGCGCTCGGCGGCGGCAAACGGCGGATCGATGCCGGCGAAGGCCGCCAGCAGGACGGGCACATCGCCCGTCGGCGTATCGACCCAGGCCTGAAATTCGGCTTCGGCGACGATAGCCCCTTCGGGCAGGCCGAGATGGATCTCGGCTTCGCGCATGACCGCCGCCGGATGAACCTGCACGGTCGGCGAGTAGTCCTCGTCACGCAGGGCCGACAACACCGGCAGCGGCTCGAAGGCGACAACGCCGGAGGCGAGGCAGAGGAAGCGGACGCGACCGCTGGTCGCCTGCTTGTGCAGGAGGATCAGGCGAGGAACGGCCAGCATGGCTACTTCGGCAATTCGACCAGGACCGCGTCACCGCGCAACTCGGACGGCTGCCCCCATACCTGGACGGCCTCGACGTAGCTGTCGGCAAGCCGCGGATGCGGCAGCAGCACCTGGTATTCGGCAAAGATGCGGCCGTCGGGAAAGAAGGTCACGGTGCCGTAGCGCTGGCCACCGCGCCAGGTGCCGATCAGGCTGACCTCCTGCGAGAAGGGGTCGACCGTCTCGACAAAACTCAGGGCGGACCAGCCCGGCTCGGCACCGATCGACAGGCCGAGTTTTTCCACCTGACGGCGCAGGGCGGCGCACACGGCCTCGCCCTGCGCCGTCATGGTGGAAACTTCGGCCAGACGCGGCATGGCTCAGGCCGCCATGCCGGCGCCGTCGGCACGCGTCATGCCGGCTGCCCTTTCTGGGCAGCGGCCAGACGGGCGTTGGCGTCGGCCCAGGCCTTGCAGGCGTCGTAAGTGGATTGGGCGATGCCCGGAATCTCCTGGTAGGCCGCCGGCAGGCGGTCTTCCACGAGATCGTGCATCTGCGAGGCCCACTCGGAAGCAATGCGCTTCAGCTTCTTCACTTCCTTGTCGAGGGCGGCGATTTCTTCGTCGGACATGATGCCTCCGCCAGATCACATGCCGGCAACGGCCGGGTGCTGGCCGATGCGCTCGATGGCGACGCCGAGAATCTTGTCGCCTTCATCCTTCATCTTCGACAGGCTGGCGAAGCCGAACCGGTGCACATCGCGCAAGGTCCGGTCCACCGCCACCAGCTTGCCGACGGTGATCAGCGCCCGGCCGAAGCCTTCGTGCGTCAGGTGCACCAGCGGTACGGCGAGCAGCTTGCATTCCTTCTCGATGAGCACGGCGATGGCGTTGTAGAAGGCCTTCACACGGGAAATCGTTTCCTCGTCGGGATCGCCGATCAGCGGAATCGCCGCCTTGCGTTCCTTGGTCAGCACGTAGGGATCGAGGATCTTCTCGACGCTCCAGCCCTGGTAGGTGCCGTAGGTATCGAGGGCGCGCATCTGGCGGGCCATCTCCTTGATGAAATCGGTTTCGAGGATGGGATCGGCGGCAACAGCTTCGGTCATGGCATTACTCCTTGGGGAATACGGTGGATTGACGGGAAATCGGGATCAGTTGCGGCGCCGGCAGCAGGCCGGGAATCAGCCCGATGACGAGGCGGGCGATGGCCAGCGCGCCGAGGAAGCCGATCATGGCGCCGAGTGCAGTGGCACCATCGCTGCCTTCGAGGGCGGCGCCCAGCCAGGCACCGAAGATCATGGCAAAGGCCGGGAACAGGTAGCCGAGTACGGCCGACAGCGTCAGCTTGCTTTCCGGCAGGGCGATGCTGACCTGATCGCCGGCCTTGATGTCGCCGCGCACCGGCAGGGTCAGCAGGGTTGCCGGGCGTCCGGCCGCCATCTTGCCGATGCCGCAACTGCCGCCCTGGCCGCAGGAGGCGCAGCCGGCGGTTTCCATGGCGACGATGGCCAGGCCGTTATCGACGCGCTGCACGACGCCGCGGTGTTCGATCATGTCAGCGCTCATCCTTCCCACCCCTCTTCTTCCATGGCGTTGAAGCGGTCGGCCGATTTGGCCTTGTCCTGCAGGGCGATGGCCCGGTCGATCCAGGCGACGCCGCCTTCGTTCATGGCTTTCGAGATTTCCAGCAGCAGGTCGTCGATGGCATCAACCTCGTTGATGCGGATCGGCTGGACACCGGCCGCCATCAGCTTCTTGATCGCCGAGGCGCCGATCGCCATGACGTAGACCGCAGCGCAGCCGGCGAGGAAATCGACCTTGGCGGTCAGTTTGTCCTCGTTGCCGTCCATCGCCTCTTCGGCGAATTCGGCGACGCCGACCAGCGTCGCCTTGTCCGGCGTCACTTCATAGACGGCAAAGCCCTCGGCGGCACCGAAGTGCTGGTTGACGCGGGTCCGGTCGGTGGAGGCGAAGGCTACGCGCAACACGGCTGCCGGCTCCTGCTTAATGGACCAGACCAGCTGCAGACGACGCGACGACATGTTGGATAGTGGCGCCGTCTCGGTCGTCGGCCCAGTAGATTGATCGATAGGGTGCGAGTTCATGGTGTTGTCCCAGCATCAGATTGGCAAGATCGAACAAGGCCTGCCGCGTACCGCGGTAGCCCACCCAGGTGCGGGCATAACCGCCCACGTGGTCGTACTGCGGAAAACCGGCGCGCAGCAGCGGCAGGCCGAGGCGATGCGCCGTATCCGCGGCATGCGAATTGGCCATGACCAGTTGCGCATTGGCGGCACGCGCCGCCTTCTCCATGTCCTCCAGATCGCCGACGATCACCTGCGCGATCGGCAAGCCGGCCAGACTGTCGTGTTTGTGCGGGCTGACAGCGGCCACCACTTCGGCCCCCATGCCCGTCAGGAAGCGCACCTGCATGCCGAGCAGATCGGGATCGGCGGCCAGCGCAACGCGCGCGAAGCCGATCATGAAATGGCTGTCGACCATCGCATCCTGCAACTGGGCGCGGTGGCGCTCGATCTTTTCCGGCACCGGCTTGCCGGAAATTTCCGCCAGCGCCTGGGTGAAGGTGTCGCAATCGTCGAGTCCCATCAGGCCTTCGAAGCGCCAGTCCGGTACACCGGTGCGTTCCTTGAGCAGATCGGCTGCCTTGTACAGCGACGGGCCGACGACCAGCGTGGCGGCCGATTCACCCATGATCGCGATTTCCGAACGCGGCGTGCCGCCGATGGTCAGCGACGAGGTCTCGGCCTCGACCAGATGGCCATCCAGTGAATCGCCGATGTCCGGCACGACCACCGGGCGCAGGCCGAAGGCTTCGACCCAGTCCTTGATCGCCTCGATGTCGCCCGGCGTCAGCATGCCCGAGGCCAGCACATTGACCTGCTTCGGGCGCCTGCCGACGCACTGGCTTTCCGGCACCAGCGTGCGGATCAGCGCCTCGACGGCCAGCGCGTAGCCGCTTTCCAGGCACCCCAGGTAGTCCGGCGTATTCACCGGCACCACGGCGACGTGGTCGAACTCCGGATGCGCCGTACGGAAATCCTTCACCGCCCGCATGATGTCGGTCCCCTGCGTTTCCGACAGGCCGGTGGTGACCAGGCCGATGATGTCCGGCTTGCTCTTGTCCGACAGCGTGCGCAAGGCCTCGACGATGTTCTCGTCGGCCCCCATGATGGTGGACACCTGATCCATCGCCGTCGTCTGCAGCGGAATCGGCTCGCGGAAATGACGCACGAAAAACACCTTGCCGAAGGCCGTGCACCCCTGCGAGCCATGCATCAGCGGCAGGCAGCGGTTGAGGCCCAGGAAAGCCAGCGAGGCGCCGACCGGCTGGCTCACCTTCAGCGGATTGACCGCCAGCGCCTTCTTGGATTGGATGATTTCGGCCATTTTGGACATCGTCCTGATGAGATTGAGCTCATCTCAGCAAGGAACGCGCCAAGACATTAATCACCAACAATCAATAACTTGCGAAAGAAGACCTGTGTAGCAAATCCGACAAGAGCAACTCGGCGGCATGTCCGCAGCACACCCTCCGAAAAGAGAAGCAAGCCCTGCCTTAAATACCTACTCCGTGAAGTGCTTTTGGGTGATTGATTTCAATATAATTTCGGCCTTTACAAATTCGCCCGTCCAGGTCGAAAAATAATCAGGCCGCGTGATGCACGACATCCGCCGGCCAAATGCGGGGAGTCATCGAATGTTCTTTGGTAACGGCAAGCAGCTTGCCCAGCTGGAAGAGGAGCTGCGTCAGGCGCGCGAGCGCGAGGCAGCACTGGGCGCCGAACTGGCGGCCCTGCGGCAAACCTGTCATGAGCACGAACAGGCATCGCGCCAGAAGGAACAGGAGTGCGATGTATTGCGCGCCACGCTGCGCAACCTGGCACTGTTCAGCCAGTCGCTGAGCAGTTCCCAGGTCAGTCTGGGTGAAATGGCCAACCTGCTCAAGGACGAGAAGCAGCAGGCGGTGGAAGCGGCGGATGTATCGACCAGCAGCGGCCAGACGACAACCGAGATCGCCGCCAACCTGCACCGCCTGGCCGAGGATTCGGCACGCGCCGCACGCGATGTCGAGGTACTCGCCGAACAGGCTACGCAGATCGGCGCCATCGTCCAGCTGATCCACGAAATTGCCGACCAGACCAACCTGCTGGCGCTCAATGCCGCGATCGAGGCGGCACGCGCCGGCGAAGCCGGGCGCGGCTTTGCCGTGGTGGCCGACGAAGTGCGCAAGCTGGCCGAACGGACGGCCAAGGCAACCAAGGAGATCGATGCGCTGGTCACCGGCATCCGCCAGGATTCCACGCAGGCCAAGACGGCCATGGAGACGCTGGCCCATACGGCCGACGAATACAGCGAACGGGGCAACCGGGCGACCGACGACATGAACCGCCTGATCGGCCTGTCGCGCAAGATGGAAGGCATCATCGCCGGCAGCGCCCTGAAGAGTTTCGTCGAAGTCGCCAAGGTTGATCACCTGGTCTTCAAGTTCCGCATCTACATGGGTCTGTTCGGTCTGGAACAGATCGACCCGGCGACGGTCGCCTCGCACACCCACTGCCGGCTCGGCAAGTGGTACTACGAGGGTGAAGGACGCGCCTGTTTCAGCAGCCTGAGCGGCTATCGCGAAATCGAGCCGCCGCACGTGGACGTTCACCGGTTTGGCATCGAAGCACTCAAATCCCGCCAGGCCGGCGATTTCGAGCAGATGTTGCGCCACGTCGAAGCGATGGAGCGCGCCAGTTTCTCGGTGCTGGACAACCTGCAGCGCATGGCCGACAGCGGACGTGACAACCCCGACGTCCTGTGCATTTCGCACTGACAACGAAGCGCCGGCGGCTGACGGCCCCGGCTTGAGCCTGCATCGGCGGCCGCTACCTTTCCGGCGCGGCGGCAAACGATCCGCCTGATGACTGACGACCGACGTCCAGTGCAAACCGAAACCGGGCAAACCGGGGACAGGCAACGGTTGGGAAGGAGCAACAGGGCTGTGAAACACATGACGCCCACTGTGGCGCAGGCCCCATGGACACGTCAGGCACCACACATTTGCCGGGACAGGCCGCGGCGTATATAGTCAATGTATATTGCAACACCGGAGGTACGCCATGACCACCAGCACCGTATTCACCAACAACCGCACCCAGGCCGTTCGCCTGCCGGCCGAACTGCGCTTTCCCGACAACGTCAAGCGTGTCGAAGTGCGCGCGGTCGGCAATGAACGGGTGATCGTACCGATCGACCAGGCCTGGGATAGCTTTTTTCTCTCGTCCCCTCTGCCGACCGACGATTTCATGGCCGAACGCGCCGAGCAGACGCAAGGCGAACGCGAGGCGCTGTAGGCGATGCTGAAGTATCTGCTCGACACCAATATCGTCATCTACGTGATCAAGCGCCGCCCGCCGGAAGTACGCGAGGTGTTCAACCAGCAGCACGGCCGCATGGCCATATCGGCCATCACACTGGCAGAACTGGTGCACGGCGCGGAAAAAAGCCAGTTTCCCGCCCGCAACCTGGCCGTGGTCGAGGATTTCTGCAGCCGGCTGACGGTGCTGCCCTATCCGGCCGAAGCGGCCTATCACTACGGCAGCATCCGTGCCGACCTGGAACGGCAAGGCACGCCGATCGGCGTCAACGACCTGCACATCGCCGCCCATGCCCGTAGTGGCGGGCTGACCGTGGTCACCAACAATGTCGCCGAATTCTCGCGCGTCCCCGGGTTGTTGCTGGAAAACTGGCTCACCCCGTAATCGTCCCGCCTGAATAGCCAGGCGAAAGAAATGCTGCGGCAATTGACGCCAGCAATGACTCCACACCCGGATGCCCACCCCTGACTAGTTCCCTGATCGCCACTGCTAACCATGGAATGCCCCAAGTGCCAGCAGGAAATCCCCTTCTTCTCGCGTGCAACCCATACCAGCGAGCAGATCACGACCTGCCCCCACTGCGGCTTGCCGATGCGCAAGGAATTGGCCGTTGGCCGGGTCGTCTTCTTCAGTTTCTTGTTCGGTGCCCCGCTCCGCTTGCTGGGCACCTTCGTGCCGCTGCTGTCCTTTCTCGACAGCCTGCTGACGCTGGCGGCCAGCGTCTGGCTCGCCACCGTCCTCGGCGCGCGCTTCCGGCGTATCGATACCATGCCTGACAGCACCGCGGTCGCGCCGGGAGAAGCCAGCCCACCGGAGCTGGCGGCAACACGACCAGCCGCCCAATTGTCGGTCTCGGCCATCGTCGTAGCCTGGCTGCTTTATGGATTGCTGGTCTGGGACGGCATAGCGCGAGGCTACCTGGGCAATCTGCCCGCGACGGCCTGGGAAGCCGTCGGTCAATGGGTTCCTTCGGTCCGGCAACTGGATGCCGTCGGCCGGGAATGGCCGAAGCTGCATGCTTCGCTACTCGTCGCGGCCCTGCCGCTGCTGGCGTTGGCCTTGCTGCGTGCCGACATGAGTGTCGCCATCGCCCGTGTTCTGGCCAGCGGCCGGCGCGGCATGGCGATCATCCTCCTCCCCCTGTTGGGGACGGCCTTTTTCTTCGTGGGACTCGACAGCCGCAAGCTCGGCAGCAGTTTTTTCAGCTTTGCCCTCAGCTCCTCGGTGATGTTTGCCGGATCGACCTATCTACTGGTGCTCGGACTACGGGTCGCCGGGCAGGCATCCGGCTCGCCGCAATCCAGCGCACCGGTAAAAAGCGACGAGGAAATCGCGCGCGAATCGCTGCTGGCGCTGACCGGCAGCCAGTCGAAACCATCCGCCGCCATCCAGTCGGCCATTCGTCTGCTCGGCCGCCGGCATGGCATCGAGGAAGAATGCCGGGACGCCCTCGCCGACGTCGCAGCCTCGCCACCGATCGTTTCCGGCCAAGTGCTGTGCGCGGCCAGG
Source organism: Dechloromonas sp. (assembly GCA_008933675.1). Classification (GTDB taxonomy): domain Bacteria; phylum Pseudomonadota; class Gammaproteobacteria; order Burkholderiales; family Rhodocyclaceae; genus Azonexus. The sequence goes on from WBUO01000041.1 coordinate 14,989, forward strand.
CGCCTGCTGACCCTGTCCGAAGCCGGCGAGGCGGCAGGACTTTAGGGAGCGACGGCAGAGCCATTTTGATCCGCGTCATGAGTCGCACCGCAATACCATAGTAAATTGCTCAACTATTATGGTTTGTCGCGAAGGAAAAATGATGTTCGGATTGAAGACCCGCCAGGAACTGGCCGCCGCGGAGGCCGAAAACGCCGTGCTCAAGGCGCGCGCCGCGACGCTGCAGGAGGAGCTGGCGAGCGCCCGGCAGCAGCTGGCCGCGGCCGGGCAGCGGCAGCAGGCACTGGAACAGCGGCAGGCGCTGCTCGACGGCGTGCTCGGCAACATCCCCCGCTTCGGCGCCTCGCTGGCCGGCATCCGCCAGTCCTTCTCCGGCCTGTCCGGTCAGTTGAGCGCCGATGCGACGGCGGCGCGCACCGCGGCCAGCGAGTCGGACACCAACCGTGCCGCCTTCGCGCAGATCGCCGACAACCTGCACGGCATGTTCGAGCGCATCAGCGCCGCCGGCGACAGCGTCGAGGACCTGTCGCGGCGGGCCGGTGAGATCGGCGGCATCGTCCAGCTGATCCGCGAGATCGCCGAGCAGACCAACCTGCTGGCGCTCAATGCCGCGATCGAGGCGGCGCGGGCCGGCGAGGCCGGGCGCGGCTTTGCGGTGGTCGCCGACGAGGTGCGCAAGCTGGCCGAGCGCACGGCCAAGGCGACCAAGGAAATCGGCGGCCTGGTCACCGGCATCCAGCAGGAGACCAGCCAGGCCAAGGCGGTGATGGACCTCGGTGCCGGCAGCGCCGCCCGCCAGAGTGGCGAAAGTGCGGCGGCAATGCACAGCATGGAGCGCCTGCTCGGCCTGTCGCAGCAGATGCAGGACGGCATCGCCAGCTCGTCGATGCTGGCCGCGGCCGAACTGGCCAACATCGAGGAACTGACGCTGAAACTGGAGGTGTACAAGGTGCTGCTCGGCCTCTCCGACCTGCAGCCCGCCGACCTGCCCGACGAAACCCAGTGCCGTCTCGGCCGCTGGTATTACGAGGGCGAAGGCCGCACCGCCTTCGCCGGCCTGCCCGGCTACCGCGAGATGGAGGCGCCGCACAAGGCGGTGCACGACGAGGCGCGGCAGGCCGTGGCGCGCTACCGCAGCGGCGACATCGCCGGCGCCCTGGCTGCCCTGACCCGGATGGAGGAAGCCAACCTGACGGTGATGGCCGGCATGGAGCGGATCCTGCAACGCGGCCAGCCAAACACGGTGCATTGAAATGGCCAGGAAGTTTCCGCTGCACCCCAAGCACCCGGAACGCATCTGCTGGGGTTGCGACCGCTACTGCCCGGCCGGCGATCTCGGCTGCGGCAACGGTTCCGGCCGCACCCAGCACCCGGCCGAGCTGCTCGGCGAGGACTGGTATCAGTGGGGCGACTGGGGGCTGGAGGAAGCGGCGGAAGACGCCAGCCAACCACCGATCGCCCCGGAGTCCTGAGTCCTAATGCAGGTGCTGAACGCCGCTGGCGGGTGCTGATGCCCTGTCCACTACCGGCGACGTGGCGACGATGGCCACTTCCTTGCCACCCAGGCTCTGCACCAGGGCAAGAAGACGCAGGCCGAAACGATCGATCTCGGCAACACCGGAGAGATCGACGGTGAGATGGGGATAACGGCGCATCGCGCCAATGAGGCCGGCCTCCAGCTGGGCCGAATACTCTTCGGTGACCTTGCCGGCGATCACCATATGGCAGCTACGCTCGCCGCCAACCAACGTCAGGTTCATTCCCGTCTTCTCCAGTGAGGATGCAACTGCGGCAACCGGGGGATCAAGTTCCCCTCATTCCGAGCGCAGCCGGCGAGCACATGCTCCGGCCGCGACCTTCGGAGTCACCGCAAGGCGCTGATAATGCGGGAAATTTATTACCGGAAGATTAACGACAGCGGCGAATTCCGCACAGCAAAGTCAGCACCGCCATCACGCTGCCAGCACACTCCCCGGCCCGCTCTGCTTCGCCCACGGCGAGGGTTTGCGCACGGCCGCCCAGACCGGGCTTTCCATCGACAGCGCCAGCTGGCGGGCAAGTTCGCTCATGCCGGCATAGCCGGCATAGCCGAATTCGCGCTCCTGGTTGATGTCGAGAAAGGGAATGCGCGCCTTGAGGGCGGTGTAGAGGTTGCGGCCGCCGGCGATCAGGATGTCGGCCTTGTACTCGTGATAGGTGGACAGCAGCGCTTTCGGGCTGCCGTCGTCGATCATCTTGGTGTCCTCGCCCATCAGTTCGCGGATGCGTGCCTTGTCTTCCTCGGTCGACTTCTTGGTGCCCGTGGCGACGACCTTCATGCCGAGATCCTGCAGCGCCGAGACGATGGACCACGACTTGACGCCGCCGGTATAGAGCAGCACGCGCTTGTCCTTCAGGCGGGCGCGCCAGGGTTCGAGCGCGGCGTGGGCCTTGGCTTCCTCGCGGGCGATCACGGCCTCGGTGCGGGCGATCAGGTCGGGATCGCCGATCAGCCGGGCGAAGTCGCGCAGCGCGTTGGAGACGTCGGCGACGCCGTAGAAACTGCCTTCGAAGAAAGGAATGCCGAAGCTGTCCTGCATCTTGCGGGCGACGTTGAGCAGCGCCTTGGCGCAGACCACCATGTTCACCCTGGCCCGGTGCATGGTCTGCACCTCGTGGAAGCGGGCGTCGCCGGACAGCGTGCACAGGATGCGCAGGCCGAGTTCGTCGAACAGCGGCGCGACATGCCAGAACTCGCCGGCAATGTTGTACTCGCCGATCAGGTTGACGTCGTAGGTCGGCAGGCCGTCGGCGCGCGGTTTGGCCGGCGCCGGCTCGCGCGTGCCGATGACATGCTTGAACATGGCTTCACCGGCCAGCCGGTTGCCGAGATTCTTGGTGCCGTAGAAACCGGCCGCGTCGACCGGCACGACCGGCACGCCGACGCGCTCGGCGGCCGCCTTGCAGACGGCGTCGACATCGTCGCCGATGAGCGCCGTGACACAGGTGTTGTAGACGAAGACGGCAGCCGGCGAATAGCTGTCGACAGCCTGCTTGATCGCATGGAACAGACGCTTCTCGCCGCGTCCCATGACCACGTCGGTTTCCGAAAGATCGGTGGTCATGCCGATCTTGTACAGCGTCACGCCACTCGACCGCGTGCCGCGGTTATCCCACGAGGAGCCGGCACAGGCGATCGGGCCATGCACGATGTGGGCGACGTCGGCGATCGGCAGCAGCGCGATCTGCGCGCCGTCGAAGGAACAGCCGCCAGCCGTCGCCCCCGGCTTGGGCTTGGAACATCCGGACTTTTCCTTGGTGTTGTGGCTGCAGGCCGGCTCATCGAGCAGGGCCTGGATATCGCTGGCTTTCATGGCATTCTCCAGAGGACTGGTGAATGCTTAGCAAGACAGGTGCCACACGCTAACCAACTGTTTCTTAGACACAAAAATAGAAATGATCTTGTCGCAAAACCGACAACGGCCGGCAAACCGGAGCAATACGCCCCGGCTCACCGTCATGCCCACGCAGGTGGGCATCCAGCCAGCAACGCATAGCCGGCTCCCCACCTGAGCGCCCCGCAGGAAGTACCCTTGGGGGGTGTGGACGACGATGGCCGCTGCCGGCGCACAGCCCTCAGTTCCGTTGCGCCAGCGGTGTCGGCATGTTGCGGATGGTCTTGTAGGCCTGGTAGTTCCAGGAGAACGAGATGCCCGTGCTGAACAGGCTGCGCGTGTTACGGAAGGTGCGCAGGCCGCGCTTCAGCGAAGCGCCGAACGAGGAAACCTCGGCATAGGCAGCCTGCAGCCCTTCCCAGGCCTCGGCCGGCGTCATGCCGCGCATCTCGAAGACCGGCTCGAACAACGTGTAGCGCCGCCAGTCGTTGGGGAAATCGGTCAGCAGCAAGCGGTTTTCCGCCTGCATCTGCTTGTAGAAGGCAGTACCGGGCAGCGGCGTCTCGAGGGACAGCTGCACGGCATCGATGCCGTTCTCCAGCACGAAATCGATGGTACGGCGGAAGGCATCCTTGGTCTGCCCGTCGGAACCGAAGATGAAGCAGCCGACGACGGCAATGCCGTGGTCGTGGATCTTCTTGATGGCGTCGGCGAAGTTGCGCGTATCCGGTCGCAGGTTGACCGGCTTGTGCATGGCATCGATGGTCACCGGATCGAGCGATTCGAAGCCGATCAGGAAACCCTTGCAGCCACTCTTCTGCGCCGCCTTCAGCACATCGTCGTGCTCGACGATGTTGAGGCAGGTCTGGCCGGCCCACTCCTTGCCGCAGTCGGCCATGCGGTCGAACAACTCCTTGGCGCGCTTGATGTAGCGCGGCCCGGCGCCGACGATGTTGTCGTCGATGATGAACAGGCGCTTGGAGGGGATCGAGTTGATCTCGGCGATGATGTCGTCGATTTCGCGCACCCGGTAACGCGAGCCGTTGAAGGCCGTCACCGAGCAGAAGTTGCAGTTGATCGGGCAGCCGCGGCCGGTCTGCACGGTATCGACGAAGTATTTTCCGGTCAGCAGTTCGCGCTTCGGCGGCAACAGCTTGTCCAGTTCCGGCAGCTGGCAGGAGCGGTAGACACGCTGCATCTGACCACGCTCGAAATCCTCCAGCACCTTCGGCCAGATGTTCTCGCCCTCCCCGACAACCACCGTATCGCAGTAACGCAGGGCCTCGTCGGTCATGTAGGAAACGTGGATGCCGCCCATCACCACCGGCACGCCACGCTTGCGGAACTCGCCGGCGATCTCGTAGGCGCGCGGCGCCAGCGGCGTCATGCAGGTGATGCCGACGAGGTCGACCGGCGTGTCGAAATCCAGGTCGACCATCGCCTCGTCGATGATCTGCACGTCGTAGTGCTCGGGGGTGTAGCGGGCAATCCACGCCAGATTCAGCGGCGGCAGCGCCAGCACCTTGATGTTGGAATGCAGGCTGCCCTTGTAGGAGGGATTGATGAGAATGATCTTTTTCATTGCGCGAGTCGGGGTTGGCCAAGGCTGTGGCGCAGTATCGCCGATAGCGGGCGGCCTTGCCAATCGCATCCGCGGCCAGGCGGTATTCTCCGCCGAATCGGCAGGCACCTCGCACCGGCCTGCGGCGCGGAACGGGCGCTTGCCGGGGCCGGCCAGCCTGCTGGCGGCCCCGGGCGAAACATCAGATCTTCAGCAGCTTGCCGACCTTTTCCAGCAGCTTCGGTCCCATGCCCTTGGCCCGCACCAGCTCGTCGAGCGAAGCATAAGGCCGGGCCGCGACGATGGCGGCGGCAACGGCCTGACTGATGCCCTTGACGGCGGCCAGCTCATCGACACCGGCCTGATTGACCGAGACCGGAGCACTGCCGGCTGCGGGCTTGGCTGCGGGCTTGGCTGCCGGTTTGGCTACCGGTTTGGCTGCCGGCTCTACCGTCGCCGGTGCCTGTGCCAGACTGCCCGTCAGATTGCGGTAGTCGCGCGTCAGATAGCCGGCCGGCGTCCATTCGCGCAGCATCACGGTCAATGCCGCAGCGGGATTGGCAGTGACGGCCGGCACGCTGTACTGACAGTCGTTCCACGCCGAACCGCCGGCCAGGGTGCCAAGCACCAGGCTGGCCACCGGCGTGCCGCTCCAGGCACCGCCGGCATAGGGCACGTCCAGCGCCCAGACTTCGAGCGCCAGCGTGCCGCTCAGGTTGTCCGGCGCCCGTGGGCTGGCAATGCTCTCGATGGCGATCTCGGCAACACCGTCGGCCAGGCGGCAACTGACGGCACCGTGCATCAGCGGATGGAAGAAGGACTGCGGCGTGGGATACACCGACAGATCGCGCACGACGACCGCACCATCGGCCCCCTGCCCGACCAGCGCCAGGGCCATCACCTGCGGCGCGCAACCGGCCGGCGGCAACGCGGCAACGCAGGCGCCGACATTGAAGACGCCGGGAACGGCCTGCAGGGACAGCTCGGCAACCTTGACGCCGTTCAGCGCATTGCCGGCAAAGCCGTCGGCACTGGCCCACAGCTGCAGAGCCCACTGGCAGCCATCCGCGAGGTCGGCGGCAGCCAGACTGACATCGGCATTGAGATGGACGAAATCGCCATCAAGACAGTAACCGTGGTTGGGACCCAGACCGGTAGTCTCGATCGAGGCGGAATAATTCGTCATATGCACAGGCTGCTCCCAAGGAAAAAGGCCGCGCATTATAGACCCTGAATTATTGTTTTTATTCAGGGCCTTACAACATATTTTCCGCACAATTACGGTGCATGGAAGCAGCCGTTTCTTGTCTCAAACCCGACAAAGTCAGTCGTCTTCGTCCATGTCCTTGCGTGGCACGGTGGCCGGATCGCAGATGATCGCGCGGTAGATTTCGACACGATCACCGGGGCGCAGCGCCGCATCCAGCTTGGCCAGCTTGCCGAAGACGCCGACCTTCTGGGCACTCAGGTCGATGTGCGGGAACTGCTTGAGGATGCCGGAACGGTCGATGGCTTCCTGCACCGTCGCCGTATCGGGCACTTCGATGTTCAGCCAGATCTGCTGGCCGGGTTCGGAATAGGCGATACCGATCTGCATGCGGAGACTCCTCAGGCGGTGGCCGGTTCGGTGGCGGGCACACTGCGCTCGGCCAGTTTCTGATCGATGATGCGCTTGCCGGCCAGCAGGAAGCCGAGCACCGCGAAGGCGCCTGGCGGCAGGATCATCAGCAGCGCGCCGCCATAACCGCTGACTTTCACTTCCAGAAAGGCAAAGGACGGACCGAGCAGCTGCGAGGCCTGGGCGAACAGCGTGCCGGCGCCCAGGAATTCGCGGATCAGGCCGATCACGGTCAGGGCGCCGGTGAAGCCCAGTCCCATGGCGACGCCGTCGAGGGCACTGGCGACGATGCCGTTCTTCACGGCGAAGGCCTCGGCCCGGCCGAGGATGGCGCAATTGACCACGATCAGCGCGATGAACAGGCCGAGCACCTTGTACAACTCGTGCAGCCAGGCATTGATCACCATGTCGACGATGGTGACCAGCGTCGCGATCAGCACGACGAAGACCGGAATGCGCACCTGTGAACTGACCGTCTGGCGGATCAGCGAAACCAGCATGTTCGACACCACCAGCACCGCCGTCGTCGCCAGCCCCATGCCGAGGCCGTTGGTACCGCTCGTCGTCACCGCCATGGTCGGACACAGCGCCAGCATCTGGGCGAAGACGACGTTCTGCTCCCAGAGGCCGTCCTTGAAGATTTTTGCGTTTTCGCTCATGGCCCGCTCCTATCCGGTGATGTCCTGCTTGCGGGCGGCAAAGAACTCCAGCCCGCCCTTGACCGCCTTGACCACGGCGCGCGGCGTGATGGTGGCGCCGGCGAACTGGTCGAAGACGCCGTTGTCCTTCTTGACGCCCCACTGCTCAGGCGCTGGCTCGCCCAGCGACTTGCCGTTGAAATCGAGCACCCAGTCGTCCTTCTTGACCTCGATCTTGTCACCCAGCCCCGGGGTTTCCGTGTGTTTGAGAACGCGCACACCGAGCGTGCGCCCTTCCATGTCCACCGCCATCAATACCTGGATGTCGCCGGCGTAGCCGCGTTCGGCAACCTTGAACAGCGCCGCCTTCATTTCGCTGCCGTGGCGGGCGCGGTAGATGGTGATGCTCTTGCCGTCCTTCTGCAGCTCGATGGTGTCCTTCAGGAAATCGTTGTCGGCCATGCCGGCAGGCAGCACCTCCGACAGCGAATCGCGCAGGTCCTTCGCCTCGGCAGCGGCGATGGCCGGCGCCGTGGCGCCGGAGACGACGGCCAGCGCACCGCTGGCCAGCAGGGCGACAACGCCGAGCAGCAACGGCTGATAGCCGATTTTTTCGCGGATGGCATCAAGATTCATCAGGCATTCTCCGGGATGTCGAGCGGCTTGCCCTTGCGGTCACGACCGAGGATGCGCGGCTTGACGAAGCGGTCGATGACCGGCGTCAGCGCGTTCATCAGCAGCACGGCAAAGGCCATGCCCTCCGGGTAGCCGCCGACGGTGCGGATGACCCAGGTCAAGAAGCCGATACCGAGGCCGAAAATGATCTGCCCGGCGGCGGTATTCGGCGAGGTGACGTAATCGGTGGCGATGAAGAAGGCACCGAGCATCAGCGCCCCGGACAGCAGGTGCGCCTCGGCCGACAGGAAACGCGCCGGATCGATACCGTGGGCGATCGCCGCCGGAATCGCCACGCCGGCCAGCACGGCCAGCGGCGCGTGCCAGGTGATGACGCGGGTGATCAGCAGGTAGATGCCGCCGCAGAGGATCAGCAGCGCCGCCGATTCGCCGAAACTGCCGGCGCGCATGCCGAGCCAGGACAGCGCCGGCGCCGTGCCGAGGGCATGGAGCAGATCGACGCCGCGCGACAGTTCGGTCTTGGCGTGGCCGAGCAGCGTCGCGCTGGTCATCGCATCGGGCACCGGCAGGCTGGTCAGGAAGATGCGCAGGCTGGCGACAAAATCCGGTGTCGGCGCCGAACTCATCGGCAAGGGCAGCACCCACAGGGTCAGCGGCAGCGGGAAGGAAACCAGCAACGCGACGCGGGCCACCATGGCCGGGTTGAAGACATTCTGGCCGAGGCCGCCGAACACCTGCTTGCCGATGACGATGGCGATGAAACCACCAAGCACCGCCACCCACCACGGCGCCCACGGCGGCAAGGTCATCGCCAGCAGCCAGCCGGTGAGCACGGCGGAGCCGTCGAGCAGCGTCTGCTTGATGCGCGCGCTGCCCATCAGCTTCAGCGACAGCGCTTCGAAGCCGAGACAGGAAAGGATGGTCAGCAGCCAGAGGAAGACCGACGGCCAGCCGTACAGCCAGAAACCGTACAAGGTTGCCGGCAGCAGGGCCATCTGCACGCGGAACATCGTCCGGCTGACCGAGTTGCCGCCGTGGGCGTGCGGCGAGGCAACCGGCTGGGCGGTGATGGCGACTGGGGTCATGGGGTGACTCCTATTTGGGTGTTCTGTAATGCTGTTTTCCGCCGCTGACGGGCGGGCGTACGTTGTTGAACCGCCGGGTTCCGCGCCTGACGCGCGAGTGCACTCGGAGACGCTGGTTTCCGCCGCTGACCGGCGGGCGCACATTGTTGAACCGCCAGGTTCCGCCGCTGACCGGCGGGCGTACTTTCTTCTTGTCTCGCCAAGAAGAAAGTAGCCAAAGAAGAAGGCGACCCTGGGTCGGCGCCCGCTACGCGGGTCCCTTGCGCTACTCGGGCGTTCGGGCGGCTGGCTAAACTCGCCTTCGGCTCAGACAACGCCAGCCGACGGCCCCCGAACGCCCTGCGTTGCTCAGCACCTTCCAAGGGGCCCGGCACACCGAGCGCAGCAGAGAAGTAATTGGTTTCAACCTTGGCCTGTCGGCTGCGACGCTGTTGGGGTCCCCATGTGGAGCGCCGAGCAACGGAGACGGGCCG
>WBUO01000042.1 GCA_008933675.1 Dechloromonas sp.
GCCAGGAACGCGGCCTGGTGCCCTTCCTCGACATGGCCTACCAAGGCTTTGCCGACGGCATCGACGCCGACGCCGTGGCCATCCGCGCCTTCTCGGCCTCCGGCCTGCAGTTCTTCGCCTCCAGCTCGTTCTCCAAGAACTTCTCGCTGTACGGCGAGCGCGTCGGCGCCCTGTCGGTCGTCACCGCCAGCAAAGACGAGTCGGCCCGCGTCCTGTCGCAAGTGAAGCGCGTCATCCGCACCAACTATTCGAACCCGCCGATCCATGGCGGCGCCCTGGTCTCCACGGTGCTTGCATCGGTTGAACTGCGCGCCCAGTGGGAAGCCGAACTGGCCGGCATGCGCGATCGCATCCGCGCCATGCGCGCCGGTCTGGTCGAGGCGATCAAGGCCACCGGCTGCGCGCAGGATTTTTCGTTCGTTGCCCAGCAACGCGGCATGTTCTCCTACACCGGCCTGAGCGCCGCCCAGGTTGAACGCATGAAGGAAGAATTCGGCATCTACGCCGTGTCCACCGGCCGCATCTGTCTGGCCGCGCTGAACAGCAAGAATCTGGACTACGTGGCCAAGGCCATCGCCGCCGTCACCAAGGCCTGATTCTTTTCGCGCGACCATTCGGCCGCACACCAACCGGGACCGCTGCCACATCGGCAGCCTCCCGGTTTTTTCTTGTGCAGCCTTTTCAGTTGCTGGCGCTGAGACTCATATCAGACAACTGGCCACTGATCCGTGCCGGAACGCGCACGCTCGAAACCGATGATCGGGCGACGACCGACAGCACGCCGTCGACCCGGCCATCCGTCTCAACCGTTGCCCTGCCGCTCGCCGTCATTAGCCCGGCATCAAGCTGAAGCCCGCGAACGGTAACCCTGCCCTTGGCGATATCCAGATGGGCATTCAGCTTGTCAAAGCGTGTCGCCCCGGAACGCACGACCGCACCCGCGCCACGCCGCGCCACCTCGCCAAGATCAAGACCGGTCAGCATGCCGCGCCCGAGCTCGGCATCAAGGCTGGCTTCGATATTGCCCAGCATTCCCTGCCAACCCTCGCCCGTTGCCCGCATGCGCAAGGCACCGCCGACATCTCCTTCAAGACGCAGACTGGGCGCAAAGGCAGCAGTCACCTTGCGGCCGTCCAGACGAGAGAGACTGCCCTCACCCGCCATCACCATGCCGGCACTCCAGTCGACAAGCCAGTTGCCACGAAGAATCCCTCCCAGCACCGAGGCCTCCACCTTCTGGAGCAACAAGCGATTCTTCTGCAACAACCCCTCGGCCTGCATCGAGTCAAAGGCAAAGGGCATTGCCACCGGCTTCCAGCCCAACGCATCCATATTGAGCATCACACCCTGTTCCGAAGACATGGCTGCGACGCGCAAACCGCCGTCTGCAGTGCGAAAGGCCGCTTTTTCAGCCGTGCCGTCCTTTTTCAGCAACACCTCTCCGGAAAACTCCGGCGTAGACATATCCCCAAGAGCGACCGTCGCCCGTTCGACGAGCACACGCTCAATCGACCATTCCGCAGCCATCGGCCGGGCACCGAACATGGGCAGATCGACCAACTGGTTGGCTGACAAGCTGATGCCAGACAACTCGACATCCGTAATACGGTAAGGCCCCTTGCCCAGCAAAACGTAAGGACTCCCGACGCTTATCAAGGCAATCCGCGAGTCGCTGGCATTGCCAAGCCGCACATCGGACAGCGACAACCTCGGGCGGGGAAACACAACAACCTGGACTTCACCAACCTTGACCTGGGTCCCCAGCATGCGCGAAAGAGAGCCCTCGATTGCCGGACGAAAACGCTCATAGGGGTAAAGAAACAGGCCGCCAAGGGCAGATAGCAAAAGTAATCCGGCGGCACCGATCAACCATCTGCGCAGCGGAAACCGGGACATAAACGAATCGGCCGGCAACACCTCTTCATCGATACCAGGAGGAACAGCCTCGCTTTTCGCCAACGGAAATATCGGTTTGCCGAACGATGAGAAACTGCTGGTCGCCTGACTGTGGCCCGAATGTGCCACCGGAGATGCGCTCTGCGGGCCAAACGTCGAGAACTGCGAGATCGCTGAAAAGCGTTCGACCAGCGACGAAGAACGTTTTTCGGCACGTGCCGCCTGCGCCTCTGCCGAAACGGTGATGAAACCACCGTCCTCCAGTTCTTTCAACGCCCCTTCAACCAGACGCTGATTGCCAATTTTGGCAATCAGCTCCTCCACCGATAGGCAACCATCGACCTGTAGCAATACCATGCGCAGATTACGCTGCACTACGCGCGTGCTCTGCCGGACGGCCTCATCCCCGACCGGGGTTTTGACATAAACGATAGCAGGATCCATACGCAGATTTTTCACTCAAATTTCACGATTCGCTTGACACACGCGGGTTTGATGCCTATAATGCGCTCCTCTGTTCCTCGATAGCTCAGTCGGTAGAGCGCCGGACTGTTAATCCGTAGGTCCCTGGTTCGAGCCCAGGTCGGGGAGCCACCATTCGAACGGCCCGCAATCATGCGGGCCGTTTTCATTTGCGTCATACTACTCGGCATTTCCGAGGTCATGTCATCCGCCTTGTCTCCCGAATCGACGCCAATGCCCGCACGACAATGAGCGAACACTCCGGCGACACCGGATTTGGCGGCCATTCTACCCTACCCGCAAGGCAATCCTTCATTCACTTGGCAACCGAAAAGCAAGGGCGGATAGACGGGCGATAGAACTAATCAGGAATTGACATTTCTTATTGTTGATTGCGTCGGCTTTGCCGATAATCCTCGCCGATCCAAGTCTTCGATTCATCAGCCCTGCGGCCCCCATGCACAACGAGACCCTTCGCCCCGAATCACCGCCGGATGACCTTGCCGGCTTCCTGCCCCCCCTGCAGTCGCCCACGGGAGTCGCCGAAGGGACATTGGTCGACAAGTACGGACGACGTATCACCTACGTACGCCTTTCAATCACGGACCGCTGCGACTTTCGCTGTACCTACTGCATGGCGGAGGAAATGACCTTCCTGCCACGCGACGCCGTGATGAGCCTGGAGGAATGCCTGCGCGTCGCCCAGGTCTTCGTAGGCCTGGGCGTCAGCAAGCTGCGCATCACCGGTGGCGAGCCTCTGGTCAGGAAGGATGCGTTGTGGCTGATCGAACGCCTGGGCACCTTGCCCGGCCTGAACAATCTGGTCATCACCTCGAACGGCTCGCAACTGGATCGTTATGCAGCCCCACTCTTTGCCGCCGGCGTAAAGCGCATCAACATCAGCCTCGACACACTGAAACCGGAACGCTTCCGCCAGATCACACGGATCGGTGACGTCAACAAGGTACTCAGAGGCATTGCCGCTGCCCGCGCCGCCGGGTTCCGTCGCACCAAGCTGAACACGGTCATGATGCGCGGCATGAACGACGACGAGTTTGTCGACCTTGTCCAGTTTGCACTGGACAACGAACTGGATATCTCGTTCATCGAGGAAATGCCCCTCGGTGATATCCATGGCCGCAACAGCAGCTACATATCTTCCGACGAAACGCGCAACCTGCTTTCCCAGCGCTTCGAACTGACCCCCTCCGGCGAAGACTCCGGCGGCCCGGCTCGTTACTGGCGCATCCCCGGCAGTGAGACCCGGGTTGGTTTCATATCACCGCACACCCACAATTTCTGCGACAGCTGCAATCGTGTCCGCATCACCGCTCGTGGCGAGCTCTACCCCTGCCTGGGCCAGAACGATGCGGTCAACCTGATGGAAATCCTGCGCTCCGGCGCCGATGACCAGGCTCTTCGCCAGGCGATCATGGACAGCATGGGGATCAAGCCGTTTGGCCACGATTTCTCGCATCAAATGGAAACCCCGCAGGTCGTACGCTTCATGTCGATGACCGGTGGCTGATCGGCAGCCTCGAACCGGGAGCATGCAGATCAGGGATAGATCTTGCAGAAACCGACTCCGTTCACCGGATCGCTGATCAGACCCAGCAAAGTGAAGAAAATCGACAGGCCAATGAAAAAGGCGACCCAACGGGCCGCCTTTCTGTGACGCTGCACCAGTTCCCGGCAGGGCTGGCAGAAGCCCATACGTTTACAGGCCGCGTTGCGCCCGCTTGCGTTCGATTTCCGTCAGGTAACGCTTGCGCAGACGGATCGACTTAGGCGTCAGTTCGACCAGTTCATCCTCATCGATGAATTCGACGGCGGATTCCAGGCTAAGCTGGACCGGTGGCACCAGGCGGACGGCTTCGTCGGTGCCGGAAGCACGGACGTTGGTCAGCTGCTTGCCCTTGATCGGATTGACCACGAGATCATTCTCGCGGCTGTGGATGCCGATGATCATGCCTTCGTACAGTTTCTCACCCGGGCTGACGAACATGCGGCCGCGATCCTGCAGCTTCCACAGTGCATAGGCCACGGCTTCGCCGTTGTCCTGCGAGATCAGCACGCCATTGCGACGCTCGGCGACATTGCCTTCCTTGACCGGAGCGTAGTCGTCGAAAACGTGGCTCATCAGACCGTTACCGCGGGTCAGATTCATGAACTCACCCTGGAAGCCGATCAGGCCACGAGCCGGAATACGGTATTCGATACGGACGCGACCGCGGCCGTCCGGCACCATGTCAACCAGCTCGCCCTTGCGCAGACCGAGGCTTTCCATGACGCCGCCCTGGGTATCCTCTTCGACGTCGACGGTCAGTTGTTCGTACGGCTCGCACTCGACGCCGTTGATGATCTTCTTGACCACGCGCGGCCGGCCAACGGCCAGTTCGTAGCCTTCGCGGCGCATGTTCTCGAGCAGGATGCCGAGGTGCAGTTCGCCGCGGCCGGCCACATCGAAGACATCGCCGTTCGGTGTGTCATGCACGCGCAGTGCCATGTTGGTCAGCAGCTCCTTGTGCAGGCGGTCGCGGATCTGGCGGCTGGTGACGAACTTGCCTTCGGTGCCGGCCAGCGGGCTGGTGTTGACCATGAACTGCATGGACAGCGTCGGCTCGTCGATCTTCAGCAGTGGCAGTGCTTCCGGCTGGTCGGGATCGGTCACCGTGCAGCCAAGGACCAGATCCTCGATACCGGTGATCTGGACGATGTCGCCCGCCTGCCCTTCAGCCATCTCAACCTTGTTCAGGCCCTTGTAACCGAACACCTGGCCGATCTTGGCCTTGATCGGCTGGCGATCATGTTCGGCGGCTTCTTCTTCGGTGCCAAACATGACCATCACGTTCTGGCCGGTTTTGACGCGGCCGCGGATGATCTTGCCGACGCCGATGCGACCGACGTAGGAAGAATAATCGAGCGCGGAAATCTGCAGTTGCAACGGGGCATCGACATCGGCCTCCGGCGCCGGCACGTGGCGCAGGATGGTGTCGAACAGCGGCTTCATGTTTTCGCGCGGATGGTCGAGTTCCATGGCCGACCAGCCGTTCAGGCCGGAAGCGTAAACGATCGGGAAGTCGAGCTGTTCGTCGGTGGCGCCGAGCTTGTCGAACAGGTCGAAGGTCAGGTTGACGGCGTTGTCCGGGTCGGCACCGTCACGGTCGACCTTGTTGACCAGCACGATCGGACGCAGGCCCTGGGCCAGCGCCTTCTTTGTCACGAAGCGGGTCTGCGGCATCGGGCCTTCGGCGGCATCGACCAGCAACACCACGCCATCGACCATGCCGAGCACGCGCTCCACTTCACCGCCGAAGTCCGCGTGGCCCGGGGTGTCGACGATGTTGATGTGGATGCCTTCGTACTCGACCGCGGTGTTCTTGGACAGGATGGTGATGCCGCGTTCCTTTTCCAGATCGTTCGAGTCCATCACGCACTCGACCAGTTGCTGGTGGGCGGCAAAAGTACCGGATTGGCGGAGGAGCTGGTCGACCAGCGTGGTCTTGCCATGGTCGACGTGGGCGATGATGGCAATGTTGCGGATGGGGCGTGCGGACATGAAGGGACAGCCTGAAAAAGAATCGAGGGCGGAATTTTACCATCCGGTGCTGCAGCGCAGCATGGTTTATTGCGTCACGACTGACGAATTGGCTGCAATTTCAGCCTTTATGCGATCAACCACCCAGCCCGGGTTATGTCGTTCCTTTGCCGAACGGCAAAGCAGACGCCAGGGCGCTGCCGAACACCGACCGTCGATATGCGCCAGGGCCTCGGTCGCCAGTTCGAAACATCCGCACAGATAGAGGGCTGCGGCAAGATGGTTCAGCAGTTCATCGGCCTGTGCTGTGCCCTGCTCGGCCAAAGTGTCGCGTAAGGACTGCCAGATGCCGACGATTTCCTCGACCACCGCCGGTTGCCGGAACCACGACGCCGAGTCGTCATGCGCCCCAGCCGGGATTACCGTCTCGCACACCGCAAGATGCGCCAGAACCGGCAGTGTCCGCAGCGGGTGCGTGATCGGCAGGGAGGCGGCACGGGCGCGCGCCAGACGGAACATCGCATCGTGACTGCCGGCGGCGCCCGGTTTCAGGTTCTCAAGCATTTCCCGATGGCCGCGGTAGTGCTCCGGCGCCACCAGCAGCAATGCCCGGAAACGCTTCCAGTGCTCACTCAGCGGCATCGCCAGACCGCGTGCCGTGACCAGGCGCAGGCTCAACAGATCGGCGTTATCCGGCTGACGTTCGATTGCCTTGTCGAGCAGACGCTCCGCTTCCTCCAGCGCATCCAGCGACTCGGCCTGTCTCCTCCCGCTTGACTGGCAGAGCCGGGCATGACGCAACAACCCCTGGATCAGGGCTGTCATTGCATAAACTTCCCGGTTGGTCCGGTACCACTGCCACAATCGCTCAAGCCAGCGGTCACTGCTCTCCATCCCGTCCAGACCGTCGAGCATCGCTTCCAGAACGACAAAAAGGCTTTCCGGATGCAGGCGACTGAGCGTGTAACGCACCCGGTCGTACTCCCCGGCTCGCAGCATGTTTGCCAAGCGCAACGCTACCGGCGGCATGAAGGAAGGGATCAACCGGGTCGCCGGCCGGTAGCCGAGACGCTCGGCAAAGGCGAAGCAGCGCCCCGCCGCCAGCCCGATCACAGTCTGCAGCCATCTGCGCAAAGCCGCTTCGACAAGGCGGCGGTCGATCCGACGCCACCTCGACAGGGCATCCAGGATCAGCCCTCCTTGTTGCGCATGAAATCAGCGGTATTGAAGAAATTGTTCAACAACACCTTGCGTATATCTTCATCGATGCCGACATCCTCCATCGCCAGCACCATGCAGGCGACCCACTGGTCGCGCTCCTGGGTGCCGATGGCGAAAGGCATGTGACGGGCGCGCAGGCGCGGGTGGCCATATTCCTCGACGAACAGGTCGGGACCGCCGAACCAGCCGGAGAGGAACTTGTAGAGCTTGTCGCGCGAGCCGGCCAGGCTGGGTGGATGCATCGCCCGCAATTCGGCGAACTGGGGAACCGTGTCCATCAGTTCGTAGAAACGGTCGGCCAGCTTGCCGACCGTCGCTTCGCCGCCGATTCTCTCGTAGGTGGTGGCCTGTTTTTCTTCCATGCGGTTCTCCCTGGTTTTTATCGTGATGAATTCTTCTTGCGCGGCGCGGGACGCTGACCGGACGGACGCGACGCGTTCGCCGGACGGAGGCCCGAGGCTGAATGAGCGGCGCGCGGCTTCCCGTAGGTCGAGCCACCCAGTCTGGCGGGCGCAGTTTTACCGCCCGGCGCTGCTCTTGAGGCTACCGCAACGGCCGCCGCGGCCTTCAAGCCGGTACCGGCCGGTTGCCAGGCTGGCACCAGCTGCTTCTTGCCGTTGCCGATCAGGTCAGCGCGGCCCATTTCCTTCAAGGCTTCGCGCAGTAGCGGCCAGTTTTCCGGATCGTGATAACGCAGGAAGGCCTTGTGCAGCTTGCGCTGGCGCGCGCCGCGCACGGCGCCGACGCTTTCCCCGCCCTGCCGGTGCAGCTTCTTCAGCGGGTTCTTCTCGGTGTGGTACATCGTCGTCGCCAGCGCCATCGGCGTCGGCAGGAAGGTCTGCACCTGGTCGAGGCGGAAGTTGTTCTTCTTCAGCCACAGCGCCAGGTTGACCATGTCCGTATCCTGCGTGCCCGGGTGGGCAGCGATGAAGTACGGGATCAGGTACTGCTCCTTGCCGGCCTCGCGGGAGAAACGGTCGAACAGTTGCTTGAAGCGGTCGTAGGTGCCGATGCCGGGCTTCATCATCTTCGACAGCGGGCCGTCCTCGGTGTGCTCCGGGGCGATCTTCAGATAGCCGCCGACGTGGTGCAGGACCAGTTCCTTGATGTACTCGGGCGAGCGCACCGCCAGGTCGTAGCGCAGGCCGGAGCCGATCAGCACCTTCTTGACGCCCTTCAGGCTGCGCGCCCGGCGGTACAGGGAAATCAGCGGTGTGTGATCGGTGCCGAGGTTTTCACAGATGTCGGGATAGACGCAGGACAGCCGGCGGCAGGCCGACTCGATCTTTTCGTCCTTGCACTTCAAGTGGTACATGTTGGCGGTCGGCCCGCCGAGATCTGAAACAATGCCGGTGAAGCCCGGCGTCTTGTCGCGCATTTCCTCGATTTCGCGGATCACCGAATCTTCGGAGCGGCTCTGGATGATCCGTCCTTCGTGCTCGGTGATCGAGCAGAAGGTACAGCCGCCAAAGCAGCCGCGCATGATGTTGACCGAGAAGCGGATCATTTCCCAGGCCGGAATCTTGGCCTCGCCGTAGCTGGGATGCGGGCGGCGCGCGTACGGCGCCTCGTAAACCTGGTCGAGCTCTTCGGTGGTCAGCGGGATTGGCGGCGGATTCAGCCAGACGTCGCGCTCGCCGTGCGCCTGGCGTAAGGCGCGGGCGTTGCCCGGGTTGGATTCAAGGTGAAAGGTGCGCGAGGCGTGCGCGTAGAGCACCGGATCGTCCTTGACCTGCTCGTAGGCCGGCAGGCGGACGACGGTATGGGCGCGGCGCTCGCGGCGGGCGGCCAGGCGCTCGGCGCGCGAGACGATGCGCACCGGTTGGGCGCCATCGGTGGCCGGCGTCGCACAGGCATTCTTGTCGGCGCCCTCGTCCATCGCGTAGGGGTCGGCGTGTTTGACCAGCGGTCCGGGCGTATCGACCTCGGTCGAATCCATCTCGTCCCAGTCGGCCGACGGCAGCCAGTCGCGCCCGACCATGAAGGCGGTGCCGCGCAGGTCGCGGATTTCCGCAATCTTCTCGCCCTTGGCCAGGCGATGCGCCAGTTCGACGATGGCCCGTTCGGCGTTGCCGAAGACCAGCAGGTCGGCCTTCGAATCGGGCAGCACCGAACGGCGCACCTTGTCCGACCAGTAGTCGTAATGGGCGATGCGCCGCAGGCTGGCCTCGATCGAACCGATCACCACGGCCGAACCGGGAAAGGCCTCGCGGCAGCGCTGGGCGTACACGGTGACGGCACGGTCCGGGCGCTTGTTGGCCTCGCCGTTCGGCGTGTAGGCGTCATCCGAGCGCGGCTTGCGGTCCGAGGTGTAGCGGTTGACCATCGAATCCATGTTGCCGGCGGTGACGCCGAAAAACAGGTTGGGCTTGCCCAGTTTGCGGAAATCGGCCGCTGAATTCCAGTCCGGCTGGCTGATGATGCCGACACGGAAACCGTGGGCCTCGAGCAGACGCCCGATCAACGCCATGCCGAAGCTCGGGTGGTCGATGTAGGCATCGCCGGTGATCAGGATGATGTCGCAGGAATCCCAGCCGAGCTGGTCCATGTCTGCCCGGGACATCGGCAGAAAGGGGGCCGGGCCGAAACGGTGGGCCCAGAATTTGCGGTAGCCGAACAGCGGCTGCGGTGCTTGCTTGATTGAAACCATGAAATATTTTACCCGACGACCGATACGGCGAAGGCTCCATGGACAGCTTTAGCGGCCGGGAGTTCGCCGCACCAACCCCTTCCGTCAGGCACCGCCGCGCAGAACGCTCAGCGGCGGCACAGCAAGCAGGCGGCGCATCGCCCACCAGCCGACTGCCACGGCCACGCCGGCACCGCCCAGGGTAGCCAGCACGGGCAGCCACACCGCCGGCTGCATCGTCAGCTGGAAAATCTGCCAGGCGATGAGCTGACCGACAAGCATGGCCCCGAACGCCGCGATCAGGCCGGCGATGCCGCCAACCACCGCCAGTTCGATCAGCATGGCAGCTGCCAGCTGCCGCCGGCGTGCACCAAGGGCACGCATCACGGCCAGTTCATAGCGGCGCTCGTCAAGTACCGAGAGCAGCGCCGAATAGAGCACGATGCCCCCGGCCGCCAGCGTGAACAGGAAGATGAACCGAACCGCGCCGGCCACCTGCCCCATCACCGTCCGCAACTGCTCGATGGTGGCGGCAATGTCGATCACCGTCAGGTTCGGGAAACGCCCCACCAGTTCGACACCAAGCCGGGCATTGGCCGCCGGCAGGTGAAAGCTGGTGATGTAGCTGGCCGGGAGGTCGTCGATGACGCCTGACGGCGTCAGCACGAAGAAATTGACGCGCATCGAATCCCATTCGAGTTTGCGCAGATTGCTGACGCGGACCTTGCGCTCGATGCCGGCGACCGAGAACAGCAGTTCGTCACCGACTGCGATGCCGAGCGTGCGGGCCAGCCCCTCCTCGACCGAGGCCAGGCCCTGCCCAACGTCCTGCTCGGCAAACCAGCGTCCGGCGCTGACCAGATTGCCGGGCGGCAGCGTATCGCGCCAGGAAAGGTTGAATTCACGCTCGATCAGGCGTTGCGCCCGTTCGTCTTCCGGGTAGCTGGCAGCCGTCACCGGGCGCCCACCAATGCTCAGCAGGCGCGCGCGCACCATCGGTGCGAGTTCGGCGGCAACACCGACTTCGGCCAGCGCACGCGCCACCTCGTCACGCTGCTCCGGCTGGATGTTGATGACGAAACGGTTGGGCGCATCGGCCGGCATGCCGCTGGCCCAGGCTTCGAGCAATTCGCCGCGGGTGACGGTGAGCAGCAGCATGGCCATCATGCCGATGGCCAATGCAACGATCTGCAGGCTGGCGGCCGGCGCATGTCGGCTCAGGCTGGCCAGCCCCTGGCGCCAGCCGGGACCGCCGGCGCCACGCAGGCGGGCGACGATGGCCAGCGTCAGCCGGGCGAACAGCCAGAAGGCAGCCAAGGCCCCGGCAAAGCCACCAAGCGCCAGCATCCCCAGCCGCGGATCGCCGGCAACGATGACGATCAAGGCACCGAGCAGAATGAAGCCGAGCAGATAGCCGCCCAGCAACGACGGCCGCGGCGCCCCCAGTTCGCGGCGCAGCACGCGCAGCGTCGGCACCCGAGCCAGTTGCAGCAGTGGCGGCAAGGCAAAACCGAACAGCAATACCGCGGCCACCGCCGCACCGTAGGCGAGCGGCCGCCCGCCGGGGTAAGGCAGATGTACCGCGAACAGCGCGGTCAGCCAGTCAACGAGAACGAAATGCGCCGCGAAACCGATCACCCCGCCGGCCAGCGTGGCCACCAGGGCCAGCCAGAAGAAGAGCAGCGCATGCAGCCGCAGCAGTCGGCTCTGGGTCATGCCCAGGCAGCGCATCACCGCGCAGGTATCGAGATGGCGCTGCAGGTAGCGGCGTGTCGCCAGAGCCACGGCAACGGCGGCGAGGATTACCGTGAGCAGTGTCGCCAGACCGAGGAAGCGCTCCGCCCGGTCGAGCGCGCTGCGGATTTCCGGCCGGGCATTGCCGGCATCCTCGAGCCGTTCGCCGCGCGCCAGCAGCGGCTCCAGCCAGCGGCGCAGGCCGTCGACGGCGTCGGTCTCGCCGGCCAGCAGAAGACGGTAACGCAGGCGCGAACCGAACTGCACCAGACCGCTGGCCGGAATGTCGTCGAGATGCATCAACAGGCGTGGCGCCAGACTGAAGAAGCTGATGCCGCGATCCGGCTCCAGCGTCAGGATCGCAGCCACCCGCAACTGCGCACGGCCCACCGTGACCACATCGCCGGGAGCAGCCTGCAAAGCCGTGGCCAGACGCTCGTCGAGCCAGGCTGTACCCGGCAGTGGCCCGCCGTCGGTCGGGGCACCGGCCTCTCCCAGGCGCGCCGCCACCGACAGGCGACCACGCAGCGGATAGGCGCGACTGACTGCCTTGACATCGGCCAGCTGGGCGGCGTCGGCAAAACTGACCATGCTGGGAAAAACCAGGGTTTCGGCAATTTCGACACGCCGCCGTGCGGCCTCCTCGCGATAGCTTTCGGGCAACGGATGATCGGCGATGACGACGAGGTCGCCGCCCATCAACTGCTGGGCTTCGCGCTCGAGGGCCATGCGCACACGGTCAGCAAAGAAGCCGACGGCGGCAACCGCCGCCACCGCGACGCACAGCGCGGCGAAGAGCAGGCGCAATTCGCCGGAGCGCAGTTCGCGGCCGAGCAGGCGCCAGGACAGCGCGATCACGAGTGTTGCGCCCAGCGGTTGCGGAACTCGGCCGGATCGACGGCGCCTCCATGCAGGTACCCCTGCAACTGCTGGCAGCCCATTTCTGCAAGGAAAGCTGCCTGCCCTGCCGTCTCCACCCCTTCGGCGACCACTTCGAAACCCAGACTGCCCGCCAGTTGCATGACCGTACGGATGATTGCCTCGTCGCCGGTGTTCTTGCCGATGCCGGTGACGAATGAGCGATCGATCTTCAGCTGCTGGACAGGCAGCATCTTCAGGTAACTGAGCGAGGAATAACCGGTACCGAAATCATCGAGCGCCAGACCGATGCCGAGACCACGCAGACGCTGCAGCGTGCCGCAGGCATCGCCAACCCCCATCAGCACCGATTCGGTCAGTTCGAGCTTGAGCCTGCCCGGGGTCATGCCGGTTTCGTCGAGAATCTCGCGCAGCACACCGGGAAACTCGGGGCGCTCCAGTTGCTTGACCGACAGATTGACGGAAACCATCGGCAAGGCGAAGCCGCCCTTGTCCCATTGCATGACCTGCCGGCAGGTCTCCCGCAGCACCCAGGTGCCGAGCGGGATGATGATCCCGGAATCCTCGGCCAGCGGGATGAAGCGGCTCGGCATGACCATGCCGAGTTCCGGGCTGTACCAGCGCAGCAGTGCCTCGGCACCGACCAGCCGGCCGGTCTGCGTATCCACCTGGGGCTGCAGGTGAACCGTGAACTCTTCGTTCTCCAGCGCCCGACGCAGCAGGTTCTCCATGCGGATGCGCTCCTGCGCGTCGCGGGTCATCTCCGGCGTGTAGAAGTGATAGTTCCCGCGCCCCACGGCCTTGGCCCGGTACATCGCGGTATCGGCATTGCGCATCAGCTCGACCACCGTCCCGCCGTCGAAGGGAAACAGGCTGACACCGACCGAGGCCGAAAGGAACAGTTCGTTGTCGCCGAGACGGAACGGCTGTTCGAAGGCGTCAATGATCTCGCCGGCGACGATGGCGACCTCTTCCTCACCGCGTACGCGCTCCATCAGGCAGATGAATTCGTCGCCACCGAGACGCGCCAGCATGTCGACCAGGCGCACCTGCTCGCTGAGCCGGGCAGCCACGGCGACCAGCAGTTCATCGCCGATGCCGTGGCCGAGCGAATCATTGACCTGCTTGAACTGATCGAGATCGACGAACAGTATGGCCAGCCGGTAATCTTCTTCGGCCGACTCGCGCAGGCTCTGCTCCAGACGTTCGATGAAGCAGCGACGATTGGCCAGCCCGGTCAGCGGGTCGTGATAAGCCAGATAGTTGAGCTTGCTTTCCGCCTGGCGGCGCTCGGTGATCTCGCCCTGCAGTTGCGTGTTGGTACGCTTGAGCTCCTCGGTTCGCGCCTCGACCTGCAGTTCCAGGGTATCGCGTGCCGATTTCAGGCGCCCTTCCTGTTCCTCGAGAATGCGCTGGGCCCGCCGGACGACCAGATACTGCATGACGAACAGCAGGGAAAACACGGCGAAGACCCCGGCGGTCACCCACCACAGACTGCGTTGCAGCTGCTGCATGAACGGCGTGACATCCTGGACCAGCTCGAACACGCCCTCGACCGCCCCACGTTCGCCGAGCACGGGAATGTAGCTGGTCAGGACATGAACGTCGGTGTGCTCCCCGTCGAAACTGACAAAGCGCGCATGTTGCTGCAGTTCGCTGCCGGTCATGCCGGCCATCGCCGCCCGGAATCCGGGTACCGCCTGGCGCTCGGCACCGATCTGGGCCGGATCGGAGGAGAACACCGTCATCCCGAGCCGACTATCGACCCTGACCTGGATCAGCGCGGTATTGCGCATCAGGGCGGCGACGCTCTCGCGCAGTACGCCGACTTCCGGCGACTGGCGGAGGAAATCCGCGTCACGCCCGAGCGAACCGACCATCAACTGCGCCAGCGGCTGTTGCAGCGTGTTCTCGAAAATCTGCGCCATCGCCACATTGCGGCTCTCCGCCAGCTCGGTGATCTGGCGCAGCGACAGTTCGCGGTAAAGCGGCCCGAGCACGCCGGCGGCAAGAACGATGAGGATGAAACTGACGGTCGAGAAGTAGCGCGAGAGGTTGAACATGGTTATCTATCGGAGGCGGTCTTCAGCTTATTCGAACTCGCGCACCCGTGCCACCGCCTCCTCGACACGCCGCACGGCGATGACCTCGATACCGGGTATCGCCTGCTTCGGCCGGTTCGCTTCGGGAATCATCGCCCGCGTGAAGCCGAGCTTGGCCGCTTCGCGCAGCCGCTCCTGGCCGCGCGGCGCCGGACGGATCTCGCCGGCCAGGCCGACTTCGCCGAAGACGATCAGCTTGGCCGGCAGCGCCCGGTTCTTCAACGACGAGGCGATGGCGATCAGCACCGCCAGGTCGGCCGCCGGCTCGGCGATCTTGACGCCGCCGACGGCGTTGACGAAGACATCCTGGTCGAAGCAGGCGATGCCGGCATGGCGGTGCAGCACCGCCAGCAGCATGGCCAGGCGCTGCGCCTCCAGCCCCACCGTCAGCCGCCGCGGATTGCCGTGGGCGGTATCGACCAGCGCCTGGATCTCGACCAGCAGCGGCCGCGTGCCTTCCTGGGTCACCATCACGCAGGAACCCGGCACGTCCTGGCCGTGCTGCGACAGGAACAGCGCCGACGGGTTGTTGACCCCCTTCAGCCCCTTGTCGGTCATGGCGAAGACGCCCAGTTCGTTGACCGCGCCGAAACGGTTCTTGACGGCCCGCACCAGGCGGAAGCTGGAATGCGTGTCGCCTTCGAAATAGAGCACGGTGTCGACGATATGCTCGAGCACGCGCGGCCCGGCCAGCGCCCCCTCCTTGGTCACGTGGCCGACCAGGATGATGGTCACGCCGGTCTGCTTGGCCAGCCGGGTCAGCTGCGCCGAACACTCGCGCACCTGGGCCACCGAGCCGGGCGCGCTGGAGAGTTCGTCCGACCACAGCGTCTGGATCGAGTCGATGACCGCCACTTCGGGCCGTTCGGCCTGCAGCGTGGCCAGGATGCGTTCCAGATTGATCTCGGCCAGCAGTTGCAGGCGACGCGTATCGAGACCGAGCCGGCGGGCACGCAGCGCGACCTGCTCGCCGGATTCCTCGCCGCTGACGTAGAGCACCTTGTGACCGCCCGACAGATGCGCCAAGGCCTGCAGCAGCAAGGTGCTCTTGCCGATGCCCGGATCGCCGCCGATCAGCACGACACCGCCGGCGACCAGGCCGCCGCCGAGGGCCCGGTCGAATTCGCCAATGCCGGTGGCGACGCGATCGACTTCGCGGGCCTCGATTTCCGACAGCGTCTGCAACTTGGCGCCCGGCGCCAGCGATTCGAAGCGATGACCGGAAGCAGCCTTTTCGGCGACGCTCTCGACCAGGGTGTTCCATTCGCCGCAGCCGGGGCACTGGCCCTGCCATTTCGGGCTGGACGCACCACACTCGCTGCAGCAATAGATCGACTTGGCCCTGGCCATTCAGCGCTCCCCGACCACCACCGGCACGCGCGGCGCGACGGCGCAGAACAGCTCGTAGGCGATGGTCCCGGCCGCTGCTGCCACCTCGTCGGCCGGCACGCTGCCGCCTGCCCCCTCGCCCCACAGGGTCACCGGCGCACCGATGGCGGCCTCCGGAATTTCGCTCAGGTCACAGGCCAGCATGTCCATCGAGACCCGGCCGACCGTTGCACTGCGCCGCCCGAGAACAGCCAGCGGCGTACCGCTTGGCGCGTGACGCGGATACCCGTCGGCATAGCCGCAGGCGACCACGCCGATGCGCATCTTTCGCGGCGCAGTGAACGTTCCGCCGTAGCCGACACGCTCGCCGGCATCCAGCTCCTGTACGGCGATGATCCGGCTGCTCAGCGTCATCGCCGGGCGCAGACTGAGTTCGGCGGCGCTCTGGTCGGCAAAGGGGCTGGCGCCATAGAGCATGATGCCCGGCCGCACCCAGTCGGCATGTGTCTGCGGATGGCGCAGGATGGCCGCCGAATTGGCCAGGCTGACAGTCCCCTGCCAGTCCCCGGCAAGCCCGCGGAATCGCTGCAGCTGCCAGTCGATGCCACGGACGCCGTCGGCTTCGGCAAAATGCGTCATCAAGGTGATATCGGCATGGGGCAACCGGCGCAGCAGCTCCCGTGCCCGCGGCAGGGTGGCAGCAGTGAAGCCGAGGCGGTTCATGCCGGTATTGAGTTTCAGGCACAGGCTGAGCGGCGTCTCGGCCGGGCAGGCAGCAGTCAGCCAGGCGAGCTGCTCGCAGCAATGCACGACTGTCGTCAACCGGTGCTCGACGACAGCCGCCACGTCGGCCGGCGAAAAAATGCCTTCGAGCAGCAGCAACGGCTGGGTGACGCCCGCCTGACGCAAAGCCACGGCCTGTTCGCATTCCAGCAGCGCAAAACCATCCGCCTCGTCGCGCAGCGCCTCGACGGCCCGCCACTGGCCATGACCGTAGGCATCGGCCTTGATCACCGCCCAGGCACGGGCGGCCGGGGCCAGGCGTTTGGCCAGCCGGTAGTTGTCGCGGATGGCGGCCGGAGCAATATGGACATGGATCGGACGGGATACCGTCATTCGGCGAACTCCTTCAGTTTCCTGCCGGCAAAATCGATGAAGGTCGCTGCCAGACGCGA
This sequence comes from Dechloromonas sp., assembly GCA_008933675.1. GTDB lineage: Bacteria > Pseudomonadota > Gammaproteobacteria > Burkholderiales > Rhodocyclaceae > Azonexus. Next base: position 16,966 of record WBUO01000042.1, read on the forward strand.
CTGGAAGCGATCCTGCGGATAGACCAGATACAGACTGCGCTTGAGCGGCGGCTGCAGGGGAATGGCCACCAGCCCGCCCAGGCGCAGCTCCTTGTCGACCACCGCCCGCGACACGATGGCATAGCCAAGGCCGGTCGCCACCACGCCTTTCAGCGCCTCCGGGCTGCCCAGTTCCATCTGCGTTTTCAACGCCTGCGGCTCGATCTGATGCGCACGGAAATAGGCGTCGGTAATCTCGCGCGTGCCGGAACCGGGCTCGCGCGAGATGAATTCGTAGTCGGCCAGCAGCTTCGGTGTCACCGAGGCCATTTCCGCCAGGGGATAGTCGGGGGCGCAGATAACCAGCAGATCATCCTCGCAGCAAGCCACGCTGCTCAGGCCGGACAGCTTGGCCGGCGCCTCGATCAACCCGATGTCGAGAGTATGTTCGGCGACCCGCCCTTCGATGCTTTCCGAGTTGGCGACGATCAGGCGCGCCCGGACCTGCGGATAAAGCGCGTTGAATTCGCCGAGCACGCGCGGCAACATGAATTCGGCGATCGTCGTGCTGGCACCGACAAGCAAGGGGCCGCGCATCTCGCCGGTCATTTCAGCGAGGCGCGTATCCATCTCGTCGGACAGAGCAAGAATGCGCTCGGCGTAGGAAAGCACCAGCTCGCCCGCCGGGGTCAGGGAAATGCTGCCATGGCGGCGCTCGAACAGACGCGTGCCGTACTGCTCCTCCAGCTGCTTGATCTGGAAGGTCACGGCCGGCTGTGTCATGAACAGCGCATCGGCCGCCCGGGTAAAACTCAGGTTTCTTGCTACGGCATGAAAGACCTGCAGGCGCCGGTCAGCCATGGTGACTCTCCTCATGTGTGCGGGCGATATTCAAACACATTCCGCCGACGCCTGCCGGCCTGTTCGCCGGCAGGCGGCATATACGCTGTCACGCCAATGACTTGCCGGCGTCATCACCCGATAATCGAAGCCCTGCAGGCTGTTTTGGTTGCCCCGTGGCAAGAGCCATGGCCGGCCGTTTTTCACGCATATTTCCAGCCGATCGACAAGCCTTGCGCCCGGCGGAAAGCGTGGTATAACCCTCGACCAAAGTTATAACGAGACAAAATTTTCCCGTGCCATTCGGCTTCTACATCATCATGGCCGCGCAGTTTTTTTCCGCGCTGGCCGACAATGCCCTGCTCATCGCCGCCATTGCCGCCCTGCGCGAAATGCAGGCACCGACCGAGTACGAGCCGCTGCTGAAAACCTTCTTCACGGTTTCCTATGTGGCGCTTGCCGCCTTCGTCGGCGCCTTCGCCGATTCGATGCCCAAGGGAAGGGTGATGCTGATCAGCAACACGATCAAGATCGCCGGGTGCTCGATGATGTTCTTCGGCGCCCACCCGCTGCTGGCCTACGCCGTCGTCGGCCTCGGGGCCGCTGCCTACTCGCCGGCCAAATACGGCATCCTCACCGAATACCTGCCGCACCGCCTGCTGGTTGTCGCCAACGGCTGGATCGAAGGCCTCACCGTCGGCGCCATCATCCTCGGCGTCGTCATCGGCGGCATGCTGATCCAGCCTGGCGTTTCCCAGAACCTGCTGGCCTTCGACCTGCCGCTGATCGACACCGGCATCGACACGACCGGCGAGATGGCCGTCGCCGTCGTCGCCGTGCTCTACCTGCTGGCAGCACTGTTCAATGTCTATGTCCCGGACACCGGCGTAGACCACAAGCCGCTGAAGAAAAATCCCTTCTATCTGGTTCACGAATTCAACCACTGCCTGTCGCTGCTCTGGCGGGACCGCCTCGGACAAATCTCGCTGGCCGTCACCACGCTGTTCTGGGGGGCCGGCGCAACCTTGCAGTTCATCGTCATCAAGTGGTCTGAAGTGGCGCTCAACCTCAACCTGTCGCAGTCATCCATGCTGCAGGGAGTTGTCGCCTTCGGCGTTGCCGCCGGCGCGATCATCGCCGCCCGCTTCATCACCCTGCGCAAATCGGTACGGGTCATTCCGCTCGGCATCGCCATGGGCATCATCGTGTTGTTCATGAACTTCGTGCACGAAATGTGGCTGGCCATCCTGTTGCTGATCCTGATCGGCGCGCTCTCCGGTTTCTTCGTCGTACCGATGAACGCCCTGCTGCAGCATCGCGGCCACATCCTGATGGGGGCCGGTCACTCGATCGCCGTGCAGAACTTCAACGAGAACCTGTCTATCCTCGTGATGACCGGCCTCTACTACCTGATGATCCGGATGGACATCTCGATCTACTGGGTGGTAACCCTCTTCGGCCTGTTCGTCAGCGGTCTGATGTACCTGATCCGCGAGCGCCACCTGCTCAACCAGCGGGAACAGGACGACGTCCAGCATCTGGACGACTCGCCGCACTGAGCGGCCGTCTTACAGCAGCTTGCCGGCGCTCCCTGCCCGCAGCACGCGCCGGGCAAACAGCAGATCCTCCCAGGCCTTGGCCTTGTCCGGCAGATTGCGCAGCAGATAGGCCGGATGGTAGGTGACGACGACAGGGATCCCGGCATACTCGAAACGCTGCCCGCGCAACGACGCCAATGACTTGTCCTCGCGCAGGACACCCTGCACCGCGACCTTGCCGAGCAGGACGATGATCTTCGGCTTGAGCAACGCGATCTGGCGCTCCAGGAAGGGACGACAGGTGGCGATCTCGTCCGCCTCCGGTGTCCGGTTGCCGGGTGGCCGGCATTTGACCGCATTGCCGATATACACCTGATTGCCGCGGGCGATATCGAGTGCCGCCAGCATGTTGTCGAGCAGTTTGCCGGCCTGTCCGACGAAAGGCTCGCCGCGTGCATCCTCCTCAGCCCCCGGACCTTCGCCGACGAACAACCATTCCGGCTGCCGGTCGCCGACACCGAGCACCGCCTGCTGGCGCTGCTGGCACAGCGGGCAGGCCCGGCAGGCCGCCACCTCGGCCGCCAGCTCCGACCAGCCCCCGCCACCCGGCAAGGCATCAGGCGAAGGAATGCCTGGCTGGACAACAGCCGGCTCCGGCACGGCAAGCGGCGGCTCGCCGGCCGGGGACGATACCTCGCCATCGGAAGGTGCCCCCCCGGCAGCCGACATGTCGGCTGCCCCGACCGCTTCGGCCGTTTCGCGCAACACCCAGCGCGGGGTGATCCCCATTTCCGCCAGCATCTGTTCACGACTCAGGCTCATGCCAGTTCCTTGTCAAAAATCAGCGCGTCCTCACGCCCGACCGCAGCCGGATAGTAGCCCTTGCGCAAGCCGATCTGGCGGAACCCGAAGTGCCGATACAGGTCGACAGCCCGCGCATTCGACGGACGAACCTCGAGAAATATCTTGCTGGCGCCGCCCAGTCGTGCGCACTCCATGGCGTGACGCAACAGCCGTGCGCCATGACCGCGCCCCTGATGGCGGTGGTCGACACCGATGTTGAGAAGATGCGCTTCGTCGATCACCCGCATGACGACCGAAAAACCAATCAACTCACCGCCCAGGCGCAACACCCAGACACTGTGACCGCCGGCCAGCGAATCGGCGAAGTTGCCGCGCGACCAGGGAAAGGCCTGCAAGCTGGCCTCCAGGGCGGCCACCGCATCGAGGTCGCGCGCGTTCATCGGGAAGAATTCGGCCGTCAGCGGCAATGCGCTCACGCCCGGCCGCCTTCATGCAGGCGCTCGGCCACGGTTTTGGCCACCTTGTCGCGAACATACAGCGGTGCCGCAAGTGCGGCATCGATGCCTTCGCCACGAGCCAGCCGGGGTGCCGCCAGTCTCGCCACCGCAGCGGCCGTCGGCAGGACGCCGGGAACGAAACCGATATCGGCCGCCAGCAGGCGCTTCTGCAGTTCGGGATAGGCAGAGGGCGCATTACCGCAGGCCCGCCATCCGGAAACTTCGGGCAACGGCAGATCGGCCGGCGCCAGTACGCGGATTTCGCCTTGCAACAGGCAATGGCCATCCGCGACACGATAACGGGCAGCATAGATTTCCCCCATCCGCGCATCGAGCAAGGCCAGTACATTCCCGTCACCGGTCTGCACGGCCATCGCCTCGAGACTGGTCACCCCCAGCAGAGGCAGATCGGCGGCCACGGCCAGCCCTTGCGCAGCACCGCAGGCGACCCGCAAGCCGGTAAAGGCGCCCGGACCGGCACCGAATGCGATGGCATCGAGCGCGCCGACCGTCGTCCCGGCGTCGCGCAGCAATTCGCCAATCAATGGCAGGAGCGTTTCGGAATGCGAGCGGCCGGCCGGGCAAGTGCGCTCAAGCAGCGCGCCATCGCGCCAGAGGGCGCAGGAACCGAGCTCGGTGGAGGTTTCCAGGGCAAGAATCAACATGGGGCCGCATTTTACCGGAGGCCCCGACCGACCGGGATTCTCAATCGCGCCGGCCCCCCCTTCGGCCGCCGTCGTCCGAACGCCCGCGATGTTCGCGCATCTCCTCACGCAGACGCTGGCGCTCTTCCGGCCCGACATCCCGCCAGCGACGATCGCCCTCGTTGCGCAACTCACGCTCCTGTCGCCAGTGATCACGCATCTGCTGGCGCATCTCGCGACGCTCCTCCGGCGCCAGATCGCGCCGCTCGTCGCGGGCCACGGCGGCGAACGACGAGCCAAGCAGGACGATCAACAGGAAGAAGACGGCAGGACGGGAGTTCATGATTGTGCAGCGGGCGATTCGATGGGGAGATTGTCCGTCGGCACCTGCCGGATGACGGACTACAAGTGTAAGGATATGTTTCCCTCGGTTGGCCGGCAAATCCTTGTTACCATTTTCCGCCCGGCCACGTCCGCCAGCCTTTACTCTCAGCGCATGAACGAGATCACACAGAACATTCTGGTCGTCGATGACGACATCCGCCTTCGCGAGCTGCTGACCCGCTATCTCGGCGAACAGGGCTTCGCCGTCAAGTCTGCCGCCGACGGCAAGCAGATGGACAAGCTGCGCAGCCGCGAACATTTCCACCTCGTCGTTCTCGACCTGATGCTGCCCGGCGAGGACGGCCTGTCGATCTGCCGCCGCCTGCGCGGCGGCGGCGACCATACGCCGATCATCATGCTGACGGCCAAGGGCGACGACGTCGATCGCATCGTCGGTCTCGAGATGGGCGCCGACGATTATCTGCCCAAGCCGTTCAATCCGCGCGAGCTGCTGGCCCGCATCCATGCCGTACTGCGCCGCCAGGAACACCGCCCGCCGGGTTCGCCGGAAGACGACAGTGAAATCCTCCGTTTCGGCAGCATCGAGGTCGATCTGGCGGCCCGCACCCTGCGTCGCGGCGAGGAGCTGTTGCCGCTGACCACCGGCGAGTTCGCCGTGCTCAAGGTGCTGCTGCAGCACCCGCGCCAGCCGCTGTCGCGCGACAAGCTGATGACCTTGGCACGTGGCCGCGAGCAGGGGCCCTTCGACCGCGCCATCGACGTGCAGATTTCCCGTCTGCGCAAGCTGATCGAGGCAGACCCGGCACAACCCCGCTATCTGCAGACCATCTGGGGATTCGGTTACGTTTTCGTGCCGGACGGCAACAAGCGCGAGGCATGATGCCGCGCACCCTGCTGGCGCGCACCTTCCTGCTGCTGGCGGCCCTGGTGCTGCTGACCACCGCTGCCTGGCTGAGCCTGTTCCGCTATATCGAAGCCGAACCGCGAGCCCGTGAAACGGCACAACTGGGAGCTTCGGCCGTCAACCTGGTCCGCGCCTCGCTGCTCTCGGCAGCCGCCGACAAACGCCTGCGCCTGTTCGAGGAACTCGGTTCGCGCGAAGGTATTCGCCTGCTGCCGGCAGAAGCCGACGACCAGCTGGTTCCCATGCCGGATACCCGCTTCCAGCGCCTGGTACGACGCGAACTGATCGCCCGCCTCGGCCCGCAGACCCGCGTCGCCGCCCAGGTCAACGACCAAGCAGGCTTCTGGATCAGTTTTCGCCTCGACGAGCAGGACGAGGAGGAGTTCTGGCTGATTCTGCCGAGCGAGCGGGCAACCCGCAGCGTCGCCGGCCATTGGCTGACCTGGGGACTGCTGGCCCTCGCCCTGGCGCTGGTTGTCGCCTGGCTGATCGCCTCGCGCATCAGCAAGCCGTTACGGGCAATGGCCGAAGCGGCAGATACCGTCGGGCACGGTCGGACACCGGCCCCGCTGGCCGAAAGCGGTGCCGAGGAACTGCGCCGTCTGGCCGGCGCCTTCAATGCGATGGCCAGCAGCCTGGAGCGCCATGAGAAGGATCGATCGGAAGTCCTTGCCGGCATTTCGCACGATCTGCGTACACCGCTGACCCGGCTGCGCCTTGAGGCCGAAATGAGCATCGCCGACGAATCCGCCCGCCAGGGTGTGATTGCCGACATCGGTGAAATGGAAGCCGTCATCTCGCAGTTCATGGACTACGCCCGTCACGAGTCGGGAGAAACGCCGCAACTGACCGAGTTGAACGAACTGCTCGCCGACATCGGCGAACGCAAGCTTGCCGCTGGCTATGCCCTGCACCTGGCCCTCGCCCCCTTGCCCGCACTGGCGGTCCGCCCCAAGGCTCTGGCTCGCGCCATCGGCAATCTGATCGATAACGCCGCCAAATACGGCGGTGGCGACATGCTTCTCCAGGCAAGCAGCAGCGATGCGGAAGTCCGCATCGAAGTGATCGACCATGGCCCCGGCATTCCGCCCGCCGAAGCCGAACGGCTCAAGCGCCCATTTACCCGCCTGGAGACGGCACGTACGGGAGCCGGCAGTACCGGTCTCGGCCTGGCCATCGTCGAGCGTATCGCCCGCCTGCACGACGGCCGCCTCGAACTCCTGCCCAACCCCGGCGGCGGCCTGCTCGCCCGCCTGACCCTGCCGCGCCCGCACTGAATCGCTGCCCGCCGGCAATGGAACGCTCAGGCGGCCAGCGCGAACTCCGCCAGCGTGCTGTAACCCGGACCGCTGGCCGACAGGCGGGATTCGACGAGACGAAAGCGCGCGCACCGCCATTCAGGCAAATCATCTGCCAGCAGGCGATCGATTTCCGCTTGCGGCGGAGTCCCGTAAATCTTGCGAACCAGCGTCAGGTGCGGCCGGAAGTTGCGCCCCCTGGCGGGCAAGGGATGGCCGGTAGCGGACAGCGCAGCATCGAGCCGGGCGACCAGGAGATCGAGACCGGTGACCGGCGCGCAGCCGGCCCAGAGCAGGTGGTTGTGGGGCCAGAAGCCGAGCCGGTCGACATGCAGCGTGAAAGGCGCAGCCGCTACCCGCTCCCCGGCTGCAAGCACGTCCGGCAACTGGCTGCTGCCGACATCGCCGAGGAAAGCCAGCTTCAGATGCAGTGTCGCACGCTGCGTCGGCCGTCCGCCGAATTGCCTGGCCGCCGCGACCGCCAGGCCGTCGAGCC
>WBUO01000393.1 GCA_008933675.1 Dechloromonas sp.
GCCCTGTTTGCCAACGCCCGGGAATGGCGGCGGGGGGGGCGGACGTGCTGCGGCCGGCTCATTCGGCCGGACTGGCGTTGGCAAACAGGGCGGCGCGTGCCGAGGCCATGACGGTGATGATGGCCGGATGGACTATGCGGCGCTCGGCGGTGATCAGCCAGAATGCCTCGCGGATTTCCTCGACGCAACCGACGCAGCGGACTTTGTAGCGCGCGCAGATTTCCCCGGCCAGCACCGCCGGGCCGGGAAAGTATCCGGCGCCCGCCTGGCCGAAGGCCTTCATCAGCGCGCCGTCGTCGAATTCGCCCATCAGGCGGGGAGTCAGGCGGCGGTCGTCGAGCCAGCGGTCGATATGGCCGCGGACGGCGGCATTGGTTCCGGGCAGGAGCAGTGGCGCGTCGTTCAGGCAGGCGGGAAAGCTGCGCTGGTCGTTGAGCAGATCGGCAACGGCGAAAAAGGCCAGGGCGCTTTCACCCAGTTTGTGATTGTGGCCGCGCACCGCCATGCCGGATGACATCGGTCGATCGGCGACGATCATGTCGATGCGTTGCAGGGCCAGTTCGCCGAGCAGCATGTCGATACCGCCTTCCCGGCAGACCAGCCGGACCGGCTCGGGCAAGTCGCCAAGTGGCGCTAGTAGTCGCTGGGCGAAGGATTTGGGTACGACATCGCTGATGCCCATGCGCAGGATCGGCGTCGCTTGCTGTTGGCGCGCCGTCAGCGCCTGCCGCATCTCGCTGCCCAGTTGCAGGATTTCGTCGGCGTAGGAAAAGGCCAGGCGGCCGCTTTCGGTCAACTCCAGGCCGCGGCCGGCAGGGCGGAAAAGGGCGGTGCCCAGGTCTTCCTCAAGCAGGCGCAACTGTCCGCTGACCGTCTGCGGGGTCAGTTTCAGATGCTCGGCGGCCCGGCTGACGCCACCCATCTGGGCAACGGTCCAGAAATAGCGCAAATGCTTCAGGTTCATCCTTATGTTTCGGTGTTTAACGAAATGTTGTGAATGATTATTCGTATTTATTAAAGCATTTTTCCCCCCTATCGTGTCTCCACGTTCATCACTCACGGAGAAGAAATGCACATCGAGATACAAACCCGGGGCTTGGAACTGAGCGAACAGTTGCGCGATTTCATTCGTCGGCGCCTGGCCTTCGGCCTCGACCGGGCCAGCCGCGAACTGGGGACGGTCTTCCTCAGCCTGTCCGACATCAACGGGCCGCGCGGTGGCAACGACAAGCTGTGCCGCCTGCGCATCCCGCTACCGCGCATGCGTGACGTGGTGATCGAGGAGATCGCCGACGATCCGCATGTGGCGATTGCCCGGGCGGTCGATCGGGCGGCGCGCAATCTGCAGCGTCGCCGTTCCCGTAGCCGCGAGTTCGGCCCCTTGGTCATGTCCGCGAAGGAGGTGTGAGATGAGTTTGATCGCCCGTTCCCTGCTGGCGGCTGCTGCCGGTCGCCTGTTCAGTATCGCTCGGCGCCTGTGGTTACCGCTGCTGATCGGATTCCTGGTCCTTGCCGCCCTGACCCTGTGGGCGGCGGTCAGTGCCGCCGGCTGGCTGGCCGGCGTGATGCGTGACGGGGTCGATGCTGCACCGGCGGCCGCGCGCACCGTCATCGAGCAGGTAGACAAGAACGTTCCGGGCGCCGCCGTGGTGATGGACAGCCTGCGTTCGCTGGGCCAGCCCGAGGTGGCGCGTGAAGTCTCTGGCAGCGACCCGGCGCCGGTGGAGCGCTTTCCCGGATTGACGCGTGTCGAGTGGCAGCGCGACGGTGAGCTGATCAAGGTGCGCTACGAGGGCGAGGCCGATTTTGCCGCGGTACTCGCGCACTACGCCAGCGGCTTCAGCGCCAAAGGCTATCGCCAGGAGATGCTGGCGGCGACCCGGGACGAGGAGCGCGTCGACTATCTTCGGGGTAACGAGCGTATCGGCCTGACCGTCGTCCGCCAGGGCAGGGAGCGGGTCAGCGTGCTGCTGCATGTGCCGGCGCCACGGCCGGCGGTCTGAAGGCAAATTCTTGATGGCCAAGCACTTGGGAGCCGAAACGATGATTACGCCTGATAAAGCGTCATGGCATGCCTTGCCGGCTGCCCGTTGCGTCGATCAGCTGGCGGTCGATCCGGTCGCCGGTCTGAAGCGCGAGGAGGTGCTCTGCCGGCTGGCCGGGCACGGTGCCAACCGTCTGGCGGAAAAGCCGCCGCGGCCCGCCTGGCAGAAGTTCCTCGACCAGTTCAAAAGCCTGCTCGTTCTGATCCTGATCGCTGCCGCGGTGCTGGCAGGTGCCATCGGCGACCTCAAGGACGCCATCGTCATCGGTATTGTCGTGCTGCTCAATGCGACCCTCGGCTTTTTCCAGGAACACCGTGCCGAAGCCGCCCTCGCGGCGCTGAAGAACATGCTGGCGCCGAGCGCCCGCGTCCGCCGCGACGGCGTCATCCAGCAGATCGACGCGGCCGATCTGGTGCCTGGCGACATCCTGCTGCTGGAAGCCGGCGACCGCATTCCGGCGGATGCCCGCGTGCTCTCGGCGCATGGTGCCGAAGTGGCCGAGGCAGCCCTGACCGGCGAATCGCAAGCGGTGGCCAAGCTGCCTGAAGCGGTGCCCGAATCGGCGGTGCTCGCCGAGCGCAACAACATGCTGTTCATGAATACCGTGGTCACCCGTGGCCGTCTCGAGGCCGTCGTCACGGCCACCGGCATGCACAGCGAAATGGGCCGCTTGGCCTGCCTGCTGGCCGAGACGGCCGAAGGCGCGACGCCCCTGCAGGTACAGCTGGACGGTCTGGGCAAGCGCCTGGCCATCATCGCCAGCGGCGTCGTCGGCCTGATCTTCATCATGGGCCTGATGCGTGGCGACGAACTGCTGCAGACGGCGATGACCGCCATCGCACTGGCCGTTGCTGCCATCCCGGAAGGCCTGCCGGCGGTGGTCACGGTCACCCTGGCGCTGGGCATGCATCGCATGGCCAAGCGCCACGCCATCGTCAAGAAACTGGCTGCCGTGGAAACACTCGGCTGCACCACGGTCATCTGTTCCGACAAGACCGGCACGCTGACGCTCAACCAGATGACCGCCCGGGCGCTTTACTGCCGGGGCCGGCGCCATACCGTCAGCGGCGAGGGTTATGGCAATGTCGGGCAGATCGAGGATGTCGGGCCGGCCGCCGATGAACTGCGTAGGCTGTTGCTGCCGGCGGCACTCTGCGTCGATGCCCGGATCCGCGACGGTGCCCTTATCGGCGATCCGACCGAAGGGGCGCTGCTGGCGCTGGCGGCCAAGGCCGGAGTGCAGCCGGGAGAGGCCGTCGAGCATCTGCCGCGCATCGCCGAGATTCCCTTCGACTCGGCAACCAAATTCATGGCCACCTTCCATCATGACGGCGAGCATGTCCTGCTCTGCGTCAAGGGCGCGCCCGATGTGC
>WBUO01000394.1 GCA_008933675.1 Dechloromonas sp.
ATGTGGAGATCGTCCTTGCCTACAATGCCGAATGGCGCGGCTTTGCGAACTATTATGCCCTAGCTGACGACGTGAAGCGCAAGTTGAACAAAGGCGGTTACTTCGCCCTGTTCTCCTGCGTCAAAACCATCGCCGCCAAGCATAGGACATCGGCTCGCAGCGTCTTCGCCAGACTGCGGCGTGGGATGGACTTCTTCATCCGCTTCGAGGTGGGAGATGAAACCCGCGCGATCAAGCTGTGGCAGTTGAAGGACCTGCGACAACATGTGCGAACGTGGGGCGGGGTCGATAACCCCCGCTCAGCCCAGTTCGTGTTTAGCAGGACAGAGTTGGTCGAACGGCTCAATGCTCGCCAATGTGAGCGCTGTGGTCGGGAAGACCTGCCCTGCGAAATCCATCACGTCCGCCGGGTCGCGGAGATGCAATATGCCGGACTGTCTCGCCATATGCAGGCAGCACGGCAGCGCAAGCGCGTTGTCCTATGCGTAGCTTGCCATAATAGCATCCACGCCGGTCAACCAACCTACCGCCAACGGCGGATAGCACGCAGTCGTGGAGAGCCGGATGCGCTGAAAGGTGCACGTCCGGTTCGGAGGGGGGCCGAGCAATGTTCTCTCTGAGACCTTGCCGGCCTACCCTACTCGCACAGTGCGAAGGCTTGCGCCCCGGCCTTGCCACCGACCCCGCACCGCTTCCCGAACGCCAAGTCGTGCCGATCGCCGAAGCGGTCATTGCGGCATCGGGCGTCGATTTCCGCATCGGTGGGGACAAGGCCTACTATGTCCCGAGCGCCGACTATGTGCAGGTGCCCCCGCAACCGGCCTTCCACGAACAGATCAATTTCTACCGGACGGCGCTGCACGAACTCTGTCATGCCAGCGGCCACCCGTCGCGCCTCAATCGCAATCTGCGCAATGCGTTCGGCAGCAAGGACTATGCGCGCGAAGAATTGATCGTGCGCCGTGTCGGCGCGAATAAAGGAGTGAAGATATGTCTTCTGGATAGCTGGGAAAATCCATGCGTCCCCGACTTACCGGTGCCGGTGATGAACCGGCTGAAATCTCGAAAGAGGAACGGGACCATAGCATGTCGGGAAAAGGCCCAAACTGCCGAAGCCATCGTAGGCCGGGCGGGTCATCGCAAGGTGCGTACGGCGAAAGCTACACTGCCTGAACTCCAGTCCTCAGGGTTTTATCCTCGACAGCGGCGTAGCGATGGTTGCAACGCCGCACCGCGCAGAGATCGGTTTGCGACTGAGAGCCGATCCAAGAAGAGGGTGGTGCTATTAGACATCCTCGACCCAGCCTGCGCGGCCTGCCCACCATCGGTGGGATCAAAGGGACGAACGGAGCGCCTAACCGCATCGCATCTCCTTATTCGCGTAAACACGGGATCGCCTAAATGGGCGCGTCAGCGACCCACATGGCGACAGAGCCGTCATAGTAGCCAAATGCCGGGGGTAATGCCCCGGACAGCCATCTCCAGATGGACGATCACGGACGAAAGATGCCGGGCAACCGGCGCGGGACTCCTCACTGATCGGGTGAAGGGCGGCAGTGCTTGCGAGACTGGTCAGCCAACAGGGTGGGCGTGCTGATGCTACCCGATACCTTGCAACGGCGACTGGAATCGATCCCAACCCTGTCGAGACAGGGCAAGCGGATCAATGGCTTGTCGCGTATGATGGCAGACCCGCTCCTGTGGGAGCAGGCCTATGCCGAGATCGCCTCCAACCGGGGCGCACTCACGCCCGGCGTCACCGACGAAACGCTCGACGGGTTCTCCCTAGAGCGGGTCGAACGGATCATCGGGCAAATCACAGACGGCAGCTACCGCTTCGCCCCCGTGCGTAGGGTCTTAATCCCAAAGGCCAATGGGAAAACACGCCCACTGGGCATCCCAACGGCCAGCGACAAACTGGTTCAGGCGGCGGTGAAGCTGCTACTGGAACGCATATACGAGCCGGTGTTCTCGCCGCGCTCGCATGGCTTCCGGCGTGGCCGATCCTGCCACACCGCCCTTGAGACCATCAAGGACACCTGGACTGGTGTGAAATGGCTGGTGGACGTCGATGTCGTCGGGTTCTTCGACAATATCGACCACGGCATCCTGATCGACCTGCTCAACAGGAAGATCGACGACAAGCGGTTTATCCGCCTGATCGAAGGAATGCTCAAGGCCGGGTATATGGAGGACTGGTCCTTCAACGCCACCTATAGCGGCACGCCGCAAGGTGGCGTCGTCTCACCGATCCTCGCCAACATCTATCTGCACGAGCTGGATCAGTTCCTGACGGAGATGAAGGCGCGGTTCGACCGGGGCGAACGGAGGGCCGAGAATCCGAGATACCGCAACCTTACCACCGGCATGTATAAACGTCGCCTCCGGGTCGAGAGGCTGCTGAGCGAAGGCCGCGAGGCCGAAGCGCAGGCGGTCCTCGCCAAGATCCGGGAGATGGAGACGGAACGCTCCACCATGCCGTCGAAGAATGGGCTCGACCCGAACTTCAAACGGCTGTTGTTCTGCCGCTACGCCGACGACTTCATCATCGGCGTGATCGGCTCGAAGGCGGATGCCCGAGAGGTGATGGCACAGGTGACGGATTATCTCCGTCTCCACCTTCGCCTCGAAGCGTCGCCGGAAAAGAGCAAGGTGAGCAAGGCGTCGAAGGGGACCATGTTCCTCGGCTACACGGTCATCACCGTGACCGGGAGCAGGGTCCGGCGGACGAAGCTGGGCAGGCGGGTCGTGCGTTCGCGCGACTGCGCAGACCGCATCCACCTCCGCGTTCCGCACGACAGGCTCGTGCGGTTCAATCAACGCAAGGGCTATGGTGACCTCGGGCGTCTGAAGGCGATGCACCGCCGGTATCTGGTCGACAGCTCGATGCTGGAGATCGTGCTGGCATACAACGCAGAGATGCGCGGGATCGCCAACTATTACCGGTTGGCCTACGTCGCGAAGTTCAGCCTTCGCAAGCTGTGGTTCCTCTGGGAAACCAGCTTGCTGAAGACGCTGGCGTTTAAGCTGCGGCTGTCGGTCAATCAGGTCGCCCACCGTCTCAAGACACGGGATGGACTCGCCGTCCGCTTCAAGGTGGACGGTAAGGAACGGTCGGTTGCTGTCTTCAATCTAAAGCATATCGACCGGCTGCCGAACCTCGGACCGAACGTTGATCGCTGGGCAGTCCCTCACTTCACGAAGGGGCGCTCGGACGTGATGGATCGGCTTCGGGCGAAGCAGTGCGAATACTGTGGCTCGACCGACAATCCATGCGAGGTCCATCACAGCCGTCGACTGGCGGACATGAAGGATACCCCGCTCTGGAAACAGGTCGCGGCGGCACGGCGGCGCAAACGCGTCGTCCTCTGCCTGCCTTGCCACAAGGCGCTCCACGC
>WBUO01000395.1 GCA_008933675.1 Dechloromonas sp.
TTCCAGGAGTTGTGGAAGCGGATAAGCCGCAAGACGACCTACCGGCTGAGCTTCGACGATTCGGCGCTCATCGCTCGCTGCGCGAAGGCATTGGCGGATATGCCGAGACCGGGTGAGGCTCGCGTCACCTTCGAACTGGCCGACATGCTGATCGGCCGCGAAGGGGTGGCCGGCGAGAAGCGCAGCACCTCGGCGCCGCAGCGGCTAGCCACGACGAAGCTCGATTTGCCCGATCTGCTTGGGGAGCTGCAGAACCGGACGGAGTTGCCGCGCAAGGTGATAGCGGAAATTCTCGTCCAGTCTGGCCGGCTCGAAGACGCAACAATCAATCCGTCGGCTTTCGTCGACGCAGCGGTCGCCATCATCCAGGCTGGCAAGCGGCTGATGATGACGGACGGGATCGTATACAAACCGCTAGATGAGCGGTGGGCACAGGGTCTCTTCCGCGAGGAGGATGAGGTGCCGCTCGATCGCATGGTGCCGGTGGCCCATGCCCCGCTCGACCACATCGTCACCGACTCCAACATCGAAGCGGCGATTGCGCAGGCGCTCGATATCAGCGGCGCGATCAAGGTGTTCGCCAAGCTTCCGCAGGGGTTCAAGGTGACGACGCCTCTAGGCACCTACAACCCCGACTGGGCAATCGTGCGCCAATACGAAGACCGCGAAGATATCTATCTGGTTAGCGAGAGCAAAGGGGACTTGAACACGCTACGCGAGGCTGAGAAGGCCCAGATCGCCTGCGGCAAAGCGCACTTCGCGGCCCTTGCGGTGCCGTTCGTAACGGCGATCAATCTGGACGGTATCCTTAGTCAAGTGTGATCGAGTCCGTCCGTGCGCGGTGCCACTGGTCATACTCCGGCGATCTGTTCGGCGACCTCCGGCCAGATACGCTGCACCTCGCGCTTCAGCGCCTTCCGCATCGATGCCAGATCGCGCTTACTGATCTCGAGAGCGTCAGCGAGGTCTTCACCTCGCATTCCCTGGTCGATGGCATCAATCAGAGCCGCGCGCTTGGCATCATTTCTGGCAAGCCGTTCGATCGCATCAGCGCAGAGTTGGCGTATCCGCTCGCGCTCAATGATCTCGTCCGGCGAGGACACGATGTAGCCGCCAACCGGTAGCGTTTCGAATAGCTCCTCGACTGGCAGATCCACGATCTTCCCGCGCGCGCGCGCGATATTGATGCCGCTGGCAATGGAGCGGGCGATCCCGGCGAGCACTGCTTCGAAAGCGACGTCGGCTGGAATGGCGCGTGTGGTCAGCGCCCTAGCGATAACTTCGTTAAGGAGCTCCCGGGGATGCTGGCCGGACCGTTTGGCATGACCGGCGATGGCTTCACCCAGAGCATCGGTAGCACCGGGCTTCACGCGTGCAAGCTCGGCGCGGATCTCGTCCGCCGTCAGATTGCGCTCAGGAGAAAGGCGGTCATTGGGCACGGACACGCAACTCGCTCCTACATGGTCATGCGCCGAAGCGGAAAAATTCGGACAGGCTGTCCGAATTTCCCGCCTCGCGCGCATGAATGGGTAGAGACCATTGCGTCTTGCAGCGACCAAGCATGTGGCTGAAACTACAGCCGCATTCCCTAAGTTCGCGTTATCATGCGCTTAGGTCAGGCCGCTTCGTCCCTATAGGCGCCCATCTGCTCCAACATCTGCGCCCGCAGGCGTGCGAGCGGCTCGATGTGCGCGTCAGCAACCGCCCGGTTGCGGATGCACCAGTCGGCGATGTTGTGCAGCATCGCCAGCGGATCGAGCGCGATGAGGCCATTGGCCCGCCAATAGACGAGGGCAACGATGGCGGTGAGGATGCAGTCCGTGCCGACATGGTGGCGCATGGCATGCCACTCATCGCCATTGCGCGGCTCGGCGATGTCGGCCTTGCCGACGAACAAATCGGAAGGCAGGCCGATGCGCAGGCCAATTTCGCTGAGATGGGCCCAGTCCCGGCCCTGTCCCTTCATCTGTAGTCCGAGGTCGATGTGCGGGCGCCAGGCGCTGCGGTTCCCATAGGCCGAGGCATTGATCCGCAGCTGCTGCGGAAGAACGAGCTGGTGTGCGAAGGCCGCCAGGTTGAGGAGCGGGATTTCGGCGGCAAGGCCGTTATAGGTCACCACATGATGCTGCGGCCGGGCACGCAGATGCTCGAACAGCTGCGTAACCACCTCGCGCTCGTCGCCGTGCTCGTATTCGGTCCAGCTGGAGAGCCCACCGATACTGATCGCCCCGTTGGTGTCGACCTCAAGGTCGAACGCGGCCGCTGCGATGATGCGCTTGCACGGCAGGCGGTGGAGAACCTGGCCTATGCGCTTCTGCTTGGCAGCCCCCCGCGGGTCGATCTCGCGGTAGGCTTCATGCAGCTGCTCGTCCCAGACCGCTTCGACATCGATGAACGTAAACTTGGTCATTTCCATTTTCCTTTCTGTGGGTTGAACCCACTCCTCCCTTCCCTCTCTCGTGGTTGTGGGATCGCTCGACGCCGTCGGCGTTTGGCGTCCCGGTCCGGTGGACCTGTGCACCCCCTCTCCGCATGCTGGTCAGAAGGTGATCGGCCGCGCGTCCTGAAGCGCCCGCCAGGCCTTGAAGGCGGCGAATAAAACCTTGGCCTCCGCCCCGCGGCAGTAGGCGGCGGTGTAGATCGCCCAGAGCGCCATCGCTTCTTCCGGCGCGCGCCGCTTGCGCTGCAGTGGCGTGGACCAAGCATCGGCCATTTCGAGGCCGAGCCCCCGCCCTGCGTCGACCAGCTGCGCGTCGCTGATCTGGACCGGGACGATGGTATTGTCCGGCAACTGGCGCTGGATCAGATCGAGATCCGTGGCACCGGGGGCTGCGCCGGTTGCATTCTGATGGCGATGGGCGTGCTCATCGATTTGGGGCATGCGAACCAGCAACTCGGTGCCGGGCGCAATGCCAGCACACAGATCATCGATGATGCGGGCCCTCGGCGTGCGGCGATGGAACGCCCTGTGCAGCACATGGAAGCGGGCCTGCCTTCGCCCGAAGCGCTCGACGGTGAACAGCGCCAGCGTGCTGATGGCGGAGCCCGGTGCAAACTCCGGGCGGTTGCGGATGATGATGAGCGAGGCGAGCACGGGCGCGTGCAGCGAATGGGTCATGGTGGTGATGTTCCTTACGCAAACGCAAGCGGGCGGCGCTTCCGTGAAGAAGCGCCGCCCGCATTGCTGGTAGTGACGTGATGGAGGGGGATGACGGCCGGTCCGGCGCAGTCAGACGCCGACCAGCCTCCGTCTCAGCCGAAGCGGAGCTCGGCGACCCCGTGCGGCCAGACGCTGTTGCCAAGGGCGCTGCCCTTCATACGGCGCCGGAGTTCGCCCCAGCCCCGATCCGCACCGGCCGAAGCCTTATCCCGCTTCGGCCGGTGCGGATC
>WBUO01000043.1 GCA_008933675.1 Dechloromonas sp.
CGGCTTGCTGTTTGCCGCCGTACTGCTGGCGATCATCCTCGCCGGCCTGACTTACTACCTGGTCGAAAGGCCGATACGCACCAGCCGGCATGGCCGGCGGCTGGCCGGAGCCCTGCTGGTGCTCGTCGCCCTGATCGGTTTCCTGGGGTACAACGCCTACGTACGGGCCGGCCTGCAGTTCCGCTCGATCGCCAAGGCGACCGAACTGCCGGCCTACGACTGGCGTTCCGGCTATCGTTACGGTCGTTGCTTCCTCAGCGGCGAAGCCGGCAGTTCACCGATCTTCGCCGAGGAGTGTGCGGCGGCCGATGGCACCGACAGACCGCTGGTCATGCTCTGGGGCGATTCGCACTCGGCTTCGCTGTATCCGGGGATTGCTGCCCTGGCTGCTGAGCAGGGCTATCGCGTCGCCCAGTATTCAACCAGCGGTTGTCCCCCGGTGCTCGATTTTGCGGTCGACAACCGTCCCGAGTGTGTGCGGATGAATGCCGAAACCTTTGCCCGCATTCCGGCATTGCAGCCGGAACTGGTGCTGCTGGCCGGGCACTGGTCGATATACGACGGCAAGGAAGGCTGGTCGCTGCTCGGCGACGAGCAACTGGCGGCAACCATCGACAGGCTCAAGGCAGCCGGTGTCCGGCATGTCGTGCTGGTCGGCCATCTGCCGACCTTCAAGGGCGGCAAGCCGAGTATTGCCCGAAACTTCTTCATTGCCGGCAAGGCCGACCGCAGCCTGGTCGGTTTCAATACCTGGATCCGGCCTCACGACGAACGCATCCGGGCGCTGGCGAAGCGCAGCGGGGTCGGCTATTTCTCCCCCCTCGAACTGCTGTGTAACGAGCAGGGGTGCCTGATATCGACCCAGCCGGATCGTTTCGTTCCGCTGGCCTGGGATTCCAGCCACCTGACCGCTGACGGCGCACTCCTGCTGGTGCGCAAGGCGGTTGCTGCGGGGCAGTTGCCGCTGGGCAAGGCACCCTGAGTCGGCAGGAGAGGCACAAAAAAAGCGCCGCAGGCGGCGCTTTTCGGAGCTTCCGGAAGGAACTCAGTCCTTCTTCAGCGGGCAGGTGCTCAGGCCGAGGATCGGATAGAGCGGGCACCAGCCCATCAGGCCGGTGGCCAGGGGGACGACGCCGATCCACGCCCACACCGGGCCACCCATCAGTGCCCAGGCGATCAGGGCGATACCGGCGACGATGCGCAGGATTTTGTCGATGCCGCCAACATTGCTTTTCATGTCGTGTTCTCCGTCAAGTGAGGAAATGTTACGGGCTGAACTTTATGGGCGGCGCCGGACGCGGTCTGTAACCTGGGTCACACAGTCGCAATGCGCTGCAGGCCCGGGCGGTCGGTGATGATGATCTGCTCGCGACCGAGCGTGACGACGCCCTGGGCGACGAAACCCTTGAGCAGGCGACTGACGATCTCGCGAACGCTGCCCAGTTCGTCGGCCAGTTGCTGGTGGGTGGTGGTCAGCACATCCTCCTGGCGAAGCAGCAGCAGCTTGGCCAGCCGCTGGTCGAGGCGGGCGAAGGCGACTTCCTCGACCAGTTGCATCAGTTCGCCGATGCGCTCGGCGAACAGGTGGAAGACGAAATCCCTGAACGGCGGATGGGCGAACATCAGCTCCGAGAAGGCGGCGACCGGTAACACCAGCAGGGTCAGCGGCGTTTCGGCAATGCCACGGGCGTTGTAGTCGCTCCTGCCCAGCAGGCAGCTGGACGAAATGATGCACGAGCCGCCCGGCGCCACCCGGTAAAGCATCAGTTCGCGCCCGCTGGCCGCCAGCTTGCAGACCTTGATGCTGCCTTCGAGCAGCAGCGGGAAGCCCTGGCAGGGCTGGCGTTCGCCGAAAACCTGGGTGCCGGCCGGCAGATGCATGACGGCTGCCCGCTGCAGCAAGTCATCCTGGCGCCCGGCCGGCAGATTGCCCAGGGCCGGGTAGAGGGCGAGCAGCTTGTGCCGGTCGTCGGTGCCGATGGCCTTGATCATTTCAGTTCAGGCTAGCCCACACCGGCGCATGGTCGGATGGCCGCTCGCGCTTGCGCGGCGCCCGGTCGACGCCGGCAGCCGTGCAGCGCGCGGCCAGCGGTGCCGAGAGCAGTATGTGATCGATGCGCAGGCCGAGATTCTTCTGGAAGCCGAGCATCCGGTAATCCCACCAGGAGAAGGTTTTTTCCGGCTGTTCGAACAGCCGGAAGCTGTCGCTCAGGCCGAGGTCGAGCAGTCGGCGGAAGGCGGCGCGCTCGGGGGCGGAGACAAGAATGCAGTCCTGCCAGCGTTGCGGGTCGTGCACGTCGCGGTCGTCCGGTGCAATGTTGTAGTCGCCGCACAGTGCCAGTTGCGGATGCTCCTTCAGTTCGTCTTCCAGCCAGCGGGCCAGCGCGTCGAACCAGCGCAACTTGTAATCGTACTTGTCGCAGCCGACCTCCTGACCGTTCGGCATGTAGGCACCGATGATGCGCACACCGTCCACCGTGCCGCTGATCAGACGCTTCTGTTCGTCCGGGAACAGGGGGTTGCCGCAGACCACGTCGGTGATCGGCTGGCGGGCCAGCAGGGCGACGCCGTTGTAGGTCTTCTGGCCGGAGAAAACGACGTGGTAGCCGGCGGCCTCGATCTCGGCACGGGGAAAGTTGTGATCTTCGAGCTTCAGCTCCTGCAGGCAGAGTGCGTCCGGCTGCTGTTCGGCCAGCCAGTCGAGCAGGTGAGGCAGGCGGACTTTCAGGGAGTTGACGTTCCAGGAGGCGATTTTCATGGCGAGCGGGCGGCGGCGGGGATGGCGATTCTGCCACAGCCCCGCGCCGGCATTCGGTTTACTCGGCCGGCTTTTCCGCTGGCGGCGCTGCCGGGGCCGCGGCGGGGGCCGGGCCGCCGGACGGCTTGCTGCCATAGGCGGCAGTCTTCGGATAGCCGGCGAGGTCGAGCAGGTTGTTGTAGGCGCCGGCCTCGAAGCCGCGGAAACTCTGCTTGCCGACCTTTACCGAAGGAACGAAGACATCGCCGACCAGAGCTTTCAGTTCGGCTGAATCCTCAGCCCTTTGCAGCATCTTCTCGGTGAAGGGCACGCCGCGGCCGTTGAGCAGATCGCGCGCCTGCTTGCATTCATTGATGCAGTCGGCGGCCGTGTACAAGGTGACCGGGAAGTTCTCACGCGCCTTGCGCACGGCGAATGGCAGATCGTCGCCGCCGGCCGCCGGTGCCTCGCCGACACGGGTGACCGCCTTGGCCTTGCCCGGCGGCGGGGTGTCGGAAATGATCGTGCGGCCATTGGAATCCACCCAGCGGTAAGCCTGGGCGGAAACGCCGGCACTGAGCAGCGCCAGGCACAGGATGAGGAGGTAACGCATCTGCTTCTCCCTGGGGGTTGTCTATCCGGCAATCATACCGCTATGCCGGAGCAGTGCGTCCACACTCGGTTCGCGGCCGCGGAAGGCGCGGAAGGATTCGAGCGCCGGGCGGGCACCGCCCATCGACAGGATTTCGTCGAGGAAGCGCTTGCCGACCGTCGCGTCGAACGGGCTGCCGGCTTCCTCGAAGGCGGCGTAGGCATCGGCCGACAGCACTTCCGCCCACTTGTAGCTGTAGTAGCCGGCCGCGTAGCCGCCGCCGAAGATGTGCGAGAAGCTGTTCGGGAAGCGGTGCCACTCGGGCGGGATGAGCACGGCAACCTCGTCGCGCACTTCGCGCAGCAGGTCCATCACGGTCCGGCTGCCCTGAGGGTCGAATTCGCAATGCAGGCGCATGTCGAAGATCGAGAACTCGATCTGGCGCACGGTCATCATGCCACTCTGGAAATTCTTCGCTGCCAGCATCTTGTCGAACAGTGCGCGCGGTAGCGGCTCACCGCTATCGACGTGGGCGGTCATCTCCTGCAGCACATCCCACTCCCAGCAGTAGTTCTCCATGAACTGCGAGGGCAGTTCGACGGCATCCCATTCGACGCCGTGGATGCCGGAGACGCCCAGTTCCTCGCCGCGCGTCAGCAGGTGATGCAGGCCGTGGCCGGATTCGTGGAAGAGGGTGATGACTTCGTCGTGGGTGAAGGTCGCCGGCTTGCCGCCGACCGGTCGGGCGAAGTTGCAGTTCAGGTAGGCGATCGGCTTCTGGATGCCGCTGCCGGCTCGCCGGCGCGAGCGCGCCTCGTCCATCCAGGCACCGCCGCGTTTGGTTTCGCGGGCGTAGAGATCCATGTAGAACTGGCCGACCAGTTCGCCGGCCGGCGTTTCGATGCGGTAGAAACGCACCTCCGGGTCCCAGACCGGCGCCGTGTCCGGCTTGACCTTGACCGAGAACAGGCTCTCGATGACCTTGAACAGGCCGGCGATCACCTTCGGCTCGGTGAAATACTGCTTCACCTCCTGCTCGGAGAAGGCATAGCGCGCCTGCAGCAGTTTTTCCGAAACGTAGGCGGCATCCCAGGGCTGGAAGTCGGCCAGCCCCAGTTCGTCGCGGGCGAAGGTCTTCAGCTCGGCGATGTCCCTGGCGGCGTAAGGCTTGGCCTTGGCCGCCATGTCGCGCAGGAAGTCCAGCACCTGCGCCGGCGTATCGGCCATCTTCGGTTGCAGCGAGACTTCGGCGAAATTGGCGAAGCCGAGCATCCGGGCGTCTTCGGCGCGCAGTTCGAGAATGCGGTTCATCACCGGCGTGTTGTCCCATTCCGGCTTGCTCGAACCGTCGGTGAATTCGGCGGCGCGCGTGGCGTAGGCGCGGTACAGCCGGGCACGCAGATCGCGGTTGTCGGCGTACTGCATCACCGGGCCGTAGGAGGGGGCGTGCAGCGTGAATTTCCAGCCGGCGACACCAGCCTTTTCGGCTGCCTCGCGGGCTGCTTCCTTCGCATAGTCGGGCAGTCCGGCGAGCTGGGCTTCGTCCGTGACGATCTCGGCAAAGGCATTGGTCGCATCGAGCAGGTTTTCCGAGAATTTGGCGGCCAGCTGCGACAGTTCTTCCATGATCGCCTGGTAGCGCGGCTTCTGCTCTTCCGGCAGTTCGGCGCCGGAGAGGCGGAAGTCGCGGATCTCGTTGTCGACGATCTTCTTCTGTTCGCGCGACAAGGTCGCGTATTCCGGGCTGGCCTTCAGCGCCCGGTACTTGTCGAACAGCTTCAGGTTCTGGCCGAGCTCGCTGTAGAAGCGCGAGACTTCCGGCAGCATCTCGTTGTAGGCCTCGCGCCAGGCCGGCACGTCATTGACCGAATGCAGGTGGCCGACGATGCCCCAGGCGCGGCCGAAGGGTTCCAGACCCAATGACAGTGCGCCGGCAAAATCGGCCCAGGTCGCCGGGGTGCCGTCGGCGGTCAGGCGCTCGATCAGCGCGCGGCCGTCGGCGAGCAGGGTTTCGATGGCCGGCTTGACGTGTTCCGGCTGGATCAGGTCGAAGCGGGGCAGATCGGAGAAGTCGAGCAGCGGATTGGTGGCAGTGGTCATTGTCGTCGGGGGCATGAAAAACGGGCGGTCTGTGCCGCCCGTCGGTGTCGGGAGGAGCGTTCTATTCTACAAGGTCGCGATAGGCATGCCATGAGGCATGGCCGAGAACCGGCATGATCAGGATCAGGCCGAAGAGCAGCGAGGCGAAGCCGAGCAGGGTCAGGGCGACGATGATCACCGCCCACAGCAGCAGCGGCCCGGGGTTGTGGGCGACGGCGCGCAGGCTGGCGAGCATCGCCGTGGCGACATCGACGTCGCGGTCGAGCATCATCGGGACCGAGATGACGGCCAGTGCGAAGACGGCCAGGGCCAGGATGGCACCGATGGCGAACCAGGTGACGATGAAGCCGAGATGTTGGCCGTCGAGGATGATGTCGCTGAGGATGGCGCTGCCGACCATGTCGCCGCCGATCAGGGCAAAGGCGATGGCCGAGAAGCGCTCCCAGATGATCGCCATGAGCGCCAGCAGCAGACCGAACAGTGCCAGCGACTGGCCGTTGCGCCGGAAGCAGCGCAGCGAATCGATGAACATCAGACGTTCGCCGCAGCCGCGTGCCCGGCTCAGTTCGTAGAGCCCCGCGGCAAGCAGCGGAGCGACCAGGAAGAAGCCGGAAATCGCCACCGTCAGCAGGTGCGGATGGTTGAGCACGGCGAGGATGATCAGGTCGCCGCCCAGCGCGAACAGCAGGCCGTAGGCCAGCGACGGCAGCGGATTGGCCAGGAGGTCCTGCCAGCCGGCCTGAAGCCAGGCCAGAGTGCGCCCGGCCGCGATGTTGCGGACAGCCGGCAGGGAAAAACCGGCGACATCGAAATCGAATGAATGACGCATGGCAGGCTCCTCGCATGGGGATACACCACTTCGACCGGCATGCGGCTGCTCGGGTTCCCATGGCAAAACGCCCCGCAGTGCGGGGCGTTCGGACGGGGGAGCAGTCGGCCGGTATTACAGCGTCTTGCCGGTCAGCTTCTCGTAGGCCTCGATGTACTTGGCGCTGGTCCGGGCGATGACTTCTGCCGGCAGCTTCGGGCCGGGAGCGACCTTGCCCCAGTCGAGCGTTTCCAGATAGTCACGCACGTACTGCTTGTCGTAGGACGGCGGGTTGCTGCCCTCCTGATACTGGTCGGCCGGCCAGAAGCGCGAGGAATCAGGGGTCAGCGCCTCGTCGATCAGGTGCAGCGTGCCGGCGGCGTCGATACCGAACTCGAACTTGGTGTCGGCGATGATGATGCCGCGCGTCGCCGCGTAGTCGGAGGCTTCCTGGTACAGGCGGATGGCGGCGTCGCGTGCTTCGGCGCAGAGCTGCGCGCCGGTCTTGCCGGTGCCCTGCAGCGCCGCGTTGAGCGTCGCGTCGCAGTTGGCGGCGGCCTGGTCGAAGGAGACGTTCTCGTCGTGGTCGCCGACTTCGGCCTTGGTCGCCGGGGTGAAGATCGGTTGCGGCAGCTTCTGCGCCATCTTCAGGCCGGCCGGCAGCGCGATGCCGCAGATGGCGCCGGTCTGCTGGTAATCCTTCCAGCCGGAACCGATCACGTAGCCGCGGACCACGGCCTCGATCGGCAGCGGCTTCAGGCGCTTGACGACGACGGCGCGGCCGCGCACCTGCTCGCGTTCATTTTCGGCGACCACCGATTCCGGATCGACGCCGGTCAGCTGGTTGGGGACGATGTGGCCGAGCTTCTCGAACCAGAAATTGGCAACGGCCTGCAACACCTCGCCCTTGCGCGGAATCGGATCGGGCAGGATGACATCGAAGGCGGAGAGGCGGTCGGAGGTGACGATCAGCAGCTTGTCGGCGTCGACGGCGTAGATGTCGCGGACCTTGCCCTTGGAGATGAGCGGCAGGCTGGTGATGGAGGAGGCGAAGAGCGGAGCGGTCACGATCGTGGTCCCGGGAGCAAAACCACGATTATAAATTAAGAGCTCAATCGATACGGCGCCGGCTGCCCGAAATGGCGGCTAATGCGCGACGCCCTCTTCGGCGGCCAGTTTCCGGCGCATGCGTCGGGTACCCCAGGCGACGAGACCGGCGATGACCGGGATGGAAATGGCGGTGATCAGGTCGGTGTTCAGGTGGTGCCAGTCCTTGGTGCCCTTGGCCAGGTACTGCACCAGTTGCGAACCGTAATAAGTGAGAACCACCACCGACAGGCCTTCGACCGTCTCCTGCAGGCGCAGCTGCAGCTTGGCGCGGCTGTTCATCTGGGCCAGCAGTTCCTGGTTCTGGCGCTCCAGTTCGATGTCCACGCGCGTGCGCAGCAGCTGGCTGTTGCGGGCGACGCGGGCGGAGAGCTCCTCCTGGCGGCGGCTGATCGCCTCGCAGGTGTTCATCGCCGGCAACAGGCGGCGCTGCATGAATTCGTAGAAGGTCGGCAGGCCGGAGATGCGCGTCTCGCGCAGCTCCTCGATGCGCTGCATGACCAGGCCGTGATAGGCGGCCGAGGCGCCGAAGCGGAAGGTCGTCCGCGCCACCGAATGCTCGACCTCGGCAGCCAGTGCCGACAGCGACGACAGTACGCCGCGCTCGTCGTCGGCGGTGCGCGCCTGGCCGATGCGGTCCATCAGTTCGGCCAGCTGCTTCTCGCCGGTGTACAGCCACCTGCCGACTTCCTTGGCGACCGGCAGGCCGAGCAGGGCCATCATCCGGTAGGTCTCGATCTCGCACAGTCGCTGCACGGTGCGACCGGTCTGCCGCTGGGTCATGCCGGCATTGAGCACGAGGAAGCGCGAGAAGCCGTTGTCGATCTTGAAGTCGGTGAAGATCCAGGCAGTTTCATCGGCGACCCTGGAAGCCACCATCGTGCGTCCGTTCGGCGTCAGGTTGGCGAGTACCGACTGCGGGCTGATCTCGTCGGTCGAGCGCAGCTCGACGTGGGTGGCGACCATCAGCTTGCCGGGTATGCCGCCCAGCCACTCCGGATGCACGGCATCGAAGGCAGTGGCATCGGGATCGAGCGTCTCGCCGACCGCCAGTTCCTTGTAGAAGGTGTAGCTGGAGAACTCGGTGTGCAGTTCCCAGCGCATGCGGAAGGCGCCGGTCTCCAGCATCATGTGCGCATCGGAGCTGTCGATGGCGTTGCACACGTGCCCCTGGCACAGCTTGCCCAGATGCTCGCGCTCGGCCTGCGCGGTCGTTGCGCTGTGCTTGAAGATCAGGTGCGAGACGAGCATGGCGCCCAGCAGCGGAATCGGCGGCCGGGCGTGGAACTCGTTGTTCAGGCGCTGGCGCAGCGGATGCTCTTCCAGTTCGGCGAGGACGAGGCGCGGGTGCATGGTGGCGTTGGTCATTGTTGCGGTGCAGCAGATTGTAGCTCAGGCCGTGACCGGCTGCGGCAGCCAGGCAGAAAACTCGTGCGCCAGTGCCGGCGCCGCCTCGTCGAGCAGGAACTCGCGGAAGCGCACACCGGCCGGCAGCAAGCGCTTGGCATTCATGTGCACGACGTACCAGGTGCGTTCTATGGGCGTGCCGATCACGTCGAACACGCTGACCTCGCCGGTCTTCAGTTCGAGCGGCAGGGTGTGCAGGGAGATCAGGGCGATGCCCATGCCGGCCATCACTGCCTGCTTGATCGTCTCGTTGCTGCCCATGCTGATGGTGCGCGCTGGCGTGAACAGGTGATTCTTGAACATTTCCTCGGCCACCCGGCGCGAGCCGGAGCCCTCCTCGCGCAGCAGGAAAGGTTCATGGCGCAGCTCCTGCAGGTCGAAGCGGCGGGCCGTGCGCAGCGGGTGGTCGGCCGGGCCGATCAGCACGTAGGGGTGCGTGGCCAGCGGCTCGCCGTGGGCGTCGATTTCGACCGGGATGCGCCCCATCACGGCGAGGTCGATGGCGTTGTCCTGCAGTTTCTGCAGCAGCGATTCGCGGTTGCCGACGGTGAACTGCACGTCGATGCCGGGGTGGGCCTGGGCGAACTTGGCGAGCAGGCGCGGCATGAAGTACTTGGCGGTGCTGACCAGGCCGACCGACAACTGGCCGGTCTCGGCGCCGGCCAGGCTCTGCAGGCTGGCTTCGGCATCCTTGATCTCGCCGAGGATGCGCAGCGCGTGATGGACCAGCAGCTCGCCCGCCCCGGTCAGCGCCACACCGCGTCCCAGGCGCTCGAACAGCGGCAGGCCGACGTTGTCTTCCAGCTGCTTCAACTGCATCGAGACGGCTGGCGGCGTCAGGTGCAACTCCTCGGCGGCGCGGGCGTAGCTCAGGTGGCGGGCGGCGACGACGAAAATCTGCAGCTGGCGCAGGGTCAGGTTGCGGACGAAGTTCATGGTTTATTGAATTTCTTCTGTGTTTGCATCAGGTTTCACTGAATGTAGGCGCTGCTCCGGGTGGCGTCAATCCACGCGGCAGTAGACGCCGCGGAACGGCTCGGGGGAGTCCGGGCTTGATCGCGCCGACGCAGAGAAGCCCGTTGCCCCTGGCTTTCCTGCGCGCGTCCCGGCGTCTGGCTGTCGAAAAGCGATTCATCAGCGCGTGAGATCCAGATAAACCATCGGCAGGGTTTCCGGCAGGCGCTCGATGCGTTCGAGTACGCGCCATTGGCGGCCGAAGATGTCGTCGACATAGGCGTCGGCCTGCGGGTCGAGGCTCAGACAGAAGGGCGTGATGCCGGAGGCGGCCAGTTCGGCGACCGCCATTTTCGTGTCGGCGACCAGATGCTGCGGGTCGGCGACGTCGATGTCGGCCGGTTCGCCGTCGGTCAGCAAGAGCAGGATGCGTTTTTCGCTGCGGCGGGCGCCGAGCAGGCGGCCGGCATGGCGCAGGGCGGCACCCATGCGCGTCGACCAGCCGGCCTCGACGGCAGCCAGGCGAGCCTTGACCGTGTCGTCCCAGCCTTCGGAAAAGCCCTTGATGTGGTGATAGCGCACCTCGTGCCGGGAATTGGAATGGAAGCCGGCAATGGCGCAGGCATCGCCCAGCTGGTCGATTGCCCAGGCGAGCAGGGCGACGGCCTCGCGCGCCGTAGCGAGGACGGTTTGCTCGCCGCCGGGCAGGGTCTGGTTGAGCGACTGCGACAGGTCGAGCAGCAGCAGCACGCTGATGTCGCGGCCGTCGGTGCGGTGGCTGACGTTGATGCGCCCATCCGGCAGCTGGCCGCATTTCAGGTCGACCAGGGCGCGCACGGCGACGTCGAGGTCGAGTTCGCTGCCGTCTTCCTGGTAGCGCTGGCGAACGCGCTCCTGTGGCTTGAGCAGGTCGAGCAGGCGCTTCAACCGGCGGGCAAGGATGGCGTGCTTTTCCAGCAGGCGGTCGATGTCGGCGGCGCGGCCTGCCGGGTGCAGGGCTTCGTAAACGGCTGTCCAGTCGGGGCGGTAGTCCCGGGTGGCATCGTCCCATTCCGGGTAGTGGCGCGGCGGCAGGCCGTCCGCTTCGGTAGCGGCGGCGGCCGGCGGCGGCTCGAAGCTTTCCTCCTCGTCGCCGCTTTCGATGAAAGTCCACAGGTGGCGGTTGTCGTCGCGGTAGTCGACTTCGGTGTCGGTGAAATGGACGTTCGGGAGCTGGTCGCTCTGCCGCCGGCTGCGGGTGACGAAGCCGAGAGCCAGATCAGCCATGGCGCGGGTCGTTGCCGGGCCGTCGGCAAGCAGGGCGTGGAACTTGCCGGCGAACTCGATGAGCAGCGTATCGCCGTAGCCGTGCGCCGGATCGAGGCAGGCCCGCGACAGGCAAGTCAGGCGGTGGCGCAGGCAGCTTTCCGTCAGCGGATCGCAGGCATCCTCGACGGGTTTGGGATGCAGCGCCAGCAGCGTTGGCGCCAGCCCGGGAAAGCGGCGCAGCAGCAGGGCATCGATGCGCGCGTCCTCCAGCGTCTCGACGGCCAGGCGCTGCATCGGACTCCAGTTGTCGGCCACCAGCGGCGTGCTCCAGCGGCGGTGCCCGGCCAGGTGGGCGAGCATGGCGCGGTAGCGGGCGGGGCCGGCAATGCCGGCGCGCTCGGCGAGCGCATCGGGCAGGCGCATGCCGTCGGCCGCCAGGTAGGGCTGCAGGCGCTGCTCGGCGAAGGCGGTCGAATAGGGCACGAGCAGGCTGTCGTCCTGCCACAGGGCCTGCAGGGTCAGGCTCAGGCGGCGCTCGACGTCGGCGAACAGCGTGCCTTCGCGTTCGCGTTGCACGATGGCACGGCTTTCCGGCGCTTCCAGCGCGAAGAAGGCGCGCTGGCGTTCCGGGTGGTCGCCGGTCAGGCGGATGCCGTCGGCGATCCAGCGTTTGAAGCCGGCCAGCGAGACGACACCGAGCAGGCGGGGTGCCTGGGCGAGCAGCTCGGGCAGCGACGGACTGGGCTCGGTGACGTGATGGCCGTGGATCGAGCCCGAGGTGCGGGCCGCGTGATCAAGCACCAGCGTCAGGTAGTGCTGCAGCGCCTCGGCCGTGCGCAGGCGGGCGGCGACGGCACCGAGGCTTTGCAGCAGGGGCGTCACCGCCGGGCCGTTGGGCGATTTCTGCAGGCTGCGGATGGCCGCCATGACCGGCGGCAGCGTCGCCGACTGGGCAAGGCCGGTGGTTTCGACGACGCCCGGCCAGTGTTCGAGGAAGGCGAGCAACGGTTCGGCGCCGCGGCCGAGCCTGCCGATGACACGGGCGGCTTCGAGGAACTCCGGCAGTTCAGCGGCGGCAATGACCCGCTTGGCCGCGACGTAGCATTCGTCAAAGACATCGGCCACCGCCGCAAACCCGCAGTCGAGCACCGCCCAGGCGGCCTGCGACTCGGGATCGGCCATCAGCCGCTGGCGGGCGTCGGCGACGTTGCGGATGCCGGGAACGGCCATCGCGCGTCAGCCGAAGACGGCAGCGATGGCGTGGTCCAGCGTGTCGATCACATCGGCGTCGTCGGTGATCGGGCGCAGCATCGCCATCCGGCAGGCGTCCGCCTCGCCGATGCCCTGGCGGATCAGCGTCGCTGCGTAAACGATCAGCCGCGTCGAGATGCCTTCGTCCAGCCCGTGGCCCTTGAGCCGCCGGCCGGCCTGGGCGACCTCGATCAGGCGGGCGGCGAGCGCCGGGGTGACAT
The DNA here is from genome assembly GCA_008933675.1 of Dechloromonas sp. Taxonomy (GTDB): domain Bacteria; phylum Pseudomonadota; class Gammaproteobacteria; order Burkholderiales; family Rhodocyclaceae; genus Azonexus. The sequence continues at coordinate 12,426 of WBUO01000043.1, forward strand.
CGGCCTCGCGGGCGACGATGGCGGTTTCGGTGGCAGCGTCCGGATAGTCGAACTGGAAGGCGGTGAAGCGCTGCTTGGTCGATTGCTTGAGATCCTTCATCAGGCTCTGGTAGCCCGGGTTGTAGGAAATCACCAGCTGGAAGTCGGGGTGCGCCGTGACCTGTTCCCCCTTCTTGTCGAGCGGCAGGGTGCGCCGGTGGTCGGTCAGCGGGTGGATGACGACCAGCGTGTCCTGGCGCGCCTCGACGATTTCGTCCAGATAGCAGATGGCGCCGAGACGGGCCGCCAGCGTCAGCGGGCCGTCCTGCCAGCGCGTGCCATTGGCGTCGAGCAGGTAGCGGCCGACCAGATCGGCCGCCGTCATGTCCTCGTTGCAGGCCACCGAGATCAGCGGCTTGCCGAGCTTCCACGCCATGTATTCGACGAAACGCGATTTGCCGCAGCCGGTCGGGCCCTTGAGCATGACCGGCAGGCGGGCGGCGTAGGCCGCCTCGTACAGCGCGACTTCGTTGCCTTGCGGCTGGTAGAAGGGTTGCTGGCGAACCTTGTGGCTTTCGGCATTGGACATGGTCGTTCCCGGGGGCGAAAGGGACAAAAAAACCCGCTGTAGCGGGGTTGGTGCGGTCTTACTTATGCACGCCGAGCTTTTCCCGCCAGCCCGGATAGATCTGGTCGGCATCCTTGGGGAAGGAGACGAAGGCGCGGGCGAACTCGGGGTGCTCCTTGGCCCACTCGATCGGATCGGCCTTGGCCTTCCAGCATTCGTAGGCCTGGCGCAGCGACCTGGCGCCGGCGGCCGGGCTGTCGATGTGACCGTAGGAGCCGCCGCCGGCGGTGTTGATGACGTTGCCGTGGCCGAGGTTCTCGAAGAAGCCGGGCAGGCGCAGCGCGTTCATGCCGCCGGAGATGATCGGCGTCGTCGGCTTCATGCCGTACCACTCCTGGTGGTAGGCCGGGCCGGTGTAGCTGTCGCGCTCGATGATGTAGGCGATGGCGCGGTCGTCCTTGTCGCCCTCCATCTTGCCGTAGCCCATGGTGCCGACGTGGATGCCGGAAGCGCCCTGCAGGCGGCTCATCTTGGCCAGCACGTAGGCGGTGTAGCCGCGCTTGGCCGAGGGCGAGGTGACGGCACCGTGGCCGGCGCGGTGGTAGTGCAGGTACTGGCCGGGGAAGTGGCGGCGGGCGGTGGTGACCATGCCCGGGCCGCCGACATAGCCATCGACCAGGAAGGCCACCTTGTCGGCGTCCGGCCCGAAGGTTTCGAGGATGTACTCACCGCGGGCGACCATCTCGTAATGGTCGTCAGCCGTGATGTTGGCCGAGAAGATCTTGGCCTCGCCGGTCTCGTCCATGGCCCGCTTCATCGCGTCATACACCAGCGGCATCACCTTCTTCATCGGCGCGAAAACCTGGTTGCCCTGCGGCTCGTCGTTCTTGATGAAATCGCCGCCCAGCCAGAACTGGTAGGCCGCCGCCGCGAAGGGCTCTGGGCGCAGGCCGAGCTTGGGCTTGATGATGGTGCCGGCGATGTAGCCGCCGTTCTGGATCGGCCGGCCGAGGATGCGCCAGAGATCGGATATGTCCTTCGAGGGCCCGTCGAACAGCTGGATGGCGCGCGGCGGCATGTAGAAGTCGTACATCTTGGCGTGCTCGATGTCGCCCATGCCCTGGTTGTTGCCGATGGTCAGCGTCAGGAAGGAAACGATCATCATCCGGCCGTCGGTGACATTGCGGTCGAAGAGATCGATCGGGTAGGCGATGCGCATCTCCTCCGTCGCCTCGTCGATCAGGTACACCAGCGCATCGACGCCCTTGGTGAATTCGTCGGTGGTGCACACCTCGACGTTGGTGCCGGTCGACGACTCGGCGGCGAAGTGGGCGGCCGCCTCGAGATAGCCGTAGCCGGCCTTCGGCTTCATCTTGTAGGCGCAGAGGATGTGACCGCCGCCGGCGATCAGGTCGGCTTCCTTCAGGCTGAGATCGGCATAACGGTTTGACTGGTCCATCGGATGTCTCCTTGAGTGCTTTGCCGGGATGGCTGCGATGGACTGGATGTTAGGAAGGTGAACAGATAAATAACAGTCACGTATTTTTATTTGATTGTTCAGGTTTCAGTTATCAAAAAGGCCTCGGTGCTGATGCCGGGAAATTTCCGCACCGGTCGGGAACTTTTTCTCAGCGCGCTGTCTATGAGCGCTCTTGATCAACAAAACCTACTGCGGGGGAAACATGGACGAACTGTCCTCACTGGGTATCGTGTTTGCCGTGGCCATCTTCGGCCTGGGCTGCCTGATGGCCCGGAAGCTGGCTTCGAAAAAAGCCTACCACTAAGAAAAAAGCCGGGTCCGCCCGGCTTTTTTCATGGTCAAGATGTGGATGCACCATTCTTGTGGTCAGCGACTTGCCAGTCTTTACGACAACCGGCAGCTTGATCAGCTCCTCAAGTACGTTGCGACCCCACCACCTGCATCACATGGGCATGGGCTGAGTTGATCTCCTCGACTTGCATTCACCGATTTCACGAAGTTCCGGGCCAAGCTAGGACCCGTTACCGACGATCATGATTCCAGTAGCCGACATGAATTGCTTTCTTGTTGCAGATACTGGCGGTGAGTAGTCAGTGCCCTTGCACGGTTGCTGCCTTCGGGCTCCCAGGCAATCTCGTTGTCCACTCTGATCACGAACTGATCCACGGCTTCTGCCCATTCGTTTTCACCAAGAATCCGGCGACCGGCGGAAAGCATGTCCTCCGATACTGGAATGGCCATGCTCAAATGCCTGACGATGTTCAAGGCAAACGGAGGGCAGGTCAGCGACTCGAAGGCGAGCGATGCGAAGCGCCTGCCCGAGCACTGATAGGCCTCCCGTTTGATCCAGACACATGTCAGAACCGACAGGGCGTTGAGGTAGAAGACAACGATGCCGGCAGCTATGGTCACATTTCCAAACTTGGAGAACAGGCCTAGCGGGATGAGGCCGAACAATCCGAGGGCCATGCCAAAGATGAATGGAGCCAGGGGAAAGTAGAGGTTCCCGGGAGGCGGGGTCCATTGCCTTACTGGTCCGGGTAGCCCTTCCGTTTGCCAGACGAGTCGATACAGCGGCCGGTGTGGCAGAAATGGATTGGGCAGCAGAGGTTCCTTCCCTCGAATCTGGAATCTGTCTGATCCGAAGAGGATTGACCACTTGCCACCGCGTGTTCGACAGAGGAGCGCCTCATTCCCGGCAAGCAACCGGATCGAGTCGTAGAGATACAACCCGACCAGGCTGATGACCAACAATGCCTCGGGCTGAGGAAGGTTCAAGATTCCTTGCGCTTGGAAAACAGCGAACGAAGACCTGCCAGGAGAGCAATGGCGCCTGCCGCGACAAACTTCCAAGTGGCTGCCAGAAAGGCGCCAATTGCAGCCCAAAAGCCCTTTTTGGTGGCAACTGCGACCGTGCCGCCGGCGATCAGGGCGGCTAAGCCGTACTCAGCTACACGATCTCCCTCCTTGAACTCGGAATAGCGCTCCCCAGGGTTGAAATCAAATCCGGTGAGCGTGGCCTTGAATGCCTCGACATCGGCGTCCAGGCTTTCTGGCGAAGAGACAAGGGTTGCGTTCATGACTCCGGTACGGCCAAGCAACCGGATGGTGTAGTTAAGCGCTTCCTTGCCCTCGGACCTCAGCTTTACACCCCATTCAAGTCGTTTGGTCTGGGTGTCATAGTGTGGGGGGATATACCAGCCCTCAGTATGGAGAGCCGGTAGACCAAGACGCTTGCGTTCTTCATTGGCCGGTCCGTCGTTGTCCCGAATGCTCTTGAGAATCGCATCAGCATCGATCTTCTCGTCATCCTTCACGTACCCGATAGGGTTGAAGGAGAAAGTGGCCCACCAACCGTTTGTTGTATTGAAGACGATGAAATTGCCATTTTCAGGAAGGTTGCCTGTCAGTTCGAGAAACCTGCGACTGTTCGATTCATCAATGAACAGTGTACTGGCGTCCGGGGTCTTCAGAAGAGCCTTGCCGGCGATCGCTTCGACGCGTGGGCCGGAGTGCCAGTCCAGAGCGCGCAACTGAGCTCCCCGATCCTGCTCGCTTGGAGCAGCAACCGCTAACACTGGCACAAAGCAAAGTGCCGCTACCAAAGACTTGAGTTTCATGACTACCCTTTCCGCCCTGAGGCAATGAGATTGACGGCTCTCATTCTAGCCCCTTGGCATAAATGGCAAACGAATATCAATGAGGGCGGTGGAAAGGCTAAGGGCATTGACGAACATGTTTTTTGTGCTGCTTGATTTCGTCCGGCAATGCACTTGACCTGCCTCCGCTACAGATGCCCGTAGCCACCGGCCGCCCAACTCCCGTTTCAGTTCCGTTTAACCGCCCCTTTCGAAAATGTCGCCGACGTCGCTTCCCTGCGGCGGTTTCACGGCTTTCGAAAGGTTTTTCATGTCCACCATCAATCCCGTCGAACTCGAGTTTTCCCGCAAGTACGATCACGAGCATGCCCTGCAGTATCTGCACAAGCACCAGGACGGATTCGCCCGTCGGCTCTCGAACTGGCGCGATCAGCAACTGGCGCGTCATGCCCTGGCGCTGGCCGGCGATCCGGCGGAGGTGCTCGACCTGCCTTGCGGCGCCGGGCGTTTCTGGCCCTTGCTGGCGGCGCGTGGGGATCGGCGCATCCTGGCTGCCGACAACTCGCCGGAGATGATCGCCATCGCCCGGCAGTCGCAGGATCCGCAGATCGTTGCCCGTGTGCATACCTTCCAGACCTCGGCCTTTGCCATCGATCTGGCCGATGGCGCGGTCGATTGCGTGTTCTGCATGCGCCTGCTGCACCATGTGGCCGATCCGGCGCACCGCCTGGCGATGCTGCGCGAGTTTCATCGGGTCAGTCGCGATACGCTGATCGTCTCGCTGTGGGTGGATGGCAACCTCAAGGCCTGGCGTCGCCGGCAGCTGGAGCGGCGGCGGCAGGCCAGGATCGGCGGCATGGCCAACCAGAATCGCTATGTCGTGGCGCGCGAGACGATCGAGGCGGAATTCGGCAAGGCCGGCTTTGCCATCCTCGGTTACCAGGATTTCCTGCCGGGTTACGCGATGTGGCGGGTCTATACCCTGCGCAAGCGAAATTGACGCCGATACGGCGTTGCCGGGCGATTTTCCCGGGTTTCGAAATCCGTTCGGCTCGCTTTATACTATGTCCTTGATATTACTAAGGTCATAGGCGGCTATCGCCTGTCACGTGGAGAATTCGTCAAGATGGGCCGTGCCGTGAGCGCTGATGCCATACCTGTCACCTGGCATACCGGACCGTTGAGCAACGGCATGGAGAGCGAATCGCTGGGCATGCGCGAGCCGCGGCCTGCCTCGCCGGCTTCGCTTGCCGATCTGGTCGATATTGCCTCGCTGTCTGCCTTGCTCGACGATCTGACCGGTCTGGTCGGCATGCCGACGGCGCTCCTCGATCTGGAAGGCAATATCCTGCAAAGCGCTGGCTGGCAGAAAGCCTGTGTCGCCTACCACCGGGTTGTGGCGGCCTCCTGCGCTAATTGCAAGGAGAGCGACCTGTTTCTTGCCGGCCATCTGAACGAGGGCGAGTTTGTCGACTACAAGTGCAAGAACGGCTTGTGGGATGTCGTGACGCCGGTCTTTGTCGGTGAGCATCATCTGGCCAATTTGTATTGCGGGCAGTTTTTCTACGACGACGATGTTGTCGACGAAGCCTTCTTCATCGCCCAGGCAGGCCGCCACGGGTACCCGGTCGACGAGTACCTGGATGCCATCCGCGCCATGCCGCGTTTCAGCCGCGAGTATGTCCGGCGTGTCATGCGCCTGATTGTCGGTCTTGCTTCCTATCTCTCCGAGTTGTCGCTGACCAACCTGCGCCTGCGCGAGAGCCGCGGCCAGATGGAGACCCTGATCAATGCCTTGCCCGATCCGGTCTGGGTCAAGGATGTGGAAGGCACCTTTCTCGTCTGTAACAACGCTTTTGGCCGCATGCTCGGTGCGCCGGCCAGCCAGATCGTCGGCAAGACCGACTACGATTTCATTTCGCCGGAACTGTCCGATTTTTTCCGGCAGAAGGATCGCGAGGCAATGGCGGCCGATAGTCCGCGGGTCAACGAGGAATGGCTGACCCATGCCGAAAGCGGCCAGCCGGTTTATCTCGAAACCATCAAGACTGCCTTGCCCGGCGTCGATGGCGATGCGGTTGCGGTGCTCGGCATCGGCCGCGACATGACCGAGCGGAAGCGCGTCGGCGATAACCTGCACCTGATGTCGCGGGTTTTTTTCAATAGTGGCGAGGCAATCATCATTACCGATGCCGGCAATCGCATCCTTGCCGTCAATCGCGAATTCACCCGTCTCACCGGCTATACGCAGGAAGAGGTGGTCGGCAGGAATCCACGCATCCTGTCGTCCGGCAATACGCCGCCGGAGCTCTACCGCGAGATGTGGCGTTCTCTGGCAGAGACCGACCACTGGCAGGGTGAGCTGTGGGATCGTCGCAAGTGCGGTGATCCGTATCCGAAGCGCCTGTCGATTTCGGTTGTCCGCGACATGCAGGGCAAGGTCGTCAACTACATCGGTTGTTTTGAGGATATCTCGAACCGTCGGGCGGCAGAGGAGCACATCCGTTATCTGGCGCTGCACGATGCACTGACCGGACTGCCCAATCGTTTCAGCCTCTACGAACGTATCGACCAGGGCATGGCCATCGCTCGTCGCACCAAGCAGTCGATGGCGGTGATGCTGGTCGACCTCGACCGCTTCAAGGCGATCAACGATTCGCTCGGGCATAGCGGCGGCGATCAACTGCTGATCCAGGTGGCCAAACGCCTGCTCCAGACGGTGCGCGACAGCGACATCGTTGCCCGCATTGGCGGCGACGAGTTCGTCGTCGTTCTATCGGGTATCGAGCAGGTTGCCGATGCCGCCGAAATTGCCGGCAAGATTGTCAATCATGTTGCTGCCCCGTACTTCATCGGCGGTCATGAGGTGCGCACCTCGCCGAGTGTCGGCATCTGTTTCTATCCGGACGATGCCAGCGAGACCAGCGAGCTGATCAAGAATGCCGACATCGCGATGTATCAAGCCAAGAGCAATGGGCGCTGCAACTACCAGTTCTACACCGAGCGCATGCGCCAGGAGGTGGCTCAGCGCCTGACGGTCGAAAAGGAACTGGAGATCGCGGTGGCACAGGGACAGTTCGTTCTCCACTATCAACCGCAGATCGATCCGTTACGCCGCTGCGTGGTCGGTGTCGAGGCGCTGCTACGCTGGCAGCATCCCCGTCGCGGCCTGGTCCTGCCGGGGGATTTCATCTGCCTCGCCGAGGAAAGCGGGCTCATCGTACCGCTTGGACGCTGGGTGCTGGAGCAAGCCTGCCAGCAGCTCAGACGCTGGCACGATGCCGGTCTCGACGGCCTGCACATATCGGTGAACCTGAGTCCCCTGCAGTTCCAGGACGAGAATCTGATCGCCTGGGTCACGCAGGCGCTGGCCCAGGCGGCCCTGCCGACCGGCAGCCTGCACCTCGAGATCACCGAGTCGATGGCCATGCGCAATCCGGAGGAGAACATCGTCGTCATGAAGGCGCTGGCCGATACCGGTGTCAAGCTCGCCCTCGACGACTTCGGTACTGGTTACTCGTCGCTGGCTTACCTGAAGCTCTTCCCGATCGACATCATCAAGATCGACCGCTCCTTCGTGAGCGGCGTCGAGAACGACGAGAACGATGCGGCAATCTGTGAAATGACCATGTTGCTGGCGCAGAAGATCGGCATGCAAGTGGTTGCCGAAGGCGTCGAAACGGAAGGCCAATTGCGTTTTCTGTCCACCATCGGTCGCCAGTGGATTCAGGGGTATCTGTACAGCACGCCGCTTGAAGCCGAGCAGGCGACTGCCTTCATCCGTAACTTCGCCGCCTCAGCCCCGGCTGCCTGACCGCTCACCGGCAATCAACAATCCGGCGAGCCGGACGCCGTCTCCTGCCGGCAGTACGGCAGTGGCGCCGGTGAAATCGTCTTCCCGACCGTATTCGCTGACCGTGATCAGGCAGCGAAGGCCAGCGCCGAGAGCTGCCCGCAAGCCGTTTTCCGAATCCTCGATGGCCAGACAGGCCGAGGCCGGCAGCGCCAATTGCTCGAGTACCCAGTGGTAGATGTCCGGCGCCGGCTTCTTGGCCGGCACGATGTCGCCGGCGCCGATGACTTCGAAGCAGCCTGCTGCGGCCGGGCCGAGCGTGGCGCGGAGCAGGGCGTCGACGTTCTCCGGCGTTGTCGTCGTGGCGATGGCCAGGCGTATCCCGGCCTGCCGGGCGCCGTCGATCAGGGTGCGGACACCGGGGCGGAGCGGCAGGCCGCCGGCTTCGACGAGTGCCACGTAATGGCGCGTCTTGGCAGCGTGCAGGCGCTGCACCAGTGCCGGAAAGCCGGGGTCGGCGGCGATCTGCGGAGCGTGTAGCGCTGCGTAGTGGCGGATGCGTTCCTTGCCGCCGGTCACCGTCAGCAGTCGGCCATAGCGTTCCTCGTCCCAGTACCAGTCCAGCCCGGCCTCGGCGAAGGCGCGGTTGAAGGCCGGGCGATGGCCGTCGCGCTCGGTTTCGGCGAGCGTGCCGTCCACGTCGAAGATGATTGCCTGTAGCGTTGTCATGGTGGCCAACGATAGCGGGCGGGCTGCCGGGCAACCAGTCAGAAATGCTGAAGCCCGGGATAAGCGGGTTTCCCATTAAGCAATCAGTTAATCAGCTGGTAAAAAACACTGACTATCGCTTAATTAACAACCGGCTTATCTTTGCCCTCATCGCAGTAAGCCAGCCTTCGGGAGCCATCATGCAATTCGGACGCACCACCCTCTCCAAGTTCGTCATCGAACACACCCGCGGTCAGCACAGCGAGATGGGCGCGCTGCTCATCGACGTGGCGGCGGCGGTCAAGACCATCTCGGCGCTGGTCGGCAAGGGGGCCTTGAGCGGCTACTCCGGGGTGCTGGATTCGACCAATGTGCAGGGCGAGGTGCAGAAGAAGCTGGATGTGCTGACCAACGAGGCGCTGCTGCGCCACTGCGAGTGGGGCGGCCAGCTGGCCGGCATGGCTTCCGAGGAGATGGACGAGCCTTACCGCATTCCCGACCAGTACCCGCGTGGCCGCTATCTGCTGATCTTCGATCCGCTCGACGGTTCGTCGAACAGCGACGTCAATGTCTCGGTCGGCACCATTTTCTCCATCCTGCAGCGCGAGACGGCCGGCGATGCCGAGACGGCCGACTACCTGCAGCCGGGCGACCGGCAGATTGCCGCCGGCTACGCCATCTACGGCCCGGCGACGATGCTGGTGCTGACGGTCGGCAGCGGCACGCACGGTTTCACGCTGGACCGCGAGAGCGGCAACTTCATCCTCACTCACCCGGACATCCGCGTGCCGGAAGATACGCTCGAGTTCGCCATCAACACCTCCAACGAGCGTTTCTGGGAGCCGCCGGTGCAGCGTTACGTGGCCGAGTGCAAGGCCGGCAAGACCGGCATCCGTGGTGTCGATTTCAACATGCGCTGGATCGCCTCGATGGTCGCCGAGGTGCACCGCATCCTGATGCGTGGCGGCATCTTCATGTACCCCAAGGACAACAAGGATCCCGCCAAACCCGGTCGCCTGCGCCTGATGTACGAAGCCAACCCGATGGCCATGCTGATCGAGCAGGCCGGCGGCGCGGCCAGTACCGGGCGTGGGCGTATCCTCGGCCAGCAGCCGGAGAGCCTGCACCAGCGCGTGCCGGTGCTGCTCGGCTCGAAGCACGAGGTCGAGCGCGTCGAGCGCTATCATCATGAATACGATACCGGTGCCGACCGTCCCTTCGTTTCGCCGCTGTTCGCTGAACGCTCGCTGTTCCGCAGCGAGAACACGAATTTCCAGTAATCAGGGAGCGCCGCCATGTCCGTCAAACATCCGATCATCGCCATCACCGGCTCGTCCGGTGCCGGTACCAGCACCGTGATGCAGAGCTTCCAGCACATCTTCCGGCGCGAGAAGCTGAATGCGCAGATCGTCGAGGGTGACTCCTTCCATCGCTACGACCGTCTCGCCATGCGTGCCGAGATGAAGGCCCAGGAGGCTGCCGGCAACCGCAACTTCAGCCACTTCGGGCCGGAGGCCAACCTGCTGGAGGAGTTGCAGCAGCTGTTCATCAGCTACGGGGAAAACGGCAGCGGCAAGGTGCGCAAGTACCTGCACGATGCCGGCGAGGCGGCGCCGTGGCAGCAGGAGCCGGGCACCTTCACGCCCTGGCAGGAGATCCAGGGCGAGACCGACCTGATGTTCTACGAAGGCCTGCACGGGGCCTACGCCGACGACAGGATCGACATCGCCCGGCAGGTTGATCTCTGCGTCGGCGTCGTGCCGATCATCAACCTGGAGTGGATCCAGAAGCTGCACCGCGACCAGAAGATGCGCGGCTACTCGCAGGAGGCGGTGACCGACACCATCCTCCGCCGCATGCCCGACTACGTCAGCCACCTGTGCCCGCAGTTCGGTCGCACGCATGTCAATTTCCAGCGCGTGCCGATCGTCGATACCTCCAACCCCTTCATCGCCCGCGACATCCCGAGCGCCGACGAGAGCATGGTGGTGATCCGCTTCGCCAACCCCAAGGGCATCGACTTCCAGTACCTGCTCAACATCCTGCATGGCAGCATGCTGACCCGCCCGAACACGCTGGTCGTCCCCGGTGGCAAGATGGGCCTGGCCATGCAGATGATCTTCACGCCGATGGTGCTGCGCCTGATGGATCTCAAGCGCCGGGCCTGACTCCCTAGAACCCTTCCGCAACGAGCCGTGACGACCGGGCGCAAGCACCGGCGCTCTCCCGACTCGTCCCTGCTTCGCGAATTTTCATTGATTGGGGAATGCCATGAACGAACAGACCCTTGCCCGCGTCACCCGCCGCGAACTGGCCAACGCCCTGCGCGTCCTCGCCATCGACGCCGTCGAGAAGGCCGGATCCGGCCATCCCGGGGCGCCGATGGGCATGGCCGACATCGCCGAAGTCCTGTGGCGCGACCATCTGAAGCACAACCCGGCCAACCCGCAGTGGGCGGACCGCGACCGCTTCGTGCTCTCCAACGGCCACGGCTCGATGCTGATCTACGCGCTGCTGCATCTGACCGGCTACGACCTGCCGCTCAACGAACTGCAGGCCTTCCGCCAGCTCGGCAGCCGCACCGCCGGCCATCCGGAAGTCGGCCACACGCCGGGCGTCGAGACGACCACCGGGCCGCTCGGCCAGGGGCTGACCAACGCCGTCGGCATGGCGCTCGCCGAGCAGTTGCTGGCCCGCCGCTACAACCGGTCCGGCTGCGCCATCGTCGATCACCGCACCTGGGTCTTCCTCGGCGACGGCTGCCTGATGGAAGGCATCAGCCATGAAGCCTGCTCGCTGGCCGGCGTCTGGGGGCTGAACAAGCTGACCGCCTTCTACGACGACAACGGCATCTCCATCGACGGCCATGTCGAAGGCTGGTTCCGCGACGACACGCCGGCCCGCTTCCGCGCCTACGGCTG
>WBUO01000044.1 GCA_008933675.1 Dechloromonas sp.
AGGCAGCGGCGTCGCGGCCGATCAGCGCGACGGCGCGGCCATGTTTTTGCAGCGCCGGCTTCAGCGGCGCGAAGTCCTGCCCCTTGCCGTCGCCGCCGAGGACGATCGCTACCGGCCGGCCCATGCCTTCGATGGCGGCCAGCGTGGCGCCGACGTTGGTCCCCTTGGAATCGTCGACATAGAGCACGCCGCCGATTTCGGCCACGGTCTCGACGCGGTGCGGCAGGCCGCTGAAGTTTTCCAGCGGCGCCACCAGGCGCTCCGGGTCGACACCGATGGCATCGCACAGGGCCAGCGCGGCCAGCGCGTTGGCGACATTGTGCAGGCCGGAGAGGCGCAGCCGGCTGGCGGCAACCAGCGGCGTGTGGCCCTTGCACAGGACGCCATCGGCAAATCCGTAATCGATGCCGCGCGGTGCCGGATCGAGGCCGAAGGTGATCATCCGCCGGCCGCAACGGCCGTTGGCCATCGACCAGTCGTCGGCACGGTTGAGCACCATCACGCCCTTGCCCTGGAAGATCCGTCCCTTGGCCGCGGCATACGCGGCCAGGCTGCCGTCGTAACGGTCCAGGTGATCTTCCGAGATGTTGAGCAGGGTGGCCGCATCGGCCAGCAGCTGGTGCGTGGTTTCCAGCTGGAAGCTCGACAGTTCGAGCACCCAGACCTGCGGCAGCGGCTTACCCAGCTGCGCGGCATCCTGGGCATCCATCAAGGCATCGAGCGCCGACGGCGAGATGTTGCCGCAGGCGACGGCGGGGATGCCGGCACCGTTGAGCAGATGGGCGGTCAGCGCGGTGGTCGTGGTCTTGCCGTTGCTGCCGGTGATGGCGACGATCTTCGAGCCCGGCACCTGGGCGCGGACGCCGGCGGCGAACAGTTCGATCTCGGAAATGACCGGCAACTTGAGTTCGGCGATGGCCGGCGTCGCCTTCGGCACGCCCGGCGACAGCGCGACCAGGTCGGCGCCGGCGAAGGTGGCGGCGGCGAACGGCCCGGCCAGCAATTCGGCGCCCGGCGCCGCCTGCTGCAAGGCATCGGCGTTGGGCGGGTTGTCGCGCGAATCGGCGACGCGCACGCGCGCCCCCTGGCGATGCAGCCACTTGGCCATCGCCAGTCCGGACTCACCGAGTCCGACGACTATCGCGCGTTTGCCGTGCAGATCCATGTCAGCGCAGTTTCAAGGTGGACAGCCCGACCAGCACGAGCATGATGGTGATGATCCAGAAGCGGACGACGACCTGCGTCTCCTTCCAGCCCGATTGTTCGAAGTGGTGGTGCAGCGGCGCCATGCGCAGGATGCGCCGGCCCTCGCCGAACTTCTTCTTGGTGTATTTGAACCAGGTGACCTGCAGCATCACCGACAGCGTCTCGACGACGAAGACGCCGCCCATGATCAGCAGCACGATTTCCTGGCGCAGGATGACGGCAACCGTACCGAGTGCGGCGCCCAGCGCCAGCGCACCGACATCACCCATGAAGACCTCGGCCGGGTAGGCGTTGAACCACAGGAAGCCAAGGCCGGCCCCGGCTACCGCACCGAGCAGGATGCACAACTCGCCGGCACCCGGCACATAGGGAATCAGCAGGTACTTGGCATAGACGGCGTGGCCGGTGACGTAGGCGAAGAGCACGAAGGCCGAGGCGACCATGACCGTCGGCATGATCGCCAGGCCGTCGAGGCCGTCGGTCAGGTTCACCGCGTTGCTGGTGCCGACGATGACGAAATAGGTCAGGACGATGAAGCCGATGATGCCCAGCGGATAGGCGACCGACTTGAAGAAGGGGACGATCAGCTCGGTCTGTGCCGGCGAGTTGGCCGAGAAGGCGAGGAAGAGCGCGGCGCCGACGCCGAGCACCGACTGCCAGAAGAATTTCCAGCGGCTGGCCAGGCCGTTCGGGTCACGGTAGACGACCTTCTTCCAGTCGTCGTACCAGCCGATGATGCCGAAACCGAGGGTGACGACCAGCACCGTCCACACGTATTTGTTGCTCAGGTCGCCCCAGAGCAGCGTGGTGATGCCGATGGCGATGAGGATCAGCACACCACCCATGGTCGGCGTGCCGGATTTGACCAGATGGGTCTGCGGGCCGTCGGTGCGCACCGCCTGGCCGATCTTCTTGGCGGCCAGCCAGCGGATGACGCCGGGACCGGCAACGAAGGAAATCAGCAACGCCGTCATCGCCGCCAGCACGGTGCGCAGCGTGATGTAGTTGAAGACGTTGAAGAAGCGGATGTCCTGGGCCAGCCACTGGGCGAGTTCGAGCAGCATTATTTCGTGTCCTCCACGGCCAGCGCATCGGCCACCCGTTCCATCTTCATGAAGCGCGAGCCCTTGACCAGCACGGTGGTCTCCGGCCCCAGTTCCTTGTCCACGGCGGCAAGCAGCTTCTCGATACTGCAGAAGTGACGGGCGCCGTCGCCGAAATTGCGCACCGCCTGCTGACTGGCGTCGCCCAGTGCGAACAGGCGGTCGATGCCCTGGCTCTTGGCGTAACCGCCGATCTCGTCGTGGTATTGGCCGCTGGCTTCGCCGATCTCGCCCATGTCGCCGAGGACGAGGATCTTGCGGCCGATGGTGGCGGCCAGCACGTCGATGCCGGCGCGCACCGAATCGGGATTGGCGTTGTAGGTGTCGTCGAGGATTGCCGCTCCCTGGCGGCCAGCGCGCCGCTGCAGGCGCCCCTTGACGCCGGCAAAGCTCTCCAGGCCGGCGATGACTGCAGGCAACGGAATGCCGGCAGCCAGGCAGGCGGCGGCGGCCACGGCATTGCGGGCGTTGTGGCGGCCGGCAACGCGCAGACGCAGTTCGCCCTCGCCCTCCGGCGCCTGCAACGTCAGTTGCGTCTCCAGACCGTGCTGACGAACCTGGCCACGGACATCTGCCACATGGTCGATGGCAAAACTGCGCACCCGGTGTTCCGCGGCCATGCCGCGCCAGAACTCCGCATAACTGTCGTCAGCATTGATCACGGCAACACCGTCGCGGCCGAGACCGCCAAAGATGCTGCCCTTCTCGCGCGCCACTTCGTCAAGATCGCCCATGCCTTCCAGATGGGCGCGCTGGGCATTGGTCACCAGCGCCACCGTCGGCGCGCCGAGCGGTGCCAGGTAGGCGATCTCGCCGGGGTGGTTCATGCCCATCTCGATGACCGCCGCACGATGACCGGCATTCAGGCCGAGCAGCGTCAACGGCAAGCCGATGTCGTTGTTGAAATTGCCGCGCGTGGCCAGCACGGCGTCACCGAAGGCCACCTTGAGGATGGCGGCGATCATTTCCTTGGTCGTCGTCTTGCCGTTGGAGCCGGTGACGGCGATTACCGGCAGCACGAACCGGGCGCGCCAGGCAGCAGCCAGCGCGCCAAGTGCCAGCCGGGTATCGGCAACGACGACAGCGGGAATCCCCGGGGGCAGCCTGCTGTCGTCGGCGACGAGCAGCGCGGCCGCGCCGGCGGCCACGGCCTGGTCGAGAAAATCATGGGCATCGAAGCGTTCGCCGCGCAGGGCAATGAACAACTGGCCAGGCGTTACGGCACGGGTATCGGTGGTGACACCGTTCAGTGCCGGATCGGCACCGCAGAGGCGGCCACCGGTAGCGGCCGCGACTTGGGAAAGCAGCCAGTTCATGCGCCGGCCTCCTCGGATGATGATTGACGGCGGCGTTGCAGCGCGGCCTGCGCCTGCTCGACGTCGGAAAAGGGATGACGGATGCCGGCGATTTCCTGATAAGGCTCGTGGCCCTTGCCGGCAAGCAGGATGACGTCACCGGCGGCCGCTGTACCGACCGCCTTGCGGATCGCCGCCGCGCGGTCGATTTCGACTTCACCCTGGCGCAGGCCGGCGACGATGTCGGCGACGATGGCAGCCGGATCTTCGCTGCGCGGATTGTCGCTGGTAACCAGTACCCGGTCGGCGATGCGCGAGGCAACTTCGGCCATTTGCGGGCGCTTGCCGCGGTCGCGGTCGCCACCGCAACCGAAGACCACCGTCAGTTGCCCACCGCGCGCTTCAGCCACCGCCCGCAGCGTGGACAAGGCGTTTTCCAGTGCATCTGGACTGTGCGCGTAGTCGACGACAACCAGCGGTTCGCCGTTGCCACCGACCCGCTCCATGCGTCCGGGAGGCGGTGTCAGTTCAGCCAGGCGGCGCACCACCTCGGCCGCCGACAGGCCGGCATCGTGCAGCACGGCAGCGACGGCCAGCAGGTTGGCGACGTTGTAACGGCCGACCAGGGCGGTATCGACAGTGCCGCGGCCGTTCGGCAGGATGAGCAGGAAACGCTGGCCGAACGGGGTGTCTTCCAGATTCTCGGCGCGCACCAGCGCATGGAAGTCGCGACGCCCTTCGCCGATACCGTAACCGATCACCCGCAGGGCCGTGCTTTCGCCTGCCAGATGAGGCCCCAGCGGATCGTCGAGATTGATGATGGCGGTACGCAGGCGCGGCCAGTGGAAAAGCTTTTCCTTGGCGGCGGCGTAGGCCTCCATGGTGCCGTGATAGTCGAGATGATCGCGCGTGAAGTTGGTGAATACCGCCACGTCGACCCGGGCACCGTTCATGCGGCCTTCCTCGATGCCGATCGAACTGGCCTCCAGTGCGCAGGCGGCAGCGTCGCGGCGGCGAAAATCAGCCAGATAGCGCATCAGCGTCGTCGCTTCCGGCGTCGTGAAGCCGGTTTCGACCAACTCACCGGGGAAACCCGCGCCCAGGGTGCCGATGATCGCGCAAGGCTTGGCGTAAGCCTGGGCGATGCACTGGCTTACCGTCGTCTTGCCGTTGGTACCGGTCACCGCAATCAGCGACAACGCTTCGCTCGGGTATCCGTAGATGGCGTGAGCCAGCGGCCCGGCCAGCGGACGCAGCTCGGCGACCGGCCGGTTGGGCACCGTCCACTGCGGGTTCCACGCGAAATCGCCACCCGGCTGCCAGAGCACGGCCACAGCGCCGCGCGCCAGGGCGTCGGCAATGTAGCGACGCCCGTCAGCCAGATCGCCCGGATAAGCGATGAAGAGGTCGCCCGGACGGACCTGGCGGCTGTCGTCGGCCGCGCCTTCGAGATTGACGCCCAGACTTTCGATCAAGGTACGCGGATTGTTCACAGCGGCCCCTTGTCCGAAACGCCTGCGGCGACCTGCAGGGCGGCATCCGGCGGGATGCCCAGGGTGCGCAGGGCGCCTGCCGCAATGTTGGAGAATGCCGGACCGGCGACATCGCCACCGTAGTGACCGCCCACCGAGGGTTCGTCAACCATCACGGCAATGACCAGGCGCGGATCGCTGACCGGCGCGATACCGACGAAGGATGAAATGTACTTGCGGGCATAGACGCCGCCCTCGATCTTGTAGGCGGTACCGGTCTTGCCGCCGACCCGGTAGCCGGCGACCCGCGCCCGCGGGGCAGTGCCCTCCGGCTGCACGGCCATTTCCAGCATCAGACGCATCTCACGTACGGTCTGCTGCGAGAAGACGGGAACGCCACGCACCGGCGCCTCGTCGACGCGCAGCAGCGAGAGCGGCATCAGCTCCCCATCGTTGGCGAAAACAGTGTAGGCACGCGCCATCTGGATCAGGCTGACGGCGATGCCGTGTCCATAGGACATGGTCGCCTGCTCGATCGGCCGCCAGTTTTTCCATGGCCGCAGGCGGCCGCCGACCTCACCCGGAAAACCGAGGTTGGGCTCCTGGCCAAAACCCAGCTTGTCGAACAAATCCCACATTTCGCGCGGCGTGAAGCCGAGGGCGATCTTGGCTGTGCCAATGTTCGACGATTTCTGGATGACCTGGGCGACGGTCAGTGCATCGTGCGGATGCGAGTCGGAGATGGTTGCCTTGCCGATGGTCATCCGCCCCGGCGCCGTGTTGATGACCGTATTCACGGCCAGTTTGCCGCGATCGAGTGCCAGCGCGGCAATGAAGGGCTTCATCACGGAGCCCGGCTCATAGGTGTCGGTGATCGCCCGGTTGCGCAGCTGGGCGCCGGACAGTTTCTGCCGGTTGTTCGGGTTGTAGGTCGGCCAGTTGGCCAGGGCCAGGATCTCGCCCGTCCGGGCGTCGATGACGACGGCACCGCCGGCCTTCGCCTTGTGCTGTTCGACCGTCGCCTTCAGCTGGCTGTAGGCGAGGTACTGGATCTTCGAATCGAGCGCCAGACGGATTTCCTTGCCGTCCTGCGGCGGACGGGTCGCCCCGACGTCCTCGATGATGTTGCCACGCCGGTCGCGGATCACCGTGCGACTGCCCGGACGACCAAGCAGACTGGGCTGAAGGGCCAGCTCGACCCCCTCCAGCCCCTTGTCGTCCACACCGGTGAAGCCGACGATATGCGCCGTCATGTCGGCCGCCGGGTAAAAGCGGCGGTACTCCTTCTCCTGGTGGATACCCGGCAGTTTCAGCGCAGCGATCCGCTCGCCCGTTTCCGGGGAAATTTGCCGGCGGACATAAACGAAGGTTTTTTCGGCGGCGATCTTGCCATCGAGGTCACGCACGCTCATTTCCAGCAATTCGGCCAGCTGCCGCTTCTGTTCTGCGGTCATCGTCCGCGCATCACCGGGAATCGCCCAGACGGACTTCATGGGCGTCGACACCGCCAGCATGTCGCCGTGCCGATCGACGATCTTGCCGCGCGAGGCAGAAACCTCGATGTCGCGGCGATAGCGCGAATCGCCCTTTTCCTGCAGAAAATCGTTGTTGATCACCTGCAGGTAGAAGGCGCGGGCGACCAGGGCAAGCAGGGCAGCCATCAGCAACAGGCCGACCATGCGCGAACGCCAGCCCTGCAATGCCAGCTCGAGAACCGGACTTTCGGTATAGCGATGGCCGCGCTGCGGACGACGACGGACAACCATCAGCGCCCCCCGACCGGCTTGCCGGCAACCGTCACGAGCGGACGCCCGGCGGCATCCGGCGCCAGCATGTGCAGGCGGTCGCGGGCAATCTTCTCGATACGCGGATGGGTCGCCCAGGTAGACATCTCCAGCTGCAGCTGACCGTATTCGACATCCAGCTGACGCGCCCGCTCCTGCTCCCGCTCGAGCTCCTGGAACAGCTTGCGCGCCCGGTGCTGGGAGGTCACCAGCGCCAGCGCACAGACCACGAGAACGAGTAGAAGGGTCATGTTGAAACGCAGCATCAGATCTTCTCCGCCACCCGCATCACGGCACTGCGCGCCCGCGGATTGGCCGCCACCTCGGCCGCATCGGGGCGGATCGCCTTGCCCACCAGGCGCAGCTTCGGCTGCGGCAACTGATCGGCGCGCAGGGGCAGCCCCTTGGGCAGATCATCCGGTGTTGCCTGGGCACGCATGAAGTTCTTGACGATGCGATCTTCCAGCGAATGAAAGCTGATCACCACCAGCCGACCGCCCGGCTTCAGCAGGTCGAGGGCTTGCGGCAGGGCTATCTCCAGCTGGCGGAGCTCTTGATTGATATGAATCCGTAGAGCTTGAAAGCTGCGCGTCGCCGGGTCCTGCCCTGGTTCACGGGTGCGCACGGCCGAGCGTACGAGGGCCGCGAACTGAGCTGTTGTGACAATAGGTTGTTCGAGCCGAGCAGCCACAACCTTCTTTGCAATCTGGAAAGCAAACCGTTCTTCGCCATAGTTTCTGATGACCTCCGTTATTTCCCTTGTTTCGGCCCGCGCCAGCCACTCGGCCGCCGTCTCGCCCTGCGTCGTATCCATACGCATGTCGAGCGGCGCGTCGTAGCGAAAGCTGAAGCCGCGCTCCCCATCGTCGATTTGCGGCGACGACACCCCTACATCAAAAAGAATTCCGTCCACGTCGCAGACGCCGGCCTCGTTTGCCGCCTCGGCCAGCTCGCCGAACGCCCGGTGGACCAGCCGAAAACGCCCGTCGCGGATGGCCGCCCCGGCGGCAATGGCCTGCGGATCGCGATCGAGGGCAACCAGACGGCCCGCCAGGCCGAGTTCGGACAGGATGCGGCGACTGTGCCCGCCACGCCCGAAGGTGGCATCCATGTAAACGCCTTCAGCCTTGATCGCCAGGGACTCCACCGCCTTGTCGAGCAGCACCGTGACGTGGGTGCCACTCCCGCTCACAGCACCAGATCCCCGAAGCCCGGCGGCAGATCGCCGGACAGCGCCTCCGCAGCCAGGTCGTTCTGCTGCTTCCAGCCAGCCTCGCTCCAGATTTCGAAGTGGGTTCCCATACCGACCAGATACACGGTCTTTTCGAGCCGCGCATAGTCGCGCAACTCACCGGCAACCAGCAGGCGGCCGGCCGAATCGAGCTCCTCGGTACGGGCATTACCGACCAGAACGCGCTTGATCGGTGCCGCCCGCGAGTCAAGGCTGGAGGCCTTGAGTATCTGGTCGCGGATCGGCGCCCAGGCGGGCGCCGGATAAAGCAGGAGACAGCGGTGCGGATGTGCGGTCAGGACCAGCGAACCCTCAGCCGCGGCGAGCAGGGGCTCGCGGTGCCTTGCCGGTATGGCAAGCCGCCCCTTCGCATCCAGACTGAGCGCTGTCGCTCCCTCGAACATCTGACCCCCGTTTACCCACTTTTCAACACGTTTTCCCACTTTAGTGGAACGAATCACCACAGTCAATAGACGAAATCGATTTTTTTCTTACGCAACAATGACTTAGGCGCACTTTGTTCACAAGGATGCGAGAATTTTTTCCCTTAATAATCAAGGCGCGAAAAACAAGACTTAAAGTGACTTGTAAGCATTGGGGTCGCGCGCACGACCCATCCTGGAAGTCATTCCATGCGGATAGATCAAAAGTGGGGATGCGCGACGGCGAGCAGCCGGAAGACGGCCGCCGAACGTGTTCAGCCGGTGTAGACAACCACCCGGTTACGTCCTGCCATCTTTGCCCTGTAGAGCGCCAGATCGACGCTGCGGGTCAACTCGTCGGGCGTCTTGCCATGCTCGGGGAAAGCGGCGACGCCGAGGGAAATGGTGAAGCGGATCGTGCATTCGCCATGCACGACGCTCAGCGACTCGACCGCCTGCCGCCAGACCTCCGCCCGCATCTCGGCAGAGCTGAGCGGCATGTTCGGCAACAGGATCAGGAACTCTTCGCCGCCATAGCGGCAAGCCATGTCTTCGGCACGGATATCGGCCATCAACGTGGCCGCCAAGACCCTCAGCACCTCGTCACCGGCCTGATGGCCATAAGTATCGTTCACCCGCTTGAAATGATCGATATCGAGCATGACCAGAGACAGCGGCCCAGCCTCGCGCTTGGCGCGCGACACCTCGCGCTCGAGCATTTCATCGAGATAACGCCGGTTGTACAAGGCCGTCAGTCCGTCGCGGACAGCCTGCTCCTGTAGCGCCGCCTGCAGGCGGCCGATCTCGTCAAGACGCGCCTGCAGTTGCTGATTGCTTTCGCGCAAGGCCTGCTCCGCCCGCTTGCGCTCGCTGACATTGCGTGTGATGCCAAGGATGGTTCGTGGCACACCATCGGCGCCCAGCAGATAGTTGAGAACCACTTCGGTCGAAATGCCCCGCCCGTCCCTGGCAAGCTGCTCCAGCTCGCAGGTGAGCACCTGCGCCGTCTGATCGCCCTGCGCGATTCGCTGCAGGCTGCGCGCCATCTCCTGCTCAAGGAATTCAGCCGAGCGGGGCGCCAGAGACTCCTCAAGCGTCTGACCAAGAACCTCGGCAACCGAGTAGCCACGCAAGGCGAGCACCGATGGACTGACATAGGTAAACCGCCGAGAGGCGAGATCCACCGTCCAGATGACATCGTGACTGTTATCGGCCAGCAATCTGTAGCGCGCCTCACTTTCGCCGAGACGCGCGCTGACCGCCAACTCCTCCCGCTCGACACGCAACAGGCGGATCAAGACCAGGGAAAGCGCAAGGATCAACAGCAGCGCAAGGGCGGCGGCCACCACGACCATCGTTCGCCAGCTCGCCAGATAGTCCTCGCTGGCGATGCCGACGGCAACATAGAACGGGTAGGAATTGACACGCCGATAGGCATAAAGGCGCTCGATACCATCGAGCGCCGCACGATAGCGGATGCTGCCGAACTGATCGCCCGCTTCGATACGCATATGCATCGGATTGTCCTTCAGCGTCTGATTGACCGCCTCCGGGCGACCGGGCCGACGCAGCGCCAGACGACCGTTATCGCTCCGCCGGAGCGTGATGACCCCATTTGGCCCGAGGTCGACCGCATCGAAGATGCGCTGCAGGTGGGCAAGATCAAGCGGTGCCAGGACCGCCCCCCGGAACGTCCCGCCAGAATCGCGCACCGGCACGGCCACGATCAGTATTCCCCGCCCGGAAAGACGACCGGTAAACACGTCGGAAAAAGCCAGCGCCAAGCCTGGGTCATTACGCAACGACAGGAAATACTCCCGCTCGCCAATCTGCATTTGACTAAGCCCCCCTTGCGAAGCGTAGCGGATCGCGCCGCTTGCATCAGCCACCCGGTAACCGACGATCTCGGGAAACCTCGCCGCATGCAGCGTCAGCTGGCGCTCGAGCAAGGGGCGGAAACTGGAGTCGACATCCGGCGCCAGGGCTTCAAGAGGAACACTCCCGGCCAGATACTCCAGGTCCGCATGAATGCGCCGCAAAGTGGCATCCAGACGCGTTTCGAGCACACCGACGACATTCCGCGCGTCGGTTTCCGCCTGGCGTCCCGCCTGCTTGTAAACCTCGCCGAGGACAAAGGCAAGCAACAGGATGGTGCCCGCCAGCGCCGCCACGAAGAAGGTTACGAGACGCCCCTCCGGCTTGCGGAAGAGCGTTGTCGCGTTAACCGGGGCATGAGCGGGCATGGGGAAATCATGCGCCACGGGTCGGCGTATGACAAGAGGCAGCCCGTTCGGGAAAACGCAGGTGCCGCTTACCTGCCTTGCGAAAGCTTCTGTTCGATCCGTGGCAGAGGAATGGCCCCCGGCACACGCTCGCCGTCACCAAAGAATATGGTCGGCGTCCCCGAAATATTCAGACGCCTGCCGTACTCCTGATTGCGGACGACAGCCGAGGTATCGCAATCCTCACGCCCGGTCGGTGCCTTGCCATCTATCATCCAGTCGTTCCAGGCCTTCGAACGATCGGCCGAACACCAGATCTGCTTCGATTTGCGCAGCGAGTCCTCGGAAAGGATCGGATAAAGAAATACATAGATGGTCACGTTATCCAGCTTTTGCAGATCCTTGGCCAGGCGTTTGCAATAGCCGCAATTGGGATCCTCGAACGTCGCCAGCACCCGCTTTCCATCGCCGCGAACCTGCTTGATGGCACGCTCCAGAGGCAGATCCGAGAACTTGATGGCCGTCAGCCTGCGCATCCGCTCCTCGGTGACGTTCTTCATGCTGCGCGCATCGATCATCTGGCCGCCAACAACGATGGCCGTGACCTTCTCGTCGGTGTAGAAAATATTGCCATCGGCGTACACCTCGTACAGACCGAGATAGCCCGCCTTGGTGACACTTTCCACCTTGGTGCCCAGGCGCTCCTCCATGGCCTTCCGGATATCGGCCTCGCTGGCGGCCAGCGCCGGACAAAGACTTGCGGCAAACGTCAGCGCCAGCAGCTTCTTCAACATGCAGTTCTCCTAGACGGCACCGAGCGCATAGCGCACCAGTGCGTTTTTGACAAAGGGCAGACCATCGGTCAGGTTCAACCCGAAATTCCTCAACGGTTGCAGAACCGGGCCACTCCTGAAAAGGCGACGCAAGCCATCGGTCACCCCTTGCAGCAATTGCGTTTCTTCACGCCGCGCCCGCTGATAGCGCTGCAACAAGCGCAGCTCGCCCGGATCGTGCCACGGCTGTGTGACAGCCAGCAGCGCAGCCAGCGCCCTGGCATCCTGAAAACCAAGATTGATGCCATGGCCCGACAGCGGATGAATGCCGTGCGCGGCATCACCCACCAGGGCCAGACGCGGCGCCACCGTCTCCGGGACACGCATCAGACGCAAAGCGAATGCCGCAGCAGGCGTCAGCAGCTCAAGGTCACCCAGCACGCCACCACCTGCGGCAGCCACCCGTTCACACAACAGCTTGGCCGGCAAGGCACACAGCGCATCGGCGTGCTCGTCGGGAGTGGACCAGACGATGGAAATGCGGTTCCCGGGCAACGGCAGATAAGCCAGCACCCCATCGTCGCGAAACCACTGGAAAGCCGTATTGCGGTGCGCCTTTGCCGTTGTGAAGTTGGCAACCACACCCTTCTCCCCATAGGGAGTATTGATCGCGACAAGCCCTGCCGCCTGCCGAACCCAGGAATCACGCCCATCGGCACCGACAAGCAAACGCGCCGACAATGAGGTGCCATCCTGAAGGCGCAAGACGGCCGCGTCGTGACGAAACTCGAGCGCCGCAGGCTGTGCCGGGCAAAACAGCGAGAGGTTGGCCTGGCGCTTGGCGCTCTCCCAGAACTCGCAGGCCATTTCCGCCGACTCGACAATGCAGCCCAGTTCGGGCACACCGGTTTCATAGGCCGAAAAAGCCAGCCTTCCGCCGCCATCACCCGATACCTGCATACGACTGATTGGCGCCACGCGCCTGGCATCGATGTGCTTCCACGCACCGAGTTCGCGCAGAAACTCGACATTCGCCGGACTGATGGCATAAATCCGCGCATCCCAGCCCTCAGGACGCTGCGGTGGGCGGCTTTCGACCAGGGCGATACGCAGGCGTGTGTCGCGCAGGGCAAGTGCAAGGCTGGCGCCGGCCAGCCCACCACCGACGATGATCAGATCAAATTGCTGCATGGCGGCAATTATGCCGCTTCGCCGCCGTGCGGCAAAACGTCAGGCGGGATTGCCGCCTGAGGGCGGCTTGTTCTGACGAGAGCGGCGATTGTTGTTGGTGCGCGGCCGATGCTTCTTCTGAGCATTGCCACCGCCCGGCTTACCCTGCGGCATGGTCGAACGCCCCGGATTGCCGGGAGATTCGTTGCCTGAAATGCGGTTGCCGGGTGCCAGCTGAATTTCCAGCTCGATGATTTCGTCCCACTGCTCGTCGGTACGATCCCGTTCGGGGATCGACAGCAACTCGCGCAAACGACGGCGATTGTCGTTGGGCGGCGGCGCAACGTTCTGAACTTCGGGCGGATTTTCGGGATTCGGATTGGTCATTGCAAATTAAAAGCGGAGCCCGTTATGCACGAGCCCCGCTGGAGTAATACCTGCTTATTTCTTCTTGGCAGCGGATTTCTTGGCGGCGACAGATGCCTTGAAAGCCGTGCCGGCGGTGAATTTCGGCACCGTGGTTGCCGGAATCTTCAGCGTAGCACCCGTCTTCGGGTTCTTGCCGGTGCGCGCTGCGCGCTTGGCGGACTTGAAAGTGCCGAAACCGACGAGCGTGACCGATTCCCCCTTGGTCACGGTTTTAACAACCGCTGCGATGATGGCGGACAACGCCTTGTCAGCAGCAGCCTTGGTGATACCAGCTTCTTTTGCAGCAACTTCGACCAGCTCGGATTTATTCATCTAAGTGCCTCCTAGTTACCTGTGTTTGGTTAAGAAAACTGGCCGTCAGAACGGCAGCGAGCTAAAAGTAGCACACCTTTTCCGATTCGTGTTACCTCGGAAAGCCTTTATTCATGCCCTTCACGTCATTTTTCGGCGAATTACATACGGCATAGAGCGGGCACCAAGAAAAAACCCCGGCCGGGCCGGGGTCATTCGTTTGCCAGCCACGAACCAGCGGACTATTTCTTTTCCCCTTCGGCGGCTGCCTTCTCGCCGTGATTCATGATGACAGCCCCTTCGTTCTGCACGCCGATATGTTGATCGATAGCAGGCAACTGGTGGGCAATCCCCTTGTGGCAGTCGATACAGGTCTTGCCTTCGGCAAAGGCCACGGGGTGCTGCTTGGCGGCCCGCTTGCCCTGCTCGGTGTAGTCCATGTAATCGTAGTTGTGGCAGTTACGGCACTCCTTGGAATCGTTCTTCTTCATCCGATTCCACTCGTTCTGGGCGAGCTGGCCGCGCTTGGCGTTGAATTTCTCCGGGGTGTCGATGGTACCGAGGATCTTGTGCAGCACTTCGTTGGAAGCGTAGATCTTGCGGATCATCTTCGGCCCCCACTCCTTCGGCACGTGGCAGTCCGGGCAGGTAGCACGAACACCGGTACGGTTGGTGTAGTGAATGGTGTTCTGATACTCGCGGAAAACGTTCTCTTCCATTTCATGGCAGGAGATGCAGAACTTTTCCGTATTGGTCGCCTCGAGTGCCCAGTTGAAACCGCCCCAGAACACGATACCGGCGACGAACAGCAAGAGCGCGGTAGTCAGGCCGATACGCTTGACCCAGGCGGGCATGTATTTGTTGAGACTCATCATTCCCCCTTCTTGGCTGCGGGCTTGTAGTTGTTTTCGACGAGCGGCTTGGCGTCGAATTGCGGCACGTGGCACTGCATGCAGAAATAGCGCCGTGGCGAAATGTTCTTCAGCTTCTTGTCTTCACGATCCAGGTAGTGCGACTTGGCGACCAGGGTGGCCCCGGTTTCCTCGGCCCGCTCCTTGGAATGGCAGTCCATGCACTTGTTGAAGTTCTGGGTAATGTTGTACCCCTTGACCGTATGCGGTATCAGCGGCGGCTGTTTCTGGAAGTCGCGGGGAATGACATCGCTGTCCTTCTCGGGCCGGAACATGTCCACTTTCGACAACTGGTCGATCGAGACATCGCCCCGTTCCGACAACACCTTCTCCTGCGCCCCTGCGACGCCGGCTCCGGAAAGGAGCACTGCGGACGCCAGTGCCAGAGCTGTGATGAATCTCATGATTTATTACCTCCGATTTGCGACCGTCGTTCAGGCGGCGGCCGCATGTCGCTTGTTGTTCGTTATTCGCACTCAGGCGCGGACGATTTTCACCGCGCACTTCTTGTAGTCGGTTTCCTTCGAGATCGGGCAGGTGGCATCCAGCGTCAGCTTGTTGACCAGGCGCCCGGCATCGAAGAAGGGGATGAAGACCAGGCCGCGCGGCGGCTTGTTGCGCCCCCGCGTCTCGACGCGCAGCTGGATTTCGCCGCGCCGCGAGGCAACCTTGACCTCCATGCCACGCTGCAGTCCGCGCGCCTTCGCATCGTCCGGATGCATGAAAACGACGGCATCAGGGAAGGACTTGTAGAGCTCCGGGACGCGCCGGGTCATGGTGCCGGTGTGCCAGTGCTCGAGCACGCGGCCGGTCGACAGCCAGAGATCAAATTCCTTGTCCGGCGATTCGGCAGGCGGCTGGTAGGGCAGCGCAAAGATCACTGCCTTGCCGTCCTTATGGCCGTAGAACTTCACGCCCTCGCCCTTCTTGACGTAGGGATCGTAGCCTTCGCGGAAGCGCCAGAGGGTTTCCTTGCCATCGACGACAGGCCAGCGCAGGCCGCGTGACTGGTGATAGGTCTCGAACGGCGCCAGGTCGTGGGCGTGACCACGGCCAAAGGCGGCGTACTCCTCGAACAGGCCCTTCTGGACATAGAAACCGAAATGCTTCGACTCATCGTTGTCGAAACCGGCCTGCAGTTCATTGACCTTGTATTTGTTGACCACGCCATTGGCGAAGAGCACGTCATACAGTGTCTTGCCCTTCAGTTGCGGCGCCTTGGCCAGCAACTCCGCCGGCCAGACTTCCTCGACCTTGAAACGCTTGGCAAATTCCATGACCTGCCAGACATCGGAACGCGCCTCGCCCGGCGCCTTGACCTGCTGCCGCCAGAACTGCGTGCGCCGTTCGGCGTTGCCATAGGCACCTTCCTTCTCGACCCACATCGCGGTCGGCAGGATGAGGTCGGCGGCCATGCAGGAGACGGTCGGGTAGGGATCGGAGACGACGATGAAGTTGTCCGGGTTGCGCCAGCCGGGGAACATCTCGTCATTGATGTTCGGGCCGGCCTGCATGTTGTTGTTGCACTGCTGCCAGTAGAAATTGACCTTGCCGTCCTTCAGCGCCCGCTGCATCGCAACGGCGTGCAGGCCGATCTTGTCAGGAATGGTGCCGTCGGGCAGCCCCCAGAGCTCCTCGGTATGCTTGCGGTGCTCGGGATTGGTGACGACCATGTCGGCCGGCAGACGATGCGAAAAAGTGCCGACCTCGCGGGCCGTACCGCAGGCGGACGGCTGGCCGGTCAGCGAGAAGGGACTGTTGCCCGGTTCGGAAATCTTGCCGGTCAGCAGATGGATGTTGTAGACGAGGTTGTTGGCCCAGGTACCGCGGGTGTGCTGGTTGAAGCCCATGGTCCAGAAGGAGGTGACCTTGACCTTGGGGTCGGCGTACAGTTCGGCCAGCGCCTTCAGATCCTTCTGGGCGACACCCGATAGCTTGGAAACCTTTTCGACGGTGTATTCGGAGACGAACTTCTTGAACTCCTCGAAGGTGATCGCTTCCGATTTGCCGGTATCGCCCTTCGGCTTGCCGTCGGCCCCCGGGTAACCGTTGCTCGTCGCATCCTTTTCCAGGGCGTGCGTCGGGCGCAGGCCGTAACCGATGTCGGTGGCGCTCTTCTTGAAGTTGATGTTCTTGTCGACAAAAGCCTGATTCACCTTGCCGTTCTGGATGATGTAGTTGGCGATGTAGTTGAGGATCGCCAGATCCGTCTGCGGCGTGAAGATCATCGGGATGTCGGCCAGCTCGTAGGAGCGGTGCTCGAAAGTCGAGAGCACGGCTACCTTGACGTTCTTGTTCGACAGCTTGCGGTCGGTGATGCGCGTCCACAGGATCGGGTGCATCTCGGCCATGTTCGAGCCCCAGAGCACGAAGGCGTCGGCATGCTCGATGTCGTCGTAGCAACCCATCGGCTCGTCGATGCCGAAGGTGCGCATGAAGCCGGCGACGGCCGAGGCCATGCAGTGGCGGGCGTTGGGATCGAGGTTGTTGGTACGCAGGCCGGCCTTCATGAACTTGGAAGCGGCATAGCCCTCCCAGACGGTCCACTGGCCGGACCCGAACATTGCCAGGCCGTTGGGGCCCTTGGCCTTGATCGTCGCCTTGGCCTTCTCTTCCATGATGTCGAAGGCCTGCTTCCAGGAAATCGGCGTGAATTCGCCGTTCTTGTCGTACTTGCCGTTGCTCATGCGCAGCATCGGCGTCTTCAGGCGATCGCTGCCGTACATGATCTTCGACAGGAAATAGCCCTTGATGCAGTTGAGGCCGCGATTGACCGGCGCATCCGGGTCACCCTGGGTGGCAACGACACGACCGTTCTGGGTGCCGACCAGCACGCTGCAGCCGGTGCCGCAGAAGCGGCAGGGCGCCTTGTCCCAGCGAATGGCGTCCGCCTGCGGTGCCGCCTGTGCACTACCGGCCGGCAGACCGGCCGCCGAAATGGCCGCTGCCGCAGCATTGGCCTTGATGAAATCCCGTCGATTGAGTTTCACGACTCTTGCTCCTCGGTATCTGACTCGTCGTCGCTGTATTGATAAACCATGGCCACCGATGCGACGCCGGGTACACCATGCAGGGCCACGTAGCGATCCGCAGCCGAATTTGCGTCGTCGTCCTCAAGCGTGACGACAACCTTGCCTTCCTCGCTCCGGGCATGAATCTCCACCCCGGGCATCGCGCCAAGGACGGCACAGGCCTCATCGACGCGCGACGGGGCTATGTACACAATGGCACTCGAAATATTCATCCTGTCTAATTCCTTCTGCTGCGGTGGATGGCTGCAACTTACGGAAGCGGATGTTCCGGATAGGCGTAATTGTCGGACTTGATGTGCATCAAGCGAATACGGCTGACGGATAAACCCTAGTTCGAATGTGGCCAATTGACTAGTACGAATTAACTAGCAAAGGCGATGATTCAGGCGGCACGGAGGGCTGCAAGGCCTCCCGGCAAGCGCTACACTAGACGACCGGCATATAGCGGTTGGCTATACCGAAAATTTAGGCAATCAATTGGCCCAATTGATCGCCCGATCCTAATATGTCGTTGCTTTCACTTACTTACCCACGAGGAGAAACCCCCATGTCGCTCATCAACACCCAGGTTCAACCGTTCAAGGCCCAGGCTTTCCACAATGGCAAGTTCATCGAAGTCACGGAAGCCAGCCTGAAGGGCAAGTGGTCCGTCGTGATCTTCATGCCGGCTGCCTTCACCTTCAACTGCCCGACAGAAATCGAAGACGCTGCCAACAACTACGCCGAGTTCCAGAAGGCCGGCGCCGAGGTTTACATCGTCACCACCGACACCCACTTCTCGCACAAGGTCTGGCACGAAACCTCGCCGGCCGTCGGCAAGGCCCAGTTCCCGCTGGTCGGCGACCCGACCCACCAGCTGACCAAGGCTTTCGATGTGCACATCGACGAGGAAGGCCTGGCCCTGCGCGGCACCTTCGTCATCAACCCGGACGGCGTGATCAAGACCGTTGAAATCCACTCCAACGAGATCGCCCGTGACGTTTCCGAGACCCTGCGCAAGCTGAAGGCTGCCCAATACACCGCCTCCCACCCGGGTGAAGTCTGCCCGGCCAAGTGGAAGGAAGGCGAAAAGACCCTGGCTCCGTCGCTGGACCTGGTCGGCAAGATCTAAGCAGCCACTGGCTGACGCGTCATTCCCGCGCCAGCGGGAATCCGGACGACTCAAGAACCGGATCCCCGCCGGCGCGGGGATGACAAACCAACTACTCCATGGTTGTTGGCTCCTGGCTGTTGGTCCTCCGCGACCAGCAGCCAGTGTCGAACGACTGCAAATCAGGGAGAACATCATGCTCGACAGCAACATCAAGGCGCAGCTCGCCGCCTATCTGGAAAAACTGCAGCGCCCGATCGAACTGGTCGCCTCGCTCGACGACAGCGCCAAGGCCCAGGAAATGCGCGGTCTGCTGACCGATATCGCCGAACTCTCGCCCAAGGTCAGCCTGCGTGAAAACGGCAATGCCGCACTGCGCCCCTCGTTCGCCGTCGGTCTGCCCGGCGAGGCACCGCGCATCCATTTCGCCGGCATCCCGATGGGGCACGAATTCACCTCGCTGGTTCTCGCCCTGCTGCAGACCGGCGGCCACCCGCCCAAGGTCGAGCAGTCAGTCATCGACCAGATCAAGGCACTGCCCGGCAACTTCAACTTCGAAACCTTCATTTCGCTGTCTTGCCACAATTGCCCCGACGTGATCCAGGCCCTGAACCTGATGGCCGTACTCAACCCCGGCGTGACGAGCACGATGATCGACGGTGCCATGTTCCAGGACCTGGTCAACAAGCGGCAGATCATGGCCGTGCCGACCACCTACCTGAACGGCGCCGAATTCGGAGCCGGCCGCATGCTGATCGAGGAGATTCTCGCCAAGGTGGACACCGGTGCCGCCGCCCGTGCCGCGCAGGAGCTTGGCCAGAAGGAAGCTTTCGACGTGCTGGTCGTCGGTGGCGGCCCGGCTGGTGCCGCAGCCGCCATCTATGCGGCCCGCAAGGGTATCCGCACCGGCGTGCTGGCCGAGCGCTTCGGTGGCCAGGTGATGGATACGCTGGGCATCGAGAACTTCATTTCGGTCAAGGAAACCGAGGGCCCGAAGCTGGTTGCCGCGCTCGAGCAGCACGTCAAGGCCTATGAGGTGGACCTGATGACCCTGCAGCGCGCCAGCAAGCTGCTCCCGGCCAGCACGGCGGGCGGCCTGATCGAGGTGCAACTGGAAAACGGGGCGACACTGAAATCGAAGTCGGTGATCCTCGCCACCGGCGCCCGCTGGCGCGAGATGAACGTACCCGGCGAGAAGGAATACAAGGCCAAGGGCGTCTGCTTCTGCCCGCACTGCGACGGCCCGCTGTTCAAGGGCAAGCGCGTGGCGGTGATCGGCGGCGGCAACTCCGGCGTCGAGGCCGCCATCGACCTGGCTGGCATCGTCGCCCATGTGACCCTGCTCGAATTTGCCGACACGCTGCGCGCCGACGCTGTGCTGCAGAAGAAATTGTTCAGCCTGCCCAACGTCACCGTGATCAAGTCGGCACAGACTACGGAAGTCACCGGTGACGGCCAGAAGGTCAACGGCATCACCTACAAGGACCGCGTCTGCGAAGAGATCAAACACCTGGAACTGGAAGGCATCTTCGTCCAGATCGGCCTGCTGCCCAATACTGACTGGCTGAAGGGGACGCTCGAACTGTCGCGTTTCGGCGAGATCGAGATCGACGCCAAGGGCCACACCTCGGCACCCGGCATCTTCGCTGCCGGTGACTGCACGACGGTGCCCTACAAGCAGATCATCATCGCCATGGGCGCCGGCGCCACCGCCTCGCTGTCGGCTTTCGACCACCTGATCCGCAGTTCGGCTCCCGCCTGATTTACCCGGCATACGGAACGGGTGCCGGACGTTTGGCCGGCACCCGTTCTTGCGTTAACATCGCCGGTTTTCCAATTGCGGCCAGTCTCCTTACATCGCGACGATGATCGCCTTCATCTCCGTACCGACTTCTGCATGCTGAGCCGCCTGTACAGCCTGCCGCTCGTCGCCCTGCTCTGGCTGCTCCACTTCCTCCCCCTGCCCATGCTGGCTGCCGTCGGACGCGGCCTCGGCCAGCTGCTCATGCTGCTCGGCCGCAAGCGGCGCGCCGTCGTCGCCCTCAATCTGGCCTGGTGCTTTCCCGAACTCGACGCAGCAGCCCGCGAGACCCTCGCCCGCCGTCACTTCCAGCTGCTCGGCCGCAGCATCCTCGAACGCGGCATCTTCTGGTGGGGCAGCCGACAACGCCTGGAACGGCTGATCACCGTGCAGGGTGAGGAACATCTGCAGGCGCAACTTGCGGCCGGTCGCCCGGTGATCCTGCTCGCCCCGCATTTTCTCGGCCTCGACGCCGGTGGCGTCGCCGTCACGATGCGCCACGACATCGTCAGCATCTATGCCGAGCAGACCAATCCGGTATTCAACCGCCTGCTGCTCCGCGGCCGCAGCCGCTTCGGCAAACAGCAACTGCTGTCGCGTCAGGACGGCGCGCGGGCGACGATCAAGGCGATGAAGTCCGGCCGCCCCTTCTACTACCTGCCTGATCTCAATGCCCGACGCCGCGACGCCGTCTTCGTACCGTTCTTCGGCATCCCGGCCGCCACAATCACCGGCCTGCCGCGCCTGGCGAAGGCTGCCGGTGCCGCCGTGCTGCCCTGCGTGACCCGCATGCTACCCGGCGGCGATGGTTACCGGCTGGAGATCGGCGAACCGTGGTCCGACTATCCAACCGACGACGTGATTGCCGACACGGCACGCATGAACAGCTGGATCGAAAGTGTCATCCGTACCATGCCCGAGCAATATCACTGGGTGCACCGCCGCTTCAAGACGCGGCCGCCCGGCGAAGCCAAACCCTACTGAGCGCAATTCGATGAGCGAGGACTACATGGTGGACAATCCCCTGCCCGGCGACTTTGCCGGATGGTGGACCGCCCCCGGCGAATGGGTGGAAGAGCCCAACCAGCGGCGGAGCGGCTGGAGCGGCATGATGCGTCTGCGCCACGACGGCCGGACCTATTACATCAAGAAGCAGTGCAACCACCTGTGCCGCACGCTGCGCCACCCCTTCGGCTGGCCCACGGTGAGCCGCGAGTACGAAAACATCCGGCGCCTGCAGGCACTGGGCATCACGGTACCGCAACCGGTCTTCCATGGCAGCCGTCAGAGCGACGAGGGGCACGAAGGGATTCTGGTCACCGACGAACTGGCCGGCTTTGCCGACCTCACCGCCCAGAGCGCGCGCAGCCCGGCGGAGAAGACGAAACTGGCCGTCGCCGTCGGCCGGATGATCGGCCTGCTGCACCGGCACAACCTGCAGCACAGCTGCCTCTACGACAAGCACATCATGGTGCGCTGGCAGGATGAGGAACCGGCCGTCGCCCTGATCGACCTGGAAAAGCTGCACCGCGCCTGGCTGCCTGGCAAAGCTGCCCGCCACGATCTGGAGCAGTTGCAGCGGCATCAGAAAATCTGGTCGGCGGCCGACTGGGCACTGCTTGAACAAGCGCATCGGACAGCCGGCAAACCCGCCGGACGATGAGGCGGGTATACTCCCGCCCCTGCCCCCAAGTCACTAAAGAAGAGAACCCTACCTTGGCTCTCACCATCCTCGGCCTTTCCGGCGCCCTCACCCACGACCCTTCGGCAGCCCTGTACATCGACGGCAAGCTCGTCGCCGCCGCCGAAGAAGAGCGCTTCGTCCGCGACAAGCATGCCAAGAACCGCATGCCCTACGAAGCTGCCCGCTTCTGCCTGGACTTCGCCGGCATCAAGCCGAAGGATGTCACCGCCGTGGCCATACCCTTCGCGCCGATCAGCCTCGCCGACAAGGCCCGCTGGCACTACGCCAAACGCTACTGGTACGCCCCCGACCGCGCGCTCGACGCGCTGCTCACCGGCAACCGCCGCTTCAAGCGCTACAAGAAACGCATCGAATGGTGCCTGGCGCAGCTCGGCTTCGACCTCGCCAAGACCGAGATCATCCCGGTCGAGCATCACCTGACGCACGCCTCTTCCGCCTATCACTGCTCCGGCTTCACCGAAAAAACGGCGATCCTCGGTATCGACGGCAAGGGCGAATACGCCACCACTTTCTTCGGCTACGGGGAGAACGGCAAGATCCACAAGATCAAGGAGTTCTACGATCCGGATTCGCTCGGCGGCCTGTACGGCGCGATCACCGAATACCTCGGCTTCGAGATGCTCGACGGCGAATACAAGGTGATGGGCATGGCACCCTACGGCGACCCGAGCAAGTACGACTTCTCGCGCCTGGCCAAGTTCGAGAACGGCGAGCTGATCATCAATACCGACTACGCCAACGTGATCGGCTTCCGCCGCTACAAGGAAAAGGGCAAGGGTTACTACTTCTCGCCCAAGCTGATCGAATGGCTCGGCCCGATGCGCCACGGCGACATCGCCGACGACCCCTACATCCACTACGCGGCGAGCATGCAGAAGCTGTTCGAGGATCTGGCGCTGCAGATGATGGACTACTACCTCGGCGACATCCTCAAGGAAACCGGCAAGCTCGCCTTCGCCGGCGGCGGTGCGCTGAACGTCAAGCTGAACCAGAAGATCATCGCCCGCCCGGAACTCAAGGAACTGTTCGTCCAGCCGGCTTCCGGCGATGCCGGCACGGCCATCGGCGCTGCCGCCTACGTCTCGGTCGAGCGCGGCGTGCCGGTCGAGAAGATGGAGCACGTCTATCTCGGTCCGGAATACAGCAACGAGGACGTCATCGCCGCCTGCACCCGCCACCCGGCGAAGCCGCAGTTCGAGGTCATCCCCGAAGGGGAGACCGCCGTCCCAGAGCGCATCGCGCAGATTCTCGCCGACGGCAATCCGGTCGCCTGGTTCCAGGGGCGCATGGAATTCGGCCCGCGCGCCCTCGGCGGCCGCTCCATCGTCGGCTGCCCGAGCGCCGCCGGCGTCGCCGACCGGATCAACGAACAGATCAAGTTCCGCGAACGCTGGCGCCCCTTCTGCCCGAGCATGCTCGACACGGTCGGGCCGCAGATGCTGGGCAGCGACCATCCGGCGCCGTTCATGACCTTCACCTTTGAAGTTGCCGAGGAATGGAAAACGCGCGTGCCGGAAGTCGTGCACGAAGACGGCACCTCGCGTGCCCAGGTTCTCAAGCGCGAGTACAACCCGCGCTACTACGACCTGATGAAGCAGATGGAGAAGCTGACCGGCAACGGTGTCGTGCTCAACACCTCGCTCAACCGTCGCGGCGAGCCGATGATCTGCTCGCCAACGGATGCGCTGAACATGTTCTTCGGCTCGGACCTGCAGTACCTGATCATGCAGGACGTGCTGGTCCGCAAGTAAGCACCGCAACCGATGAATCTGCTTCACCGCTTCGATCTGAAGTCCTCGCCGGTCGCCTTCGCCTTCGCGGCCAGCGCCCTGCTCTCGATACTCGCCATCGCCACGGGCAATCTCAACCGCGATGGCATGCTCTATGTCGAGACGGCCCGGGCCTTCATGAACGGCGGCCTGTCCGCTGCCGTCTCGGTTTTCGGCTGGCCCTTCCTGTCGGTACTGATGGGCACACTGGCCAAACTGACCGGACTGCCGCCGGAATGGTGCGGCAATTTGCTGAACATCCTG
>WBUO01000396.1 GCA_008933675.1 Dechloromonas sp.
ACCGATCGATAAGAACATCGAATACACCTTATTAACATGGTCATCGCCCAAGGATACTTATCGGATAGCGCAAGTCCTGCGCATATCTCGCCAACCCATGCGCAGCCACTATTTCGGCAATACAGCATACTGCCGCACAAGCATCAGCCCGTTACCCCGCAACTGAACAACTCTGACACCTAACTATCCACCGCTATGAACATTCGACCCCGTTGGACCAAAAATATCCTGATCTTCGGAGGCACGGCCCTGTGGGGCCTGCTCCTGATCTCGTGCGTCGTCACAAACCGCACCGTCGTGGCGCCGCCCAAGATTGCCGGCGCCGAATTCGTCGGCAACAAGGAGTGCGCGCAGTGTCACGAGGACACCAGCAAGCACTTCGGGTCCGCGACGCACGCCAAGGTCGCCGTGGCCGATCCCAAGCTGGGTGACACGAGCTGCGAGGCCTGCCACGGCCCCGGCTCGCTGCACGTCAAGGCCGGCGGCAGCAAGGGCACGATCATCAATCCGGACAAGTCGCCCGAGTCCTGCTTCCAGTGCCACCTGGACAAGCGCGGCGAGTTCCAACTGCCGAGCGCCCATCCCGTGACGACCGGTCACGTGACCTGCACGGATTGCCATGAGCCGCATGCGGGCAACGCCATCAAGGGCTCGGGTGCCTCGCTGCACACGCAGAGCGAGTCCTGCACCGAGTGCCACACGGCGCAAAAGGGACCGTTCATCTTCAAGCACAACGCCATGAAGGAAGGCTGCGTCGCCTGCCACAAACCGCACGGTTCGGTGAACGAGAAGATGCTCACTGCGCCGGATTCGAATCTGTGCCTGCAGTGCCATGCCACGGGCTCGAGCCCTGGCCGGCTCATGGCTGGTGGACGCGACCACGCCGGCAATCCGGTCAACGGCACCTGTTGGGTCGCCGGCTGCCATGAGGCGGTCCACGGCTCCAACGTTAGCCACGCCCTGCGTTTCTAACCCGACAACCGACACTCACATGAAATCATTTACCTTTGCTTTGCGCTCCGCCGGTCTTGCGGCAGGTCTGGCGCTTCTGTCTGTCCCGGTCGGCGCCAAGGAAACCGATGCGTTTCCGACCTTCGAGACGAACTACATCACGTTTTCGGCGGGCAGCGCCGACATCAATGGCAGCAAGGCGGCTTATCAGGCCCGGACCGCCAGCGCCAAGTCGGGTGCGCTGGGCATCGAAGACATGCGCTTCGATTACGACCTGAAGAATGACGCCACGCTGACGGTCACCGGTCGGGCGCTCGCCGGCCAGGAAGACTATTTGCTCAACTTCAAGGTGGCCAAGGACGAGGTCGGCTCGTTCGAGGTCGGGTACAAGACCTTCCGCACGTTCTACGACGGCGCGGGCGGCTTCTTCCCGATCGGGAACACGTGGCTGCCGGTGTTCAGCCGTGAGCTCTATGTGGATCGCGGCCAGTTTTCCCTGCAGGGCACCATCGCCCTCCCGAATGCGCCCGTGGTCTCGTTCAAATACACGCAGACCACCCGCGACGGCCGCAAGGACAGCACGATCCTGGGCGACACCA
This sequence comes from Dechloromonas sp., assembly GCA_008933675.1. Lineage (GTDB taxonomy): Bacteria > Pseudomonadota > Gammaproteobacteria > Burkholderiales > Rhodocyclaceae > Azonexus. The sequence continues at coordinate 1,551 of WBUO01000396.1, forward strand.
ACCTGACCGGCATCCCGATCTACGCCGGCCCGGGCGCCGTGAATCCGCTCGCCGCCACGCGGAAGCTGCTCCCGGCGTACGTGGACCTCGATGAGACGAACGACGCGTGGGAGATCGACGTCCATCACACGATGGGCAACACCACGGCGGTCCTGTCGATCGGCGGCAATTCCATCGATAACCTGAATGTGCGCCAGATGGCGCAGAACTACGGCGAACTCGCCGTGTATCCTGCGCCCGTCTTCACCGCGCCGACGGTGAACAACGTCCGGGCCGGCAGCCCGCGCAGCACGACGATGACCCAGCGGCATGAGGAGGAAGGCTTCCATGCCTCGGGCACGTTTGAGACGGTGGTGAACGACCAGGTCACGGTGTTCGGCGGCCTGCAGTATCACACGGCCGACGTGGAGATCGCGACGTCGCGCCAGCTCACGGCGACCATCGCTTCCGCGACGGGAGTCAAAGACTATCTCGGCGGTTTCGTAAATACCGGTGCCAGCGCCCGCGCGCCCTACCACGTCGTGGCGAAGGGTGACATGGAGTACACCGTGCTCACCGGCAACCTCGGCGCGCGGTTCAAGCCGACGCCCGACCTCGACATCGAGACCGCCCTCCGCGGCGAGCGGTGGGAGGATTCCGGCAAGAACCTGGGCAACTACTCATCGCAGGGCGTGGCGCTCGCCACCGGCGTCGTCACCTCGTATGCCTCCCAGGGCCTGCACGGCGTGGACAACGTCGAGAAGCCGTGGACGCCCACCGTGGACATCCGCTACACCGGCATCAAGAACGTGGCGCTCTACGCGAACTGGGAATACCGCACCTCGAAGCAGGATGAGTATGTGCGCTACGAGGGCTTGAACGGTCAGACCAAAGCCAACGAGCTCGACCTGATCGGCAAGAACATCGAGGAAACCCATTCCAACGCGACGGTGGGCCTGACCTGGAAGGTCAACCCGGCGCTGAAACTCGGGGCCGAGCTGTACACCAAGGATCACGAGAATGATTTCGCGGGTTACGCCGATGTCCTCGGCCGGGACTATGTGCTGAACTACGATATCTACGGCACCAAGCTCACCGCTGTGGTGAATCCGACCAGCACGGTCAGCCTCACTTCGCGCTACATTCTCCGTCGGAGCAAGGCGGCCGTCTACCATGGCGGCCTGACCGCCACGGGCGCCATCAACGGCACCGTCGACGGCAACGACTCGACCCGCCACAGCTTCTCCGAGGGCATCACGTGGAGCATCTCCAACGCGGCCTACGTCCAGGTGAATGGCACGGTGGTGTTCGACCAGATGCAGACGATGTATCCGTGGGTCGAGGGCGTCGCGAAGCGCAATCTCCGCAATGCCGACAACGACTACGTCACGGGTGATGCCACGATCGGCTTCGCGGTCGACAAGAAGACGGACGCCATGATCCAGGCCACGTATTATCGCGCCAACAACTTCGACGTGGGGTATGCGCCCGTCGGCATGCCCCTCGGCGCCAGCGCCGAGGAGTCGACCATCAGCGTCGGCGTGAAGCACAAGCTGAGCGAGAAGACCGTGCTCAGCGGCAAGCTGGGCTACATGGACAGCAACAACGCCACGCTCGGTGGTTTCGCGGACTTCAGCGGACCCCTGGCCTACGTGGCCCTCCAGCACGCCTTCTAACCTGAGATTTGTCCCATCAAGGCGCCCGCCGGGCCAAGTTCCGCCCGGCTGCGCCCCTTGGTGACTGACTGAAAATACTTGGTTACCCTGATAAGTAGGCCGGCCGTCAACCTCGGTGTGGGGGTGGCGGCCGGCCGTATTTTTGGGGCACGCCAATCGGCCAATCGCTGCGCAA
>WBUO01000397.1 GCA_008933675.1 Dechloromonas sp.
GTGTCGGATAGCGCGAAGAAGCGAAGCAGGCGCATCGCCTCAGCCTGCCGGTCGGCAATGACACCGTGCGCTTCCGGAGTCTTGCCCTGCGTGATGTGGTGCTGGGCCTGGTAGTAGAGATCGGCGAGCAGCTTGCCTTTCCAGTGATTCCAGACCTTCGGGCTGGTGCCGCGGATGTCGGCATGGGTCAGCAGGTAGAGCGCCTGCAGGTGGCGCATGTCGCCGACCACCTGGCCGAAACGGGCTATCACCTCCGGGTCGGTGAGGTCTTCCTTCTGGGCGACCTGCGACATGACCAGATGGTTCCGGACCAGCCAGACCACCAGTTCGGTATCTTCTTCGCTCAGTCCGTGATCGACACAGAATTCGCGGGCATCGACCGTTCCGAGTTCGGAATGGTCTCCTCCCCGTCCCTTGGCGATGTCGTGGAACAGGGCCGCGACATAGAGCAGCCAGGGGCGTTCCAGTTCGCTGACGATACGCGAGCACATCGGGTACTCGTGCGCGAATTCGCTCATCGTGAAGCGGCGGATGTTGCGCATGACCTGCAGGATGTGCTGATCCACGGTGTAGACATGGAAAAGATCATGCTGCATCTGGCCGACGATGCGTCCGAAATTCGGCAGGTAACTGCCCAGTATGTCGAGCTGGTTCATGCGCCGGAACTCGTGCACGATGCCGCGCTCGCTGGTCAGCAGCTTCAGGAAATTCGCCCGGTTGTCCGGATCGGCGCGGAATTCCGGCGTGATCAGGTCGCGTGATCGCCACAGCGCCCTGAGTGTCCGTGTCGTCATGCCGGAGAGCTCATGGCTCTCCTGCATGGCCAGGAAGCAATCCAGAATGGCCGCCGGGGTGCGCTCAAAGAGCTTGTCGTCGCGAATGTCGAGCAGGCTTCCCACCATCTGGAAATTGTCGTCGAGCGGCTGCGGTACGAGATCGATTTCCGGTGTCAGCGCCGCACCGATGTTCTGCACGATCAGGGTATTGAGCACGGTGACCGATTTTGCGTGCCGGTAATACACCTGCATCAGTTGTTCCGACGCGCGCTTCGCTTCGTTCGTGACAAAACCGAATTTCTCGGCCAGGTTGTTCTGGTAGTCGAACAGCAGGCGGTCATCGCGACGGCCAAGCATGAAATGAAGGCGGATGCGCAGGTGTCTCAGGTAGTCTTCGCAGGCTTCGGTCAGGCGCATGCCTTCTTCGCTGATGACGCCGTTCTGTTGAAGTTCTGCCCAGCTGGAGCCGAGCCCGGCCGCTTTTGCCATCCAGAAGATGACCTGCATGTCGCGCAGGCCGCCGGGAGATTCCTTGCAGTTCGGCTCCAGGCTGTAGGGCGTTTCGTTGAAGCGCAGGTAGCGCTCTTGCTGCTCGAGGCGCTTGGCTTCGTAAAACACCAGCGGGTCGAGATTGCCGTGCAGGCGCTTCTGGAAGGTGGCGAACAGCTTCGCATTGCCGGTCAGCAGGCGGGCTTCGAGCAATGCCGTCTGAACGGTGATGTCGCGCGCCGCTTCATCCAGGCACTCCTGGACGGTACGGACGCTGTGGCCGATCTCCAGACCGATGTCCCAGAAATGTCCGACCAGTTGCTCAAGCTTTTCCTGGGTGGTCTTGCTGACTTCCTGAGGCAGGAGGATCAGCAAATCGATGTCGGAGGCGGGAAAAAGTTCTCCCCGGCCATAGCCGCCAACGGCAGCCAGGGTCATCGAGACGGGAAAGTTGAAAGAGCGCCAGAGCTTTTCCAGGATGACGTCGACCTGGGCGCATCGGTCGCGAAGCAGGGCACGTGCATCGTGGGTGAGTTCGTATTGTTGCTGAAGCTGCTGCTGGTTGGCCTTGACTTCCGCGCGCAGGGCAGCGACATCGCAGTTCATCAGGCGATCCAATCGGGCTTTGCCCGGCAGGCTGCCGACAGCGTCAGGACTTCGTAACCCGTCTCGGTGACCAGGATGGTGTGTTCCCACTGCGCCGACAGGCTGCGGTCCTTGGTGACGATGGTCCAACCGTCGGCCATTTCGCGAATAGCCGCCTTGCCGGCATTCACCATCGGTTCGATGGTGAAGATCATGCCCGGCTCCAAACGTGGCCCGGTGCCTGCCTTTCCGTAGTGCAGAACCTGCGGGTCTTCATGGAACTTCTTGCCGATGCCGTGCCCGCAGAATTCGCGAACGATGGAGTAGCCGTTCTTTTCGGCATGCTTCTGGATGATGGCGCCAATGTCCCCCAGAAATCCGCCGGGTCGAACCACCGAAATGCCCAGCCACATGCACTCGAAGGTGATCTCGCACAGCCGGTTGGCCTGGATCGAGCCTTCGCCGACGATGAACATGCGGCTGGTGTCGCCGTGGTAATCATCCTTGATGGTCGTGATGTCGAGATTGATGATGTCGCCGTTCTTCAGGACGCGTTCACCGGGGACGCCGTGGCAAACCTGCTGGTTGACCGAGGTACAGATCGATTTCGGGTAAGGGTCATAGCCCGACGGGGCATAGTTGAGCGGGGCCGGAATGCAGCCCTGGACATCGACCATGTAGTCGTGACAGAGCTTGTCGAGTTCGTCGGTGGTGATGCCGGCCTTGACGAAGGGTTCGATGTAATCGAGAACCTCTCCGGCGAGACGCCCGGCAATGCGCATTTTTTCGATTTCTTCCGGGGTCTTGATGGTGATACTCATGGTTTTTTTCGGTACGTTAGGGATAAAGAAGGATAAATGATGGGGCTGGTTTCGCAAAGCGCAAGCCCGTGGAGATGGCATACTGTGCGGGTTTTCAGCCCATCGGGATCATGATGAGGATTCTCCTGCTCGGTAAGGATGGCCAGGTCGGCTGGCAGTTGCAGCGTTCGCTGGCGCCGCATGGCGAGGTTATCGCCTGCGGGCGTGCGCAGTGTGATTTGGCCGACTTGGAGCGTATTCGTTCCATCGTTCGCGAGTTGCGCCCCACCATCATCGTCAATGCGGCGGCGTACACCGCGGTAGACAGGGCCGAGTCCGAGCCGGATCTGGCGCATCGGATCAATGCCGAGGCACCGGGCGTGCTGGCCGAGGAGGCGGCGCGTCTTGGTGCTTTGCTGCTGCATTACTCGACAGATTATATTTTTGATGGTGCCAAGGCGGCGCCCTATGTCGAAGGCGATCCGACCGGGCCGCTGAGTGTCTATGGGCGCACCAAGCTGGAGGGCGAGGCGGCGATACAGGCCGCGGGCGGAAAATCGGTGATTTTCCGCACCAGCTGGGTATTCGGTGCGCGCGGCAACAATTTCGTCAAAACCATCCTTCGCCTGGCGCGCGAGAAAGAGACGCTGAGCGTGGTCGACGACCAGATCGGTTCGCCGACGCCGGCCGCCATGCTGGCGACCGTTACCGGTGTCGGGCTCGCCATGTT
>WBUO01000398.1 GCA_008933675.1 Dechloromonas sp.
GCCCGGTACTGGCGGACTCGATACACTCAAGACTGAAGCCTTGAAGCAAGGTCGTTGGCGTTTGGGGGCAGACGGTTACATCGAAAAAGGGCCGTTCCCGCCGGAAAAGACGGCTGTGAATGTAACTGTCCAGGGGATGAATCCCGATACCGGCGAGACTACTCTGACGCTCACGCCCCGCAATGCCGGGCCCAGCCCAATTGTGCGGTATTCGACGACTGCAAAGGTGACAGCAGATGATCCGGTGGTCGACGATCTCGATGCCTTCATGACCAAGGAGGCGACGGTCTATTTCCTGGCGATTGACTGTGAGGACAAGCACCAGCCTGGTGACCCCCAGCGATGGGTGGCTGAGTTGAAGGTGCGCCACCAGGTCAAAGCCATAGCAGACAAGCGACAGGTTACGTTGGAATGCGTGCCGTCTGCGACGATGCAGTACACACTCGATGGATCGAACCCGAAGGATGGACAGGTCTATGATCAGCCGTTCGAGATCGGGACACAGGCATTTAAGCTGATGGTCTTTGCCAGCGCCGGCGAAGCCTCTCGCGTTGCTGAGTTTTCTATTCCCTCTGCCGGCGACAAACAAATCCAAATTCAGGATGGCAAACCGACTAAGCTCACTGAGGCCAAGCGTGTATCGTTGGATAGCACCGAAAAGGTCTTTGGGGTAATCAACGCCTTCAAGGCCCAGCCAGCAACCCGATTCAAGGGCGTCATTGTTCAGATCGGGGAGGGCGAAAATACGGTGAATATCCGTTTCGCAGAGCGTGAAATCACTGCCGCTGTCATCGAGGCTGCCATCCAAGGCATGCGAACCGCGCTTGGGAATGACCAGGAAACGGTCACTGTACAAATTCGCAGCGGGGCATCGTTCGACAGTGGTTTTGCGGCCAAGGAGTTCGCCAAACTGAGTGGAATTGAATTGCGACCGGGCGACGTGATTCAGGAAGATTAGGAATGACCCAAAGCCAGAAGCCTGCCCGTAAGCCGCGTGCTCCCGAACGCCCCACAATGGGATTCGGAGTGCCGACAACGACCGATCCGCACCATTTCATCGTGCGTGTGCCTCAGAGCACAAGTGGGCATGTCACGATTGTCGAAAGTCTCGGCATGCAGGCCCAGGACCCCAGCGCAAGCCTCATTGAGCGAGTGGTAATTGACCGTCCGCGATGGACCGCCATCAGGAGCGAAGTGCAAAGGGATTTCAATGCCAGGCTCAAAGAGCACAACCTTCGCGTCAGTGCCTGGAAGGTCGGTGAGAATCCCGTGGACCGTCTGCTTGGCAAAGAGCTATGCGTTCTTGCCTGGGCGGTAGAAGGGATGACGATGGAGAACATCCCTGTTGCAGTCCGAAATTGGCTCGCCTTGCGCCCGGAAGAGCGTTGGTGGCTTTTTGGTATGACGGCAATGACCACTGGCGGAATCAGCGATGGCAACCGCGGCTGGCGGCTTGCTCTCCGACACGCTCTGGGCGACGTTGCCCAACATGAACTCTACAAAATTGGGACATCACGACCCAAGAAGAATGATCCGGATCGTCCGACGTTGCTCGGACTGTTCGACTAAGGACAGATAGTGAATGCACCTGTAAGCAAGCCCCCGATCGAACTCGTACCCCTTTCTCTGCGCGATACCCCGGCATTGATTGAGACGGTATTCCCCGCTCAAAAAGTGTCCTTTGAGGCTCAAAGCGAACGGAAGGCAGTTGCGGCGCAAACCCTGACGGGATTGGGTTCGTACTGGAAAGGTCGCAAACCGTTGATCCTGGTGCGCGCCATTGTGTTGGGTAGTCTTCTGCCCCCAACGGGCGATTCGACAGCCGATCTGGCGCTTTTCGAGAAGATCATGGCCTTTGATGACGAGGCGCTTGCGCGCCGCGCGCTGGCAGCAAATGCTTTCTCGGCGACGACGCTTCAGGAGATGATCCCGGTTTCAGACCCGGAGCGATATTTCAGTGGACGTGGGTGGCGGCGAGACATTTCCGCCGATGAAAAGCTTGTTCTTTACCGTCGCGCTCTTTCCACCCTCTCCAGTTACGAAGAAAAGGCCAGTTTGGGTAAGCGGCCAGAAGAGGTTAATCAGGATTGGCTTTACTCCGGAGTATGGCAAGTGGTTAATCGCCACTATGCTCACTTGGGTGTAAATGTTGGATCAATGCCAGAACTGGTCGAACAACTCGGCGTTCTTCGCTACGGACACAGGCCGCGCGTGGGTGACACTTTTAGCGGTGGTGGATCTATCCCGTTTGAAGCTGCCCGGGTGGGGTGCGATGCATATGCCTCCGACCTCAACCCTATTGCGTGCATGCTGACGTGGGGAGCGTTCAACATCATTGGCGCCAGTAATGGAGCCAGAGCAGGGATCGAAAAGCAGTATCGCGAAGCTGCCGCATCCGTGGCATCTACTATTGATTCCTTTGGCATTGAGAAAGATGCCAATGGTAATCAAGCGAAGGCGTTTTTGTATTGTCTGGAAACCCGGTGCCCTGAATCTGGCTGGTTGGTTCCCCTGTCACCCACTTGGGTCATTTCAAAGAACGGAAACGTCATTGCAGAACTGGTTCCCGACCCCGATCGGAAGCGGTTCGATATACGCGTGAAAAATGATGCATCAGCCGAAGAAATGCGAGCGGCCACCAAGGGGACCATCCAGGATGGTAACTTGCAGTATGAGCTGAATGGGAAGACCTATTGGGTTTCCATCAAGACGCTGCGTGGTGATTATCGCGACGCAGACGGCAGTACGCGCAATCGATTGAGGCACTGGGGGAAGGGTGACTTCAAGGCTTTGCCGGAAGATGTCTTCCAGGAGCGGCTGTATGCGATTCACTGGATATCAAAGGAATCACTGGGAGACGCCAGGCCGAAAACGTATTTTTCCGCCCCAACAGAAGCCGATCTTGAACGTGAGTGTCGCGTAGATCAGATCGTTGCCGAGAACCTTGTTCTTTGGCAAGAGCAAGGTCTGGTACCGGACATGGCGATCGAGCATGGCGACGAAACCACGCGACTGTTCCGAGAGCGAGGATGGACGTATTGGCACCATTTGTTCAACGCCCGCCAGCTTTTGTTGTTCGCCGAGTTGAAGAGGCATGCAACCGCTCCCCTATCGTTGATCTTGTGCCAAATGATCAACACGAGCGCGCGCCTTACGCGCTGGACGATAGGTGATGGCCCAGGCCGAAGCGGGGGCACCAAGCAGGTTTTCGACAACCAAGCATTGAATGTGCTCTACAACTATGGATGCCGGGCATCCGTCTATCTGCTCGACTCAATGAACTCCAAAATTGGCGGTTCAGAGTTGCCAGTTAGCTCACAACTCGAACAGCGTTGCTTGCCGGCCGTTGAGGTATCGAGCAACTGCGATA
>WBUO01000399.1 GCA_008933675.1 Dechloromonas sp.
TTGGGCGCCAGCGGCCAGATCGCCCGACATGCCGTTCAGATGCTGGGTGGGTGCAAGGATGTCGAGCAAACCTTGCTCGTGCGTGATCCCAGGAAACTGACCAGCACCGAACCCGCCAACGCGAAAATCGCCATCGGCGATGTGATGGACAAGAAGCTGCTACCCCAGCTCATGGAAGGGCAGGATGTGGTCTATGCCAACCTGGCGGGCGATGTGGACAAGCAGACTGCGCACATTCTGGCGGTGATGAAATCCAAAGGCGTCAAGCGTCTGATTTTCGTGAACTCGCTGGGCATATACGACGAAGTTCCTGGAAAATTCGGCGAGTGGAACCGCAACGAGATCGGCCAGTACCTGCCGCCTTACCGAGCCTCCGCGGATCTGATCGAGGCATCCGATATCGATTACACGCATCCTGCGTGCGGCCTGGTTGCAGGATGAGGATGAGGTGGATTACGCGATCACCAGCCGCGATGAACCCTTTAAGGGTACAGAAGTGTCGCGCAAGAGTGTGGCCGCGCTAGCGGTAGCGTTGATTGACCACCCCGACCGCCTAGTGCGCGCCAATGTGGGTGTGAACAAGCCCAATACCGACGGCGACAAGGCCGCGTTCGTTTGATGATCGTCGGATGAGAAAACCCATGACCACCTTGCGCTGGATTCTTTCCGGCGTGGCACTGGCATGGTAAGCACCTCGTCCAACTCACGCGCAGCGGTTGTGTATTTCTCGCGCTCAGGGAACACCGCGCTGGCCGCACGCCGCGTGGCTCGGCGGCTCGATGCCCAACTATTTGCGCAGGAAGCGTCCGACCAACAACTGGGCATGCGTGGCCTGGTGCATGCAGTGATGGATGCGAATATGGAGAGGTGCTGCGAGCCGGTCACAGATTTTCTGCAGACTAAGGAAATCCTCTGACTTCCTATCTAGCTTGCTTTCACTCACCCTCTGCATCGAGATTGAAGGGCTGGGTGAAGGGTGAGAAAATTATGTTATTTGCATACAGTGATTGCGCAATCACGATTGCTGTATAAAAATACAGTAATCAAGAGCAGGGAGTCCCCCATGATCCGCATCGTCTGTCCGCACTGCCACGCCCCGCTGTCCATGACAGAGCTCGAGCAGGCCAACATTAATGGGCATCTGAGTCTCATATGTCCGGAATGCGCCGCCGTTCTGGTTTCTGAGTCGGAGTCTGCGAGCGAGACACACTCCTTGGCCGAGCATTTCCCGGAAGCGTTGTTTGCCCATGCCTGACAGTCTGTCCGGCTTGGTCGGCGTCTTCGTTCCCTTTGCACATGCGCCGAGCCTGTACCTGCCCATGGACGAAGTCCGGGTCCGAAGTCGCGCACGCCATTCTCGCCAGGCAGCTTTTTCTCGGCGCATTGCTTGGCCAGCTTGGACAGGGTCTTGGTCGGATCGATAAGGATTGCTTTAACAAACCAAATATCGCATTTCGGTAATCGGTTATTCCAACCGCTACAAGCGTGACGAACTCAGACGTGTAGCAAGAGATGCTCCCTTTCCCAAGGCGAAATCACTTTCATATATTCGGCGCATTCGATTTCCTTGATCGCCGAATAGACCGTGATGAACGACTCGCCCAGCACCTCAGCCAGATCGCTTTCCGCCCGCAACTGTTCCAGGGCTTCGCCCAGGCTGCGGGGAAGCTCGTGTTCGCCCAGGTAGGCGTCGCCCCGGCATTCCGGGCGCGGATCGATGCGTTTCTTGATGCCGAGGTAACCACACGCCAGACTCGCCGACAAGGCGACATAGGGATTGGCGTCGGCGCCGATGACCCGGTTTTCGATGCGGCGCGCTTGCGGCGTCGCCAGCGGCACGCGGATTCCGACCGTACGGTTGTCGATGCCCCACTGGATATTGATCGGCGCGGCGGTGAAGCGCTCCAACCGGCGATAGGAATTGACATAGGGCGCGAACAGGGCGAGCGCCGCCGGGATATAGCGCTGCAGTCCGCCGATGAACCAGAAGAATTCCCGGCTTGGCGTCCCGTCCGGATTGCTGAAGAGATTTCGCCCGCTGCCGTTGTCGACGATGCTCTGGTGGACATGCATCGCGCTGCCGGGTTCGCCGGCGATCGGCTTGGCCATGAAGGTGGCGAACATGTCGTGCCGCAGCGCGACCTCGCGCACCGTACGCTTGAAGAGAAAAACCTCATCGGCAAGCTGTAGCGGGTGGGCATGGCAGAAATTGATTTCCATCTGCCCGGCACCGATTTCATGGATCAGCGTATCGGCGTTCAACTGCATCTGCTCGCAGAAGTCGTAGACCTCCTCGAAGAGCGGATCGAATTCATTGACTGCGTCGATCGAATAAGCTTGGCGCGAATTTTCCGCGCGACCGCTGCGCCCGACCGGCGGGCGCAAGGGCATGTCTGGATCGGTATTGCGGGCGACCAGATAGAACTCGACCTCAGGCGCGACGATGGGCGTCCAGCCCTCGTCGGCAAACAACCGGCAGACACGGCGCAAGACCGAACGCGGTGCGAAAGGCACCAGATTACCGTGCGGATCGAAGCAGTCGTGCAACACCTGCGCCGTCGGTTCGCTGGCCCAAGGGACGATGCGGACCGTGCTGGGATCGGGACGCAGATGCATGTCCCGGTCGGTGGATTGGATCGCCTCATAGTAAGGGCCATCGGCCGGCAATTCTCCCGTTACCCCCATGGCGACGGTGGATTCAGGCAGGCGCATACCGCGATCCTCGGTGAAGCGCTCCCGCGGCAGAATCTTGCCGCGCGCCACTCCGGTCAGGTCGGGAACCAGGCATTCGATCTCGACGATCCGGTTGGCGTCGAGCCAGCGTTCCATTTCGGCGAATCCGAATTGCTCGCGGTTTTCGATCAGGAAAGGTTCGCGGTCCTGGCGGAGTTGCCGGCGGGGATGGTAGGGATGGGTGCGTTTCATCGAATTCTCGGGGAAGGAGCGCGAACGGTGCGGCCGGGATGACTATGGCCGGCGAAGGTATCCGGATTGACGCCACAGAGCGTCATGGCAGGCCGTCTGAAACGCAAAACGTGGGAGGTTGCTGCGGCGCGCAGCACGCTCTTGGCGAGAACGGCGCTGGCGTAATCCCGGCCGGAGAAACGGAGAATTTCGGCAAGGCGAAATCCCTGGTGACGATAGAAAGCGATCAGATGGGCGGCCGCTGCGGGCGTATCGAGCGCCAGTTCGTCATAACCGTGGCGAGCTGCCCATGTTTCGGCCAGTTCGAGCAATTTGCCGCCGACGCCGCGCCCCTGGTATTCGGGATCGACCGCGAACTGATGCAGGCTCGCCACGCGCCGACTTCGATAGACATCGCTCTCCGAACCTCGTTCGTGGCGATGC
>WBUO01000400.1 GCA_008933675.1 Dechloromonas sp.
TCCTTGTGATCGGACCAAGAGGAGTAGTTGTTATCCGTGCGGGCCATGGCCTCGCGCGTGGTATCCGGAATGACGCTTTCCCAGTTCTCGAACGCGCTGCCCCACTGGCGGTTGAGCGCGGGCAGCGTTCCGTAGCGGGCCTTGAGCCAGACGCGCATTTCGGAGAGCGAGAAGTCAGAAAAATCGAAGTCCCAATATGCGGCCAGATCCGCGATTCCGGATTCGTCGCCGAGGTCATAGAACACCGGGCGGTAGGGCGACCACTTCCGTGCGGCTTCCACGAGGCGGTCATGGATCTTCGAAAGCCAGGCGGGATCCGACAAGCTGGGATGACGTTTGAAGGGTTCCTTGCTGGCGGGGTTCTTCCGATACTGCTCCTTTGCCTGAAGATAGGACCAGTTCTGAATTCGGTCATTGCGATAGCGATGGTATTCGCTGTAGAAGTCCGTGGCGATGTTTTCGGCATACCAGCGGAAATTGTTCTTGAGCATCGCCTCCGGCGGCCGGGACGCGCGGCCGCTATACTGCGCGGCATTGATGCCGAATTGCTTGAGGACGGCAAGCCGCTCCGTGCTGTGGTTCTGCCACATCATGATGTTGTAGTCGTCCCAATGGCGGGCGGGCGGCTTGGCAACGAACGAGACGGTGGCGGATTCGTTGCGGCGGTCTGGCGCATCCTTGCGGTTGACGCCCTCGAATTGCAACTCCGCGCGCACCTGGTTGGCCATCGTAACGGCATGGCGCATGTCGAGATCAAAGCGAATCTCGGTTTCGTCGCTCAGTTCCACCGGGATCCGCCGCTCTTCGACGGTGCGGCCGAGAGCGTCTGTCCAGAGGACGCGCAGTTCTCCTTTGCCGATGGCCTGAGGATTGGTGCGATACACCGCGGTGACCACGGCATCCCGCTCGAAGGCATCTCCGGGAAGTTCCAGTTGGGCGGCGCACAGAGAGGCCGTGAATACAAGCGAAAGAACAAACCTATTCCACATGAAGGGGCTCCGGTAAGAGAATCTCAGCAGTGGCGCACGACTCCCCGGTAGGGGCCGCGCTCGTCGCCGCCAGTTTAGCCGATGCGCTTTGCGAAGGCTTCGAAAGAGCCGGGGGCGCGATTGTTCAGCCAGGCTGCGTAGTCTTCGCCCACTTCTTCGAGCGAATGCAGGTAGAAGGGATCCGAGAACGCTTCGCGGATGGCGGGAAGAAGCGGCTTGATGCGAACCCAGACCACGAGCAGTTCGCGGTTGCTCTCGTAGAAGAGATTCGCGTTCAGGACACCGGCGGTGACATAGGAAGCCACCATATCCCAGTAGGAAGTGACCATCCGGAAAAAGGCATTTTCATCGCTTCCTGCCGGGGCAAGCTTCATCGCTTCCTCGCGCAGGCTTTCGCTGGGGGCGAGCACGTCGCACATGCCGATGCGGTAGGCCTCCTCGCCCTCCACGCGGCGCCCGGTGAGCATCAGCAGCGACGCGCGTGTCGTGCCGACAAGCTCCGGCAATGTGACCGTCAGTCCGAAGCCGGGATGAAAGCCCAGCCGCGTGAAGTTCGCCGAAAAGCTGGTCTCGGGCGTCGCCACGCGGAAGTCGGCAGCAAGCGCGACACCCAGGCCGCCGCCGATTGCATGCCCCTGCACCGCCGCCACGATCGGCTTCTTGCAGCGAAAGATGCGAAGGCCCTGATCATAGAGCTGCCGGGAATCCGCTCGTCGTTCTTCCAGGGTTTCCGGCTGCCTGCCGGTGAAATTCGCTCCCGCGCAGAACGACTTGCCGCTCGCGCACAGCAGTGTGACGCGGATGTCCTTGTCGGCATCCGCGACACCGAGCGCATCCGCAATCAGCGCGAGCAGCTTCCTGTCGAAATAGTTGTGCGGAGGCCGGTTGATCTCGGCGATCTGCACATGGCCGGAACGTGAGAGCAGAAGGTCGGACATGAATCGTTGAATCCTCGAATAGTCAGCGAAGACCGAGCCCGCGGGCGATGACGCCGCGCAGGATTTCCGTCGTGCCGCCCTGGATGGTCAGCTTGGGCGCGATGCGCATGTTGAAATGAAGGATGCGGTCGAAATCGTCGCGCGCCGGCCCCGGCGGAATCAAGGCTGCCGCATCGCGCACGCGTTGCGGCAGGTCCTGTTCCCAGATGGTGCCGAGGTCCTTGACGATCGCGGCCTCGGCCACCGGTTCGCGGCCCGCTTCCAGCATGCCGGCGACCGAAACCGACATGCGGCGCAGCGCATGCAGTTCGGCGACCAGCCGGCCGATCGCCTCGGCCTGGCGCGGATCGGGCGACGGACCGGCCAACGCGACCAGCCCGCGCAACGCGGCATAGGTTTCCAGGAACCGCTCAGGCCCGCTGCGTTCGTAGGCCAGTTCGGTGGTCGCCTGTTTCCAGGCGCCGTCGACCTCGCCGATCAGTTGGTCGTCGGGGATGAAGACGTCGTCGAACACGACCTCGTTGAAGTCGCGCACGCCGCTCATCTGGTCGATCAGGTTGCAGGTGATGCCCGGCGCCGTCATGCCGACCAGGAACGAGGTCAGGCCGTGCCGGCGGTTGTCCGCGGTCGGCGCGCTGGTGCGGAACAGCCCGATCATGTAGTCGGACCGGTGCGCGTTGGTCGTCCAGATCTTGGACCCGCTGATCTTCCAGCCGCCCTCGGCCCGTGTGGCCCGGCATTTGGCCGCGAACAGGTCGGAACCGCTGTCGGGCTCGGACATGCCGATGCTGAAGCAGGCCTCGCCGGCGATGATCCGCGGCAGGACCTGGGCCTTGATCCGCTCGGACGCATATCTGATCAGCGTCGGCCCGGACTGGCGGTCGGCGGTGAAATAGACGGTGTTGGGCGCGTTCGCGACCAGCATCTCCTCGTTGACCACGTAACGATCCAGAAAGCTGCGCTCCTGGCCGCCATAGCGGCGCGGCCAGGTCATGCCGATCCAGCCGCGGGCGCCGACCTTCCGGGCAAAGGCCTTGTGCACCTCCCAGTCGGTTTCGGGGGCATCGGGATCGAACGAGCCGGCGTCGATCTCGGCCCGGATGAAGGCGCGGACCTCGTCGCGCAGGCGCTGGACGCGCTCGGGCAGGCGCAGGGGCGGGAATTCGAGGGTGGACTGCATGTGATTTTCCCGGGCTAACGGCTGGCCAGCAGGGGCCACAGCGCCTGCGCGCCCCTGCCGCTGATCAATTGGCCCAGCCGTTCGGACCACTGGCTTTCATGGCCGTAGTCGTCGCGCCACGCCAGGCCGCGCAAGGTCAGGCGGTGCAGGATGTGTTCGCGGGTGACGCCGATAGCGCCGTGCATCTGATGGGCGATGGCGGCGCCCTTGCGGATCGCGCCCGCGGTGCGAATC
>WBUO01000401.1 GCA_008933675.1 Dechloromonas sp.
GGTGGAAATGCCGTGATGATCGCATCAGCCAGAGTGGACTTGCCCGTGCCATTCCGGTCGGTGATGCACAGCCAATCTCCCCGCAGGTCCGCGGCATGAACCACGTTCTCTCCGAGTGTGCCCCAGTTGAGCACCTCCGCGCGCCATAACCGCAAACCCTTCCGCTTACGCCCTCCATTGGCGCCGGTGACATCTTCGGCAATCATGTTCTCAAGCAGATTCATGGGAGGAACGGGTTTGGCGGCGTGCGAGGTGGCTCTTGATACGTTCGAGGAATTGCTCTGCCGCGATCGGATTGAACTTCGCGCGCAGGAGCCGGGTGAGTTCATACTCGGATTCGTTTCCGTCCCCTGATTCGGCGATACGCTTCACAAATCCCAGCTCGGCCAAATCAGTCAGATAGCCCGTCGCTGCCTTGCGGTCAGCCGAGTCGTTGTTCGTCGCGGGGAAGAATTCAGCCACGAGTTCCCGGATTTGGCGGAGATTTCTCCGCACCCGCGTGACGTTCGGATCGTCCTTGATCGCGCGGTCGAGCTCCTGCCGGAGGAAGAAACCGTAAATCGTCGCGCCTAAGGACAATTGACGCCGTCGGACAATCCTCGGCAAATCGCGAAGCTCGTCATCGGGCAGCTGTTCGAGATAGGCTTAGCCCTCCACCGGATCGACGATGACCCGCAGCCCAATCTGCCTAAAATAGCCGTTGAGGTCGGCTTTCCCGTGGCTGACGCGTCGCCACCGTTCGCCCTCATGTTCAAACACGGGACCTTGCAGCAGATTCACGGCAGCGACTTGCCAATCGGGGGTTTGAAGGAACGCAGGCGTTTCAGTGCTCATGGCTTGAGGGAGTCGACGGAGATATAGAAGACGTCAGGGCAAACCACCTCGCGGCCATGTTTGTTGGCCCAGTGGAATACCTGTTGATCCATCACCTGGGCGTCGTCGCCCAGAAGCTTGCCTAGGTGGAGATAGCCCAACAAATCGAGCAATCCCTCCCGGGGTGGGTGAACGTCCACCACTGTGGAAAGAAGAACCCCCGTGCCCCGGCCGGGGCGCGCAAGACAGTTCCGAATATTGGCGATCAGCCGTTTGAAATCGATGATTCCGGCTTCCGCAATCTGCTCGGCGGCCTTCCTCAGGTCAGCGGGGGACGCCGCCTGAAACTCGGTATCGACGACCACCGGTTCAGCCGGCTCGTAGAGGGGGCGGTCGACGGGCAGGCAAACCGTGACCGATTCATCGACTTCGATTCCCGACAGGTCCTCCAACTCCTCCGGATGCCCCAGCAAGAGAAGCCGGATCTCGCCCATCCGGGCGGCCATGATTCGGCGTGTCTCAATATCTTCCCGGTCGAGTGCTCGGCGCAGTTGCCGGGTCAATTGCCGGTTGGCGTCCAAGACCACCTGGCCTTGTTCGCGCAACGAATCCAACAGGGACTCCAGCATCCGCCGGTTGCGCATCGCCTCCGGCAGGTCTGGTGTGGAGTAGATGGACTCCACCATCGCGATGAACTCGTCCCGCTCGCTGGACGCCACCATGCGCCAAAACCCGTAGAACGATTCGCCCATTGGTGTTTTGCGCAGCGCATCCTCGCCATCCAGCGCCAACCGCAGCACGTCACCACGTCGGCTGGAGGTGGTTCCATGCTGCCGGGCAATGTCCCGGGCCAGCTCAGTGAACCGCTCCCTGAGCACCGAAAAGTCTCCCACCAGGTCCTGGCTCGCTCGCTCCAGCCGCTGAAGCGTCTCCAGCACATACCGAGCATCCGCCCGCTGATTCTCCGGTTGGCGGTAGATTTCCTCAATCTGCCGGTCGAGTTCGGCCCGCTGCGCCTGAAGGCTATCCAACCGCTTCTGCCAGTCGCCACTCGCCCGAGCCGCCAAGTCCCGCAAATCCCGCATGATGGCCTGAAGCCCATACTCCGTGCCCACGAAATCCCTCTGCCGTTGGTCTTCAATCCAAGTGAGGAGCCGATCCGCATCCGACGTCAGTTCGTAGATCGGTTCGGTCCGCTCCGGCAGCTCCCGCTTCCGCAGGAACTGCTGCTTCACATAGAACGCGATGCGTTCCGCGGGCTTCCATCCAGGATGGTTCTCTTGGTCCGCCTCGAAATTCGCCTCCATCCATCGCGTCAGAACAGTGCGCAGCTCGCTCTCCGGGACCACGACCGTGCCCAGGCCACGAAACGCGTGGTGCAGGAACGCGATGTCATCGACGAACCGATCCCCGCGAATAAGTCGAATCGCGGCCGAGTGCTCGGCGAAACGTCTCAGCTCCGGTAGGGCGAGGCTCATAAACCCAGCGATGCCCCATCCGTCGTTAAAGTCAACGCATCGTTATTAACGACTAGTCCGCGTTCACCAAACCGCCTGAGAACGACCTTTACGGCCTGCGATGGATTGGACGATTCGGGCATGACTTTGGAGTCGAAACAAAAAAAGACGCCCCGGGTTTCCCCGAGGCGCTGGCCCGTTTAAGATTTGAGCCCGTGGTATCTCCGAAATCAATGAGAAAGGACTGCCGGAATAGTCTTCGAATGTAAAAACTACACTCCTCCCAGAATCTCCTGCAATCGCTTCAAGCAGCCGCGCTCCAAGTTCTCCGCTTCGGTCCCAAAATGGGCTTCCCGATGATGTTCCGGGCAGAGGGCGATCACGTTTTCCAAGGTGTCCGGCCCTTGCTTCGCCAATGCGATGATATGATGGGCTTCAACATAGTGGTTCCCATTCGGAAGCAGGAATCCCTGACGCCCGCAGTATTCACACCGACCCTTGGCACGTTTCACCACATGAGCTCGCACCGCCGGGTCGCGCTGGAAGACATGCATCGTGCGCTTCGCACGGTCGGGCGCGCCGCTACCCGTCGGTGGTGCGTCCAGGTCGTCAAGTGCAGTCTCTGGCACCGGCTTCGCCACCATCGCTGCCTCGTAACGCGACAGAAGCTTCCGATGCCCATTCATGGCTCCACCGTTGAAGGGAATATGCAGCGCCAACGCCTTTAAGGCCTGAGCCAACGCGGCGTCACCGTAGTCCCGTTGAATCCACTTCAAAAAATCCTCGGTCGCTGGCGCGCTCATCGCCCGCTTATAGATTTCTCCCCGAAGCATGTGCCGCAGGATGTAGATGAAATCGGCTGCGCTATTCGCGTTGAGGCCCACTTTCACCAGTTCCAATTTGGCGTCGGTGAGCCGCAGCGTTCCAGCATCCACCCGCCTGGCCAGCCGATAGGCAGCCTCGTATTGCTGGCGGGTGATCTTGGGTTCGCGCGGCATCTTGTCAGGAACAGTTCATTCAGGTGCGAAGCCTATCCTGTTGGTGGTGGCTGCGGCGCTATTG
>WBUO01000402.1 GCA_008933675.1 Dechloromonas sp.
CGAAAACGGGGCGCTACTCGACATGCGCTCAAATCAAACCGATGTCATCAACAGAAATCTTGGCAAGGTGAGGTTTGTACAATCCAACGGCAGTGTCAGTTTCTTCAAATAACAGTGTCCGGCAAAGTATTCCAGCGTTAGCCACCATGACCGTACATCATCAATCGCATCAGGAGCGTATCGATGTCGGACTTTCGTTTGATTGGGATTGCTTACCGGCTGCGGTAACAGTACCGGATGAAATCCCCGATACCGCGCAAGAAGCCCGCCTTTTGCGTCAAGGAAGGTCCTTGCGTGGCATTTCTTCGTATGCTGGGCTAAGGCGTATCTGGGCATGCGGTGTGGACCATGAATTGCCCCGGCTTCCCTAGACACTCTGTAGCCGGTTGAAATACTGGTTTTCGAACTCTACCGGAGAAACGTCGTTAGCATGGCCATGGCGGCGTTTCGGGTTGTAAAACATCTCGATGTAGTTGAACACATCGCGCTTGGCCTCCTCTCGGTCGATATAGATTTTGCGGCGAATACGCTCTCGCTTGAGTAGCTGAAAGAAGCTCTCCGCGACGGCGTTGTCGTAGCAGTTACCTCGACGACTCATGCTGGCGACCAGACCATGTGCAATCAGGAATGCCTGCCAGTCGTGGCTGCTGTACTGACTGCCCTGATCGGAATGAACGATCACCGAACGATTCGGCTTGCGTCGCCAGACGGCCATCAGCAAGGCCTTGAGGGCCAGTTCGCTGTCGATTCGCGACCCCATTGACCAGCCAATGACCTGCCGCGAGAAGAGGTCAAGGACGACTGCAAGGTATAGCCAGCCCTCATGGGTTCGGATGTAGGTGATGTCCGTGACCCACGCTTGGTTGGGGGCCTCAACGTCGAACTTCTGCTCCAGCTGGTTGGCTGCTACGACGGCAGGTTTGCCGCTACGATATGAACGACGGCCATAACCAACTTGAGCGCGCAGCCCTTCCTGTCGCATCAGCCTATATACCCGATGCTTGCCACAGGATTCGCCTAGATCGCGCAGATCATGGGTGATCTTGCGGTAGCCATACACCCCGCCGCTTTCCAGCCAGCTTTGCTTAATCAACCCGAGCAGGCGCTGATCTTCCTTGTCTCGTTCAGAGGCAGGATTGGCTTTCCAGGCGTAATAGCCACTCGGATGCACCGACATCATGTGGCACAGCCGACGCACCGGGTACCACGACTCTTCCGATTCGATGAATGCGTACCTTACCGGGACTCTTTGGCAAAGTACGCTGCGGCCTTTTTTAGAATGTCGCGCTCCTCGGTCACGCGTCTCAGCTCCGCCTTCAAGCGCCGAATCTCGGCCGACTGAGTTTGCTGCTCGAGTCGCTCAGGTTCTGGCAGGCTGTACTTCTTGATCCACTCGTACAGTGTCGGCTGCGACACGCCGAGACGTTGAGCCACGTCGGGTGCAGAGTAGCCGCTATCGGTTACTTGCTTGACCGCTGCAATCTTGAACTCTTCCGGGTAACGCTTGCTGCTCATGAGGCCTCCTTGACCCTAAGTTTAAGGCTCAGGAGTATCTAAGGGGGCCGGGGCAATTCACCAGGAGCTATTGGAGGAGCTTTGTTGCCTTCCCGCTCTTGAAGCGCTCTTCATTGATCGCGTGAGTGCCACCGATCTGACACCTGTTGGCCGGCTGGAGAAATTGCAGGCCCTGTCCGTAGACAGCGCATCAATAATCGACAATTTGTCGTGGCTTCCCAAGAGCAAGGATCTCCGATCTCTTGCCCTATGCAACATGAAATCACTCCATGATCTTTCGGAGTTGGCGGCTCACGATCAACTGCGCGCCATCGCCGTTGATGGAGGCACATGGAATCCAATGCGGGTTGAGTCTCTTCGCCCGATTTCGTATCTGAAGGAACTTCAGTTTATTTCGCTGGTTAATTGTCGAGTCGCGGATAAGTCACTGCAACCGCTGTGCAACCTGAGCAAGCTAAGTGTTTTGCATTGTGCAAAATTCTTTCCTCGCCAACAGTTCCAATCCCTTCAAGCGGCTCTGCCGGCTCTTCGGTGCGACTGGTTCAACGCAGATGCATGGGAAGCGTGATGACTGACATGGCAACCAACCGGAATTCCAGCAAGCCGTGGTCGCCCGTGTTCGGTGACTTTCAACCTTGGCTTTCACAATAAGGAATCTCCATGCTTGCCAATTCACTGTCTCCCTGCATCACCACCGCCAAGGTAGAGGAGTCCCGGGATTTCTACGTGACGCACTTTGGCGCAAAAGTCACTTTCGACTGTGGCTGGTACGTCAATCTCGAATTCGGAAAGGGCGCGTCTCTTCAGTTCATGGCGCCCCAGCCCGGTCAGCCTGTGTGCAATCCTGCCGGCTTTACCTATAACTTCAGTGTTTCCGATGTCGATGCCGAGTTTCGCGCCCTGACCGCCTCTGGTTTAATTGCCGTCATGCCGCTTGAAGATCATCCCTGGGGAGATCGTGGTTTTGCCGTTCAAGACCCCAACGGCATCGTTCTCTATATTTACTCCGAGCGCGAACCGAGCCCTGAGTTCAAGCAATACTACAAGTCCTGACGCCATGCCTGCAGACCGTATTGCCACCTTGCTTGAAGACATACGTCTTCTCGATCCGGAACGCTTCGAGCTTGTGCAAGCCCTGAGGCAGATCATTCTTGGCCTGTCCCCATCCATCTCGGAGGAGGTGAAGTACGGCGGTATTCTGTTCGCCGCCGCGAAGCCTTTTTGCGGTGTCTTTTCGTACGCAAAGCACGTTTCGCTGGAGTTTGGCGAAGGCGCGTCGCTCCCGGATCAATTCAAGGTACTTGAGGGCGAGGGCAAGTTTCGTCGTCATATCAAGCTGTCATCCGGGCAGGATATTTCCGGAAAGCATGTCCGCGAGTATTTGACCCTGGCCTTCAAGGCATCTTCCCAGCCGTGAGACCCGATCCATCATGACATGGCTCTTTGACCAGGCACCCAATTGCGCAACCTTCGTCACCCGTGGGGTGATAGAGAGCAACAACCCCATCCTGTTTGTTTCCCATGACGAGGATGACCACGGTTGGCAGTTCCATGGCACCCTCGACGCACAGGCGGACGATGCACGCATCGTTTGCCTGAGCCATGTTCTGGAAATCGACCCGACGATGCGCGATCTTGCTGATCTTCCTCACGGTTGGGTGGCGTGGCGCCAGGATGAAAACAGTCCGTGGCAGCGAGAGCTAGCGCCACCGGAAGCGTATGAGACCTGACATCGCGATCGAGGCCGCTCGCCCCGGCTACCCGCCGCCAGCCGCCCGATTCGCTTCCCTCACTTGCCCCGCCTGCCTCCATT
>WBUO01000045.1 GCA_008933675.1 Dechloromonas sp.
ACAAGTACCCGCGCACCTTCCAGGCCGATTGCGACAAGCTGGCAGCGGCCGGCGTCGACATGCTGTTCGCGCCGACGGAAGCCGATCTCTACCCCGAGCCGCAGGAATACTTCATCGAGCCGCCGGCGATCCAGAACGTGCTCGACGGCGAGTTCCGCCCCGGCCATTTCCGTGGCGTCGCCACCGTCGTCACCAAACTGTTCAACTGCGTTCAGCCCGACGTCGCGCTGTTCGGCAAGAAGGACTACCAGCAGCTGATGGTGATCCGCAACATGACCCGCCAGCTGGCCCTGCCGATCGCCATCGTCGGCGGCGAGACGGTGCGCGCCGACGACGGCCTGGCGCTGTCTTCGCGCAACGGCTACCTGTCGGCTGCCGAGCGTGCCGAAGCACCGCGCCTGTACCGGCTGCTCAACGGCATCCGCGATGCCATCCGTCGAGGGTCTGCCGACTTCGCCGGACTGGAAGCAAAAGCGGTTTCCGAACTCGCCGCGGCCGGCTGGAAGACCGATTATGTTGCAGTGCGACAACAGGCCGACCTGGCCATGCCGAAAGGCCTAGACGCCCCGCTGGTGGTGCTTGCCGCCAGCCGCCTGGGAACGACCCGGCTGATCGACAACA
Source organism: Dechloromonas sp. (assembly GCA_008933675.1). Taxonomy (GTDB): domain Bacteria; phylum Pseudomonadota; class Gammaproteobacteria; order Burkholderiales; family Rhodocyclaceae; genus Azonexus. Next base: position 622 of record WBUO01000045.1, read on the forward strand.
TCGAGGTCTGACGCCCGCCCGCCGGCCATAATTACGGCCATTGACAGAGGGGCCATTGTCGCTACAATGCGCTTCCCCCAACTTTCTGGATGAGTGAAACCATGCAGAGAACGATGCTGAAATCCAAGCTGCACCGCGTGACGACCACCCACGCCGATCTGCACTACGAGGGTTCCTGCGCCATCGACGAAGACCTGCTCGACGCCGCCAATATCCGCGAGTACGAACAGATCGACATCTGGAACGTCAACAATGGCGAGCGTTTCACCACCTACGCCATCCGCGCCGAACGCGGCTCGGGCGTCATCTCGGTCAACGGCTCGGCCGCCCGCCGCGCCGCCCCCGGCGACATCCTGATCATCGCCACCTTCGCCGCCTACAATGAAGTCGAACTGGCCAAGCACGAACCCGATCTGATCTACGTCGACACGCAGAACCGCATCGTCCGTCGCGGCCACAAGATTCCGGTGCAAGCCGCCGCCTGATTCCGGTCCTTCTCCGGTCATGGTAAACCCGCCGTTGGCGGGTTTTTCTTTTTGGGTACAATGAAACGCAAAGTTTCACACCAAAGTTTCACACAAATATAACGGAGACAAACATGGGCGTCATATTCGCCAAAACTGCCAAAGGGCAGGAGGAGGTCACGTCCCGATCGGGCGGCCTGACTCCCCGCCAGCGACGGGTGTTGATCATGGTCGACGGTAAACGTACCGTCGATGAACTGCGCGAGATGTTGCAGGCCGACGACCTCCAGCACACCCTTGGCCTTCTCGAGGAAGACGGCTTCATTGCCATGGCCGGCATCAAGGAGGAAGCCACCGGCCAGCTGCAGCCACCGCCGCCGGAAGGATTGCCTTCGATCACTGCCTTCCGTCCGGCACCGGAGCCGCCAAATACCAAGGAAATGGAGATGGCGCGCAACTTCATCATGAATTCGCTGAAGACCTTCTGCGGCCCCTTCGCCCATCTCGACATCGTCGAGCGTGCCTTTGCCGCCAAAACGCACGAAGAAATGCGCCTGCAGTTCGACCCCTGGCTGCATGCCATCATGCAGACCCGCGAGGGCAAACGGCGCGCCGAAGAACTGCGCGGTCAGCTACTCAAAGTCATCTGACGCCAGACGGCCGGACGGCTTCCTGTCTGGCAGAAAAATCGCTGACCCGCCGAAACCCCGCCATCCGGTCTGCCATGAGCGCCCCGGCAGCACATGCTGCCGGGCATCCGTCATTCGCCAGCTGTCTTCGGTTTGCGGCCACGCGACGAGCGCGGCTTCCTGGCGACGGCAGAAGCCTCACCGACCGCCGCCGCTTCGACAGCCGGTTCGGCTACCGGCTCGGCAGCTACGCTCTCCTTGCGCGGCCGGCGAGTCCCGCGAGAACGGCCAGCCTGCTGCGGTTCGGGAGTAGCCGCGGGAGCCGGCGCGACGACGGGGGTGACGACCTCGGCCGGCGACGCGGCCCTGTTCCCGGCATCCTGACGGGAGCGACGAGCGCGTCCGCCGCGTGAACGGGCGGCAGGCTCTGACTGTTCGGCGGGCGCCGCCGGCGCCCCCCCATCGACCGGAACTTCCGGAACCGTCACCGACAGCGGCACGGCAACGGGAACATCCGCCGGCGCTTCGCCGACCGGTACCTGGGCGACCAAGGCCTCTCCGGAATGCTCACCGTCCTTGCGCGTCCGCCGCCCACCGCGCCGCCGGGCAGCCGGCGCAGCGGCCGGCGTCTCCGCCACCGATGCCGGCGCAGGCAGCGCTTCGCCGTCACCGGAGACCGCCGCGGGCAAGGGTGCTTCGACAACCGCCGGCACCTCCGCCTCGGGAACGGCAACGCGCCCCTGGAAGCGGGTCACGAAAGCCCCCTTGTCGTCACGGCCAAAACCGAGCAGCCCACGCGTGGCCGCCTCTTCGAGCAGGTTGCCGAAGCTGCGGAAGCCGTAGTAGCTCTCGCTGAAGCCCGGATTGCGGCGCTTGACCACTTCCTTGAGCACCGAGGCCCAGATGCGTTCGCTTTCGCCGCGGTCGGCCATCAGATCGGCGAAGGTGGCGGCGACCAGATCGACGGCCTTGCTCTTCCTTTCCTCGGCCTTGGCCTTGCCGGCCTCGTCTTCCGGCGCCCGCTTGCCCGGCTCGCGGTCGCGCCGCTGGCTGGGACGGCGGGCCTCGCGGTCGCGCACCAGATCGTCGTAATAGATGAATTCGTCGCAATTGGTGACCAGCAGGTCCGAACACGACTGCTTGACGCCGACGCCGATGACCCGCTTGGCGTTCTCGCGCAGCTTGGAGACCAGGGGCGAGAAGTCGGAATCGCCGGAGATGATGACGAAGGTATCGACATGCGACTTGGTGTAGCAGAGGTCCAGCGCATCGACGACCATGCGGATGTCGGCCGAATTCTTGCCGGACTGGCGCACATGCGGAATTTCGATCAGCTCGAAATTGGCCTCGTGCATCGCCGCCTTGAAGCCCTTGTAGCGCTCCCAGTCGCAGTAGGCCTTCTTGACGACGATGCTGCCCTTGGCCAGCAAACGCTCGAGAACCGGGCGGATATCGAATTTTTCATACTGCGCGTCGCGTACGCCGAGCGCGATATTCTCGAAGTCACAAAAAAGCGCCATGCTGGCGGTGTCGTTAATGGCCATGAAATGCTCTCTACAAATGAAGCCGGAAGTATACCTGCCGTGCCCGCGCCTGAAGCTGGATCATCGGCTATCCTGCCCCCTTCTTTCGCCGCCCCCCCGATGACCGACGTAACCCTTCCTGCCGACAGCCTGTCCGAACGCCTGCACCGGCATTGCCCGCGCATCCCGGTAAGCGTCCTGCTGATCGCCGCAAATCTGCTGATCTTCGTGCTGATGCTCGGCGCCGGGGCCAGCCTCTGGCATGGCAACCAGAACGACATCCAGCTCGCCTGGGGCGCCAATTTCGCACCGGCCACCCAGGACGGCCAGTGGTGGCGCCTGGGCAGCGCCCTCTTCCTGCATTTCGGGCTGCTCCACCTGGGCATGAACATGTGGGCGCTGTGGGACGGCGGGCAACTGGTCGAGCGTGCCTACGGCAGCCCTCGTTTCGGGGCGATCTATTTCGGCAGCGGGCTGACCGGCAACCTGCTGTCACTGGTCAATCAGGGCAACCAGGCCATTTCCGGCGGGGCCTCGGGGGCAATCTTCGGCATCTACGGAGCGTTGCTGGTCTTTCTCTGGCGTGAACGGCAAGCCCTGCCCAGCGGCGAGTTCCGCTGGCTGTTCAGGGCTGCCAGCCTGTTCACCCTGGTCAGCATCGCGCTCGGCCTCTTCGTCCCCGGCATCGACAACAGCGCCCACATCGGCGGCCTGCTCAGCGGCATGCTGCTTGCCCTCCTGCTCGCCCGGCCAATCTTCATCAGCGAGTCCCCCTCACGCCGCAGCCGTTTACTGGTCGCCGGCACCCTGGTCGCGGCACTGGCCTTACTGATCCTGCGGCTCCCCGAACCGGCCTACGTCTGGCACGAGGAGGTCGCAGCCCGCCAGGAAATCCGCGCCTTCCTCGAGCGCGAGGAACGCATCCGGCAAAGCTGGCAGGACATCCTGCGCCAGGATGGCCAGAGCAGTGACGATCTCGAAAGTCTGGCCAGACGCATCGAAATCGAGATAGCCACCCCCTACGAAGAAAGCTTCGAACAGTTGTCGCAACTGGAATTCGGTTCCGCCATTCCTTCTGCCCGCCAGATCGAAGCCCTGCGCCGTTACAGCGAGACCCGCCACGATGGCTCGCAGGCTGTTGCCGACCAGTTGCGCAACCAGGCACGTTTCGGTCCGGAACGCCGGCAGGCGCCACCGCCACTCCCGCGCGGCGACTCCTGAAACCCCGATCCCGGCCCCGCCGGGCACCCTGACGGCCGGCCCGCCCGACCGGCGCTTTTTCGCATCCAGCCTGCCAAGGCGAGCGATCGCCTATTTTTGGCATACCGCCTATTTTTAGCAGGCATCAAAGCCCCACCTGCGCACTCGGAAATAACATCGCCTCGCCAAACAATTTCCGAAAGGGGGAAAACAATGAGTGGCGCGTTCACCAAATCGATGGCGCGGAACATTTTCTACGGGGGGACGGTTTTCTTCTTCCTGTTGTTCCTTGCGCTGTCATTCGATACCCATTCACAACTACCCAAGCGCGACATGCGGGCCAACATCACGCCGCAGATCGCCGAGGGCAAGAAGCTGTGGGAAGTCAATAACTGCATCGGCTGTCACACGCTGATGGGCGAAGGCGCGTACTTTGCGCCGGAGCTGGCCAACGTCGTCGTCCGTTATGGCGATGAAGGCACCAAGGCTTTCATCCAGAGCCGTCCGAAGGAAGGGATCCCGGGCCGCCGCAGCATGCCGCAGTTCAACTTCACCGACGAGCAGCTGGACGCCATCGTGGCTTTCCTGAAGCACGTCAATTCGATCAACGACGCCAACTGGCCGCCCAACGACCAAGGCTGATCGAGAGGAGACATCGACATGCAATATCAATCCCAAGCGGTTGCAAAACCCTACTTCATCGCAGCCATCGGGCTTTTCGTCGGACAGATCCTGTTCGGCCTGATTCTCGGCCTGCAATACGTGCTCGGCGACTTCCTGTTCCCCGAGATTCCGTTCAACGTGGCCCGCATGGTCCACACCAACCTGCTCATCGTCTGGCTGCTGTTCGGCTTCATGGGCGGCGCGTACTACATGATCCCGGAAGAATCCGAGACCGAACTGTTCAGCCCGAAGCTGGCGCTGGCCATGTTCTGGATCTTCCTGGTCGCCGGTGCCGCCACCATTGTCGGCTATCTGGCCGTGCCGTACGCCACGCTGGCCGAACTGACCGGAAACAACATCCTCGAAACGATGGGCCGCGAGTTCCTCGAACAGCCGCTGCCGACCAAGCTCGGCATCGTCGTCGTCGCCCTCGCCTTCTTGTTCAACATCACCATGACGGTGCTGAAGGGCAAGAAGACGGCGATCGCCACGGTGCTGCTGATCGGTCTCTGGGGCCTGGCCGTGTTCTTCCTGTTCTCCTTCTACAACCCGGTGAACGTCGTTCTCGACAAGTTCTTCTGGTGGTGGACGGTGCACCTCTGGGTGGAAGGCGTCTGGGAACTGATCCTCGGCTCGTTCCTGGCCTTCGTGCTGATCAAGACCACCGGTGTCGACCGCGAAGTCATCGAGAAGTGGCTGTACGTCATCGTCACCCTGACGCTGATCACCGGCATCATCGGTACCGGCCACCACTACTACTGGATCGGCACGCCGGAGTACTGGCAGTGGTGGGGTTCCATCTTCTCCGCCCTGGAACCGATCCCGTTCTTCGCCATGACCGTCTTCGCCTTCAACATGGTCAACCGTCGCCGTCGCGACCACCCGAACAAGGCCGCCGTGCTGTGGGCCCTCGGTTGCGGCGTGATGGCCTTCCTCGGCGCCGGCGTGTGGGGCTTCCTGCATACCCTGGCTCCGGTGAACTACTACACGCACGGCACGCAGATCACCGCTGCCCACGGTCACATGGCCTTCTACGGCGCCTATGTGATGGTGGTCCTGATGATGATCTCCTACGCCATGCCGATCATGCGCGGCCGTGCTGCCAACAGCAACAAGTCGCAAGTCATCGAAATGTGGGCGTTCTGGCTGATGACCATCGCCATGGTCTTCATCACGCTGTTCCTGACCGCTGCCGGCATCCTGCAAGTCTGGCTGCAACGCGCTTCCGACGCCCCGCTGCCCTTCATGGTGGCACAGGACAAGATCGCGCTGTTCTACTGGATGCGCGAATGGAGCGGCGTGGTCTTCCTGATCGGTCTCATCCTCTACATCCTCAGCTTCTTCGTGGGTGGCAAGGAAGAGAAGGCCGCATAAACGGATTCCTCCAGGTAGCAATTGCAGCGCGGGTCGCAAGATCCGCGCTTTTTTCGTCCTGCGCCAGCGCCCGGAAACAAGCGCCCCCCATTTGACTGCTGCCCCGGCCAGGCTTCAGCGCGCCTCCTCCACCGCCTGCCGCAAGCGAGCCTCGAACTCCTCCGCCAGCGGCCGCACCGCCGGCAGCGCCGACAAGGCCGGCAACAAGGCCGTCGGCCGCAGGAAGCCCAGGCGCGTCACACCATCCTCGGTCAACACCGAAATCCGCCAGGGCAGTGCCAGCCCCAGGCGCATGTCGACCGCCAGCAGCGCCTCCGACAAGCGCGGAACGGCCACGGCAAAGACCTGCAGATCCTCATCGCATGCCAGCCCCTTGTTGCGCAGCGCCTCCCCCTCATCATCGGCCTGCCGCACGACGAAGCCGAGGCGCAACAACACCTCGCCCAGATCAACCGACGCCTCGTAGAACGATTTGTCGCTTTCGACGCAGAAAATCATCAGACATCCTTGCAGGGAAAATTGGCAAAGCGAAGGGTAACCCAAACCGCGCAGCGGCTCGGCGCCGGGCGCCGGCAACGAGCGCAGGCACGGCCCACTCGGCAACGACACCAGCCCGCCCCGGAGCGCCCGGTAAAACACCCGACGGGCTGCAGCAAGGCGGACACCCCGAACAGAACCCCGGCCTCACCTATCAAGCAGCACTCGCCGGAAACCGGTAAATGACAACGCGCTAACCGAGAGGCATAATCCCGACCCCGCCCGCCATTCAGGCGGAACCATCAACCCTGACGAGGAGAAGACGATGCTGGCTGTCAAAGACAAGGCGACGGAACTGCTGGAGGCCCAACTGCCGCGCGTGCGCGCCAAACTGGAGGAGCGGCTCGGGCCGACAACACGCGAACTGATCGGCGACGATGCACTGATGACGCGCTGCCTGGGCGAAGCCTACGAGTTTCTCCCGGCCCCCGTGCGCATGATGGTGAAGCGCGAACGCTTCGTGAGCTTCTGTCTCGAACGCCGGGACCGGCTCATCGCCGCTTAGAACACGCCGGGTAGCGGAAAGGCAGCTCCGCTGCCCCCAACAGCCCACCGCCCGCCAGGCAGCGGCTCAGGGGCCGGGCAACAGGCGCAAGCCCAGCCAGGCAACGACGATGACGGTAATCACCGACATCGCCAGCGAAAACAGCACAAAAAACGGCACGCAGATCCAGTGCCCCTGGAAGGCCAGCGAACTCAGGCACCCCGCGGCAAACGCCGAACAATCGACAACCAGCCAGCGCTTCAGGTAAGTCAACAACCAGCCGGCATGCGCCTGGTTGTAACGCCAGGCAGCACAGCGCTCAATGCGGCTACCGCAGCCGGCATCGCGGTAGAGCCAGCTGAAGAAGAAATAGCGGTAAAGGAGCGAAGAAGACGATTCCCGTTTCATGGCGACGCTCCGCAAAGGTCTTGCAGAGAGACAACGCCGGACGACAGGCGTTCCACACGCCAGCGCTCCCGCCGCCGGCTGAACCGGCACCGCCTCACCCAGCCGCCGCGCGGCACTCCTCAAAAGCCAGATGCCCGGCGACACACCAGGCGGCGCCAGGCACGGCAAACAGGCATCCCACACCAGTACGCAAGCCTGCGTCAGACAAACTCATCCACATTGCTGCCGACTGTCGCCCCCGGGGCCGCGGCTGCAGCCGCACCGGCAGCCGCGGCCCCATCACCGCTCGCCACAGCCTTGCCGTTTGCCTTCTCGGCCTCCTGCGCCTGCAACTGGGCCAGCCGTACCTGCAAGGCCTGGATTTGCTGCTGTATCAGCTCAGCCTGCTTCTGCGAATCCTCGGAGTCGCTCTCCTGCAACTTGACCAACTGCTTCTGCAATGCGGCGATCTGCTTTTCCAGCGCAGCAATCTGGGAACTGGCGCTGCTGCCGCCACCTGTACTACCCACGCTACCTGCGGTCGATGAAGCGATGCTCGATACCATTTCCGTTCTCCTGATCAGGTCTTGTCATGAAAACTGCCCTGTATTCCTTTTCGGAGGGCTGGCGGCAAACTTGACCGCGGCGGAGGTAAAACGGTGTAAAGACCGAAGGCGGCTAGCGAACGGCGAAGCCGATCAAGCCCGGAGCTCAGAGCACATGCCGGGCCAACAGTTCGGTGATCGCCGCCGCCCAGCCGAAGCACAGGAACAGGAAGAAGTTGAATTTGGCGGTCGCATACCAGTCATCCCAGAACCGCCCCTTGAAAAGCGAATAGAGATCCGGAATCAAAAAGAACTTGATCGCCTCACCCAGCGTCTCGAACCGCTCACCCCAAAACAACTTGCCCAGGGACAGGTAGACGGGAATGCTGAGTATCCCCACCAGAAGCAGGATCTTGGGGTGTGCAAAAAACTCCATGCCTGAATTCAATAGGGTAAAGGAAGCTTGTAGGCTACGGCTGAACGTGAGACTGGACCACAACGGACAATGCCCGATACTGAGACACACCAAATGCCGGCAGGCTCCAACTTGCTAGATCAGTAATACCTTGGTGGCTTGCGCAGAGTGCGAACACCAGGGTCACGACCTTGATCTGAGGAGCTGGAGTCGCGATAGACAAAGTGTAAGCAAATCCAAATTACAGATGACAATAGTGCGCCGGTAATCTCTGACCATTGAGAACCACTGCCAAAGATAAGCCTTGCGACACTATAGAAAACAAAAAATGGAAGCATATTTAGCACGCCAAATATTGGTGCTATGGCAATTGCCCAAAGCACCGACAATCGCGAACCTTGGTCAGTAAGCCGAACAATTCCTGGTGCGACAGCAAAAATAATAGGGCTCCAGAAAACAATCAGTTCAATTGCTCCAACGCTACCCTTCGCAAATGCAATGCCCCCCCCCCAAGCGAACACACCAAATAAAACTGAGAAAATTAGTCCGAGAGCGCCACCAATGAGTTGGAGATCACCTGTTTGTTGTTTGCTAGGATTCGATTGTGATTTTGTAGGCGCTACGCAATATGGGCATGGTCTGCCATCAGGCAGTATCACGCCACAAGTTGGACATTCATAACCAGGGAGCTTGAATGCTTCGGATTCTGGCTTACACCAATTACAAGATCTTGCCCCCTCAGGAAATCTTTTTCCGCATTCAGGACAAATCGGAGACATTCGAGACCCAACTAAATTAGAGAAGGCGACCAAATCGACGCACAACCGGCAGACCCAATGTCATCTAGCCAACCCCTACAAGCTTTTTCATTCCCCACCCCTTATTAAAATGATGATGGATTATCCACCATTCACCCGGCATGCAAACGGCGACTCAAAGGGGTCAGGGAGATTTCTTTTTTTGAAACAATTGACTCTGACCCTGAGGTTTCACCATAAATCAAGGCTGCGGTAAAAATTGCGCAGATACCCCACTGAACATAAATATCGGTGGATGTTGGGCGAAACAAGTTGGCATGTGGATAAAACGGGGCAAATTTATGCTCTGCTGCAGCCATGCCGTATAAACCGGCCGGGATGCCAAAGAACAGCATAGAAAAAACGTAGAGGGGGCCGTTCAGGCGGTATCTGCACTTCAGGTCGTCCATGTTGCGATCTAACGTGAAGGTGAGGGGCGACGGGCCGGCCCCGCCGGCAAGGCGTCCCAGCGACGAAGCCGCGCCTCGACCGCAGGGTTAGCCCTCATTCAGGCACGTCCCCAGAGTTGCTCATGAATGGTGTCATTGAACTCGACTAGTTTGAAACGAGCAGTCGATATGTAATCAGCATCTTCCTTGATGCGCGCGAGGTCAAACTTCTTGTAGCGGTGAAACACTCCCGTCTTCTTGGATTGAGCCTTCACCCGCACGTACCCTTCCGCCCTAACCCCAATCCAGTCGGCGTGCGCGTACTCATTACGCCGGCTGGCACACTCGAACAGCATTGCTTCCAATGCATTCAAGTCCGCATGCGTGAACTGGACTGCTTTGCCCTCAATCATTTGTCCGTAGAGGTGGATAAGTGCACGACACTTGCCTGCGAACATCATTTCGGCCAGGAAGACATCGAGACGTTCGTCTTGGAAGGGATCTCTGAGGATTGCTTCTCGGATGAAATCAGAAACGTGGTCTTCAAGGGAGTTGAAGTAGACGACGACCCACCCTATGCCAGGTACGATTTCTTCAAGGTAGCGGTCGAGTTCTTCCTCGCTCACGTAGTCGAGCTCGTAGTCGGCGTTGCGGGAAAATATGCGCTCGGACATGAGGGCTAACGGTGAAAGTAACCGGACGCCGCGCGGGGCGGACAGAGGCAACCTGAAGGCGGGTGTTCGGCGGTCCGGTTGACTGGATTGTTAGGCGAGACCTGCCGCCGAAACACGCGACTTGAGCAGATGGAGCGCATTTTCATAGTTCTTTTGCCTTGATCGATACCTTTGGCAGCAAACAACAATTCCGCTCGGCAAGTAAGTGAGGCGGACGTTGCAGTCAGTGTGGAAAACCCTTTCAGAATCCTCTGCTTGCTTTCGGTAGTACTCCACCAATAGATCTGATGTGGGAACAGCGAAATTTTTGTCTTGCGGCAATCCAGGGACGATGACTATTGAAGCTTCCGAGGAAGCACAGTTCGTTTTATCTAGTGCGGATTGAAGTAGATCGAGGACCTGCTCACCTTCGACTATGAGAACAAAGCTTTTCCATTCGCCAGTGCTTTCAAAATACGATTCAGCGATTACATCTATTTCAATCCCATGCTTCTCACACGCAGCAACACACTGTTGAAAAAGTAATGCAAGTATCGAACTAGCCGCCTGGTTTGCGACATGGGCATCGATGTAGGCTGAGCTTGTACTCATAAGGTGCTGACGCGAGCCATTGTTCGCCTAACGTGCTAGCTCAGGGGCGACCGGAGGCCGTAGGCCGGAGGGAACCGAGAAGCACAGCTTCTCGGGCGTCCCCTGGAGCGGCGGGTTAGAGCGCGGCCGGTTCATAGGTGACGAATACCTGTAATGGCCAAGAAAGTCGACAGCGGCCTGGAGGACGACGGAGCTTTATAGGCGCCAATTGCATTGAGATGCCGCACGCTCATAGCTACCAACTCCCAAGCCATATGCTCATTTTCAACAGAGAACGCTTCTTCTGAAGTGAACAAACCGATGCCTGTCAGATCGGCCAGAGCCTTTAACGACTCAGATTTCTCTCTGAGAGAAGGAAGAACGGAGTCGTTGCTCCATGCCCACTTCCATGTATTGGAATTGCTCGCGTAGCTACCGATGTCGATGACATCGGCCACTACCGCTTTTTGGTCCTTTGCGTCGAACATTTCAAGTTTCTCGGTCTGTTGATCAAAGAACCAACGAGAATACGACGCGAAGCCGTGTTCAGATTCTAGGCGGTCTTGCTTTTCCCAAAGCTCGGCAAGTGCGGACTTCAAGAACTGTTCAAACTCGTTGTCAGTCATCGGATCTTCCTGTAGCGCTCTAACTCAAAATAGACGTCAAAAGAAATATCCACATACAGCCATTTGTTGCCATAGATGGATACTTGTTTCCATTAATGGACATTCCGGAACGCTACTTTCAGGCATTTGCAACTTCCACATTCCTTGCCTTCGAACCCTGTCCGTTTCGCCGACCATTGCTCTGTTTGTGTGGCTGGCATTCGCTATCGGCATGACGAACGCGCATTCAGGTTAATTGACCGGTGCATATGGTGCAAGCATTGCCGGAAGTGCTCTGCCTGCCCGCCGCTACGTTTGCGCCAGGCAATGTGCACCGCTCCCTACGAAGCACATTCCACTCCTCCGGCGATGGCGGGAAAGCGCCGCACTTTGCCGGCGCTTCTTAGGGCATATCAAGTTCCCGCCCGGGCGTGCTCGCTATCATCGGCGCCATGACTACTGTTGCCGTTCCCCATACAGAACCCACGTCGCCGCGCCTGCCTGGCGATCTGGCGATCTGGTTCTTCATCCTGGCCGAGATGCTGGCGTTTGCCGTTTTCTTTGCTTCCTATGCCTTTGCCCGGGCGAGCGACCCGGCGCTGTTCAACCTCTACCAGCAAACGCTGGACCGCAATGCCGGCGCGCTGAACACGCTGCTGCTGATCACCGGTTCGTGGTTCGTGGTGCTCGCCGTGCAGGCTGCGCATCGCGACGACCAGTCGGCGGTACCGCGCCACATTGCACTGGGCATGTTGTGCGGGGCCGGTTTCCTGGTGGTCAAGGTGTTCGAGTACGCCGAGAAGTTCGGCGCCGGCATCACCTTGTCGACCAACACCTTCTACATGTTCTACATCTCGCTGACCTTCTTCCATTTCATGCATGTGATTCTCGGCATGGTGATCCTGGGGGTGATCTGGAAGCAGGCGCGCAAGGGGGCATACCGGCCCGGCGAGTGCAATGGCCTGGAGAGCGGTGCCGCCTACTGGCACATGGTCGATCTGCTGTGGATCATTCTTTTCCCCCTCGTCTATGTGATGCGCTGATGATGACTGCCCTGAAGAACCCCGCCCACCGCGCCTGGCTCGTCCTCGTCGTCGCCACACTGATCACCTGGTATCTCGGCGAGGTCGGCGCCGCCGGGACGGCCGCCATCGTCGCCATGCTGGTCATCGCCTTCATCAAGGGCCGGCTGGTGATTCTCGATTTCATGGAACTGCGCGCTGCTCCGCGCTTGTGGCGTACCCTGCTGGAAGGCTGGCTGATTGTCGTCGGCGGCCTGATCCTGCTGGCTTACTGGATATCCCTCAAATGAACGATTTGCCCTTCTACGAACCTTCCGGCAACGAAATCGCGCTCTTCGAGCACGCTTACCAGCAGCGCCTGCCGCTGCTGATCAAGGGGCCGACCGGCTGCGGCAAGACGCGCTTCGTCGCCCACATGGCGGCGCGCCTGAATTTGCCGTTGTTCACCGTGGCCTGCCACGACGACCTGACGGCGGCCGACCTGGTTGGCCGCCACCTGATTTCCGACCAGGGCACCTACTGGTGCGACGGCCCGCTGACCCGCGCCGTGCGCGAAGGCGGCATCTGCTATCTCGACGAGGTGGTCGAGGCACGCAAGGACACCACGGTGGTGCTGCATCCGCTGGCCGACGACCGCCGCATCCTGCCCATCGACCGTACCGGCGAAACCTTGCAGGCACCGGACAACTTCATGCTGGTCGTCTCCTACAACCCGGGCTACCAGAACCTGATGAAGGGCCTGAAGCCTTCCACCCGCCAGCGCTTTGTTGCCATGCGCTTCGATTTCCCGACAGCCGAGCGCGAGATCTCGATCCTGATCGGCGAAACCGGCTGCGACGCCGATCTGGCCAAGCGCCTGGTCGGCATTGCCAAGGCCTTCCGCGCCCTCAAGGACCGCGATCTGGAGGAAGTCGCCAGTACCCGCCTGCTGGTCTACGCGGCGACGCTGATCAAGTCCGGCTTCGATGTTTCCGCCGCCTGTCGCGCCGCCCTGGTCGAGGGGCTGACCGACGACGAGGAGACGGTCGAGGCGCTGATGGAAATCGTCAATGCCACTTTCGGAAGATAACTTCGGCATCGCCGAGGAAAAGGCTGGCCAGGCGCTGGCCGTCCTCGCCGAGTCGCTGTTCCTGATCAACCTGATGCTGCTGCCCGGCATCGCCTTCGCCATCCTCGCCGGGCTGTGGCTGAAGCACCGCGCCAGCGCACCGCCCCTGGCCCGCCAGCACCTGCGCCAGGCAACGCTGGTCAGCCTGTGGGGCGGCGCACTGATCGTCGTCTTCGGTGGCGGCATCATCCTGGCGGGCGGTCTCGACGCGGCCTGGACCTGGGTCGCACTGATCCTCTACTTCACCTGCATCCACTCGACGCTGATCCTCTTCGGCATGTTTGCGCTGATCAAGGCGATGGCCGGCCAGCGCTGGCGCTTTCCGCTGATCGGCCCGCGCTTCGAATGAAAAAGCCGCTGTTGCAACGCTGGCGCGCGCTGACCCAGATCGGCTTCTTCGCGCTGTTCACGCTGACCCCGATCTTCGACCTGCTGCGTTACGACCTGACGGCCGGCCACGCCTACTTCCTGACCCTGCAGTGGCATCTCGGCATCGACGCGCTGATCGCCGGCGAGGTCAGCGCCGGTACCGCCGCCAGCAACCTGCTGCTCTATCTCTTCCTGCCGCTGCTCGGCGCCCTCGGCCTGGTCATCGGCGTCGCCTGGAAATGGGGACGCCTGTATTGCGGCTGGCTGTGCCCGCATTTCTCCGTGGTCGAGACGATCAACCGGCTGATGCTGATCGCCACCGGCAAGCATTCGCTGTGGGATCGCCAGAAGACGCCGCCGTGGGAGCCGGATGGCAGCCCGACGCCGCGCGACCGCCGCTACTGGCTGCTGGTGGTACCGGCGGCAGTGGCCTTCGCCTTTGCCTGGGCAGTGGTCTTCCTGACCTACCTGATGCCGCCGATGGGCGTCTATCACGGCCTGTTCACCGCCAGCCTGAGCCGCAACGAGGTCATCTTCCTGGCGGCGACGACCACCGTCTTCAGCCTGGAATTCCTCTTCGCCCGCCACCTGTTCTGCCGCTATGCCTGCGCCGTCGGCATCTTCCAGAGCTTCGCCTGGATCGCCAACAAAAAGGCCATGGTCGTCGGCTTCGACCGCGGCCGCCTGCCGGAGTGTGCCGACTGCCTGCACGGCCAGGGCTCGGCCTGCGACGCGGTGTGTCCGATGCGCCTGAAGCCGCGCAACGTCAAACGCTGGATGTTCCCGTGCACACAGTGCGGCCAGTGCGTCTCGGCCTGCGCCACGGTCAATCGCGACAAGCCGGAAGGCCAGTTGCTGCGCTGGGTGAAGAATGAGGAAGCACAGCGCAACGAAGCACGTTTTTCAGCCTTGTCAAAGACCGACGAAGACGCCGGAGGAAAAATCTAGTCATGGAAGAATTCGTCGGCAAACTCTGGCACAACTGGGTCACCAAGGCCGCCGGTGGCCATTTCCCGGCTGCTGCGGTCAAGCTGGCCGACGTCGAGAAGACGGCCGGCATCCTGTTTCGTGCCTTCGGCGGCGACCCCGGACTGAAGATCGGTTCCGCCGCGGCCGAGGCGCACGGTGCCCGGCGCCGCTGGCTGGATCGTCTGGCCGGCAGCAACGAGAAGCAGGCGCTGGCCCGGCGCGATGCAGAAACCCTGCGCCTGCCGCCGGAAATCGCCGCCTTCCCGGAAACCGCGCTGAACCGCGACCTCTATCTGTGGCTGGCCGCCCAGGCTGCCTGCGACGTGGCGCCCCGGCAGCCGTGGTTCATCCGCAACCAGCGGGCGAGTGCCGCCGCCCTCGCCCGGTTTCCCGGTCTGGCGCCGCGCTACCAGCGGCTGGTCGCCGCTCACCTGGCAGCCCGCATGGCGCCGGAACAGTTGCAGGCGGATGAGGCGGCCCAGGAAACCGCCATCCGCCAGGCCTTGCTGCAGCCCGGCTCGGCGGCTGGCCTGCCGCCGCTGCATTCGCGCAAGTCGCGGCCGCCGCGGCCGGTGCTGCTGTGGCTGATCGCCGCCGAGGAGAACCTGGCCGCCGGCCAGGTCGCCGATCCGGATGCCGACCTGCCGCCGGAAGGCGGCGCCCGCGTCGAGGCGGCACCGGATGCGCACAAGGCCGAGCAGGTCGAGACGCCGGAAAACAAGAACCCGATGATCGCCATGTTCCGCGCCGAGAGCGTGCCGACCTGGGCCGAGTACGTGCGCGTCAATCGCGCCTACGACGACGAGGAAGACCCGAACGCCAGGAACACCGCCCGCGACCTCGACAAGCTGTCGCTGACCCGTGATGGCGAAACCGCCGTCTCGCGCGTCCGCTTCGACCTCGACCTGCCCTCGGCGGCCGAGGACGACACGCCGATCGGTCCCGGTATCGCGCTGCCCGAATGGGATTACCGCAAGGGCCTGCTGCTGGAGCGCCATTGCCTGATCCAACCGATGATCGCCCGCGATGCCGGCCACCTGCCGCTGCCGCCGGAACTGGCGGCCACCGCCAAGAAGCTGCGCGGCCAGTTCGCCGCGCTGGCGCCGCAGCGGCGCTGGCTGAAGGCGCAGCCGGATGGCGCCGAACTCGATGTCGATGCCTGCGTGCGCAACCACGCCGACCGCGCTTCCGGCCACACGCCGGAAACCGGCGGCTATCTTGCCCAGGCGCGTTGTGAGCGCGACCTCGCCTGCCTGCTGCTGGCCGACCTGTCGATGTCCACCGATGCCTGGATTTCCGACACGCACCGCATCGTCGATGTGATCCGCGATTCGCTGCTGCTCTTTGCCGAGGCGCTGACTGCCACCGGCGACCGCTTCGGCATCTACGGCTTCTCGTCGCTGCGCCGGCAGAACATCCGCTTCCATCTGCTCAAGGACTTCACCGGCGCCTACGACGCCGCCGCCCGCGCCCGCATCGTCGCCATCAAGCCCGGCTTCTACACCCGCATGGGTGCCGCCATCCGCCAGTCGGCCAGCATCCTCGCCGAGCAGCCAGCCGGCCGCCGGCTGCTGCTGATCATCACCGACGGCAAGCCGAACGATCTCGATCTCTACGATTCGCGCTACGGCATCGAGGACACCCGGATGGCCGTGCATGAAGCGCGGCGGATGGGCCTGACGCCCTTCTGCGTGACCATCGACCGCGAGGCCGGCAGCTACCTGCCCTGGCTGTTCGGCCCGGCCGGCTTCTGCGTCATCCGCAAGCCGGAAGAGCTGCCGCGCCGCCTGCCTTTGCTCTACGCCCAATTGACGAGGGACTAGTCCTTATGACGTATTGCTGGTGAACTACACCGATGGGAGCATCGCCCGGGTTACATCGAAGCGAGTCTCCCATGCAGTCACACCCCCCCATCAACATCGAGGCCCTGCTCACCCACGTGCCGCTGTTCAACGGCCTGGCCCCCGAGGAAATCGGCCGCATCGCCCGTGCCACCAGGGAAATCCACGCCGGCAAGGGCGACATCCTGTTCCACAAGGGTGACCCCTGCAACGGCTTTCACCTGATCGTCTATGGCCAGGTCAAACTGGCCTTCACCTCGGCCCAGGGCACCGAGAAAGTCGTCGAGATCCTCAGCCAGGGCAACAGCTTCGGCGAGGCGCTGATGTTCATGGAGAAGCCTTACATCGTCTTCGCCCAGGCACTGACCGATTCCCTGTTGCTGCATGTGTCGAAAGCGGCGATCTTCGAAGAGCTGCAGCGCGACCACAACCTGTGCCGCAAGATGCTGGCCGGCATGGCGATGCGCCTGCACCAGCTGATGAGCGACGTCGAATCCTATTCGCTGCATTCCGGCAAGCAGCGCATCATCGGCTACCTGCTGCGCGAACTGCCGGACGACGAGCCGGAAAGCATCAACGGCATCAACGTGACGATCACGCTGCCGACCAACAAGGGCGTCATCGCCTCGCGCCTGAACCTGACCCAGGAGCACTTCTCGCGCATCCTGCACGAACTGATCGATCTCGGCCTGATCGTTGTCGAGGGCCGCAAGATCCACATCCCGAGCGTCGCCCGCCTGCGCATGCACGAGGGCTGAGGCAGGCGGCAGACGAATGTAAAAAGGGCGGGGATTTCCCCGCCCTTTTTGTCTGGCCGGCCCGGTATCAGTCGGTGATCAGCTTGCCGCTGTTGAGCAGGTTCTGGATGATCAGCTGGTCGGTCGACAGGGTTCCGCCCGAGGTCAGATCCACGCCCTGCAGGACGATGGTCTGATCGACCGCACCGGCATTGAAGCCACCCGAGAAGCCGCCCGACGAGCTGATCTGGATCACCGCATTGGCGCCCGACTGCTCGAAGTGCAGGAAGCTGGTCAGGTTGCCGGAGACACCGCCCTGGCTGGTCTCGCCCTGCAGCAGGTCGCGCAGGTCGAGCGTATCGCCGGCGGCCATGCTGAAGTCGCTGACGGTATCGACCGGGACATTGCCGGCGACGCCGCGATCGGCAAATTCCCAGCGGAAGACGTCGGCACCGTCGCCACCGGCAAGCAGGTCGCTGCCCAGACCGCCGACCAGCACGTCGTTGCCGTCGCCGCCGTTGAGCGTGTCGTTGCCGGCACCGCCGCGCAGTTCGTCATCACCGCTGCCGCCGTTCAGCACATCGTTGCCGGCACCGCCGATCAGCAGGTCGTGACCGGCACCGCCGTTGAGCGTGTCGTTGCCGGCACCGCCGTCGATACGGTCATTGCCCGCCGTGCCGGTGATGGTGTTGTCGGCACCGTCGCCGAACAGGCTGTTGCCCATGACGCGCAGGGTCAGCGTCGAGCTGGCACTGTCACCGTCGGTGTCGGTCAGCGTATAGCCGATTTCGGTCGGCGCAACGGCCACGGCCGCGGCATTGGTCTGCACGTCGGCGAAGCTGACGCTGGTGATGCGGGCCGAGGCCGCGCTGTTGGCTTCGATCTCGATGCGGCCGATGTTGCTGTATTCGGCCGGGATCGTCACCGTGTTCTCGGCGAAGCTGTAGAAGCGGCCGAGCAGCGCACCGGAGACGTCGTACACCGAGTAGGTCAGCGAGGTGATGGTGCCGGAGCCGTTGTCGCCGAGGTTGCTGGCAGACGAGGCGACGACGAAGCTGACGCCCTGCACGCCGTTCGGATGCGAGGCTTGCGAGAAGGTGACGACCAGGGTTTCGAGGTTGTCGATGTTGTTGCTGCTGCTGCCGCCATTGATGCCGACACCGTCGTTGGTAGTCCCGGTCGGGTTGCTGTAGTTCAACGACTGGAGAACGCCGGTACGGCTGTAGCCGGAGAGGACCACGCCGTTGGCGGTGGCGTTTGAAGAGGTGTTGAAGTAGGTCGTCTGGGTGCTTCCCGAGGCCGAGACCGGCAGGGCCGCGGTCGGCGGCGTGTAGTCGTAGTAGCCGGTGCTGCCGAAGACCAGCTTTTCACCGCCGGAGCTTGCCGTCCAGATCAGCTTGCCGCCGCTGACCGACCAGGTATAGCCGCTGCCGGAGCCGCTGCCGTTGGTGGTCAGGTCGTAGCTCTGGCCCTTGAAGGTGATGCTGGTCACGGTGGCGTTGTCCACCGCCGAATCGACGCCGGCGCCGGCGGTCGAGAAGGAGGTCAGCGTGCCGCCCAGCGCCTGGCCGCCATCGGTGCCGAGACCGCTGATGACGTTGCCTTCGAGGTGCGTCTGACGGGCCAGCAGGGTATCGACGTCCGGACGGGCAACCGGCTTGCCGTCGGCGATTTCGACGGTCAGCGAGGTCGGTTGTGTGACGTCGCCGTCGCCGTCACGGGCGACGAAGGTCATGGCGAAGGAATCCCCCTCGCTGGCAACGCCGTTGGTGAAGTAGGTGTAATCGCCGCTCGAGAAGTTGAAGGTCAGCGTCCCCAGCTTGAAGCCCTGGGCATTGCCCAGCGTGAGCACGTCGCCAGTCATCGGGAAGCCGGCCGGGAAGCCGCTGGAACTGCTGATCTGGTTGGTGGCCGCGTTGTAGCTGAAGACGACGTTGGTGTCCGGCACGCCATCGTTGTTGGTATCGAGCATCACGGCCAGGGTTTCGATGTGGCCGCCATCGGCACCGAGGACGTTGCCGAGACCGCTGCCGGCGCTGACAACGTTGCCGCCGTGCGCCACCGGCACGGTGCTGAGCAGGGCGCTGGCCAGATCGTTGAGGTCGGGGACGATGATCGCGCCGTCTCTGACACCATCGCCATTGGCGTCGACGTTGTGGATGGCGTTGAGCGCAGCGGTCGTGGCGATGCCGGTGCCGACGCCGACGGCATAGGAATCGACGCCCGGATTGGCCGCCAGCCAGTCGTCGTAGTCGGAAGCACCGACCGGGTCGGTGGTGTTGCCGACGGATGGCGCGCCATCGGAAATGAAGTAGACGGTGTTCTGCAGGCTCGGATCGACGGTGCCGAAGGCGCTCTGCACGGCCTCCAGCGCCGACTCGTAGTTGGTGCCGCCGCTGCCGTCGAGGGCTGCGATGGCGTTCAGCGCAGCCTGCTTGTCGGTAATCGGCGTGTTATTGACGACGGTTGCCGACGAGTCGAAGCGGATCAGCGTCAGCGAAACCCCCTGCGACTGGTTGAAGTATTCGGAGACGAGGGCGGCCATGGCTTCCTTGGCCATCGCCAGACGGGTGGTGATGGTCACGCTGCCATCGTCGGCGACGTTGCGCACCTCGCCGCCGGCACTGGCGGTGTCCATCGAACCGGAGACGTCGAGGACGAGCACCAGACGGTAGCTCGGTGCGGCATCCTCGCTGACCTGGACGGTGCGGTTGATCGCCTGCGGCTGGTCGTCGGTGATGCTGACGCGCAGGTTGGCGGTGACGCCGGCGTTGGAGGTGTACTGGAAGCTTTCGGTGACGCCGTTGTTGTCGGCGGCCGCCGAGTTGTCGGCCGCCCGCAGCAGGGTGTAGGTGTAGTTGCCGGCGCCCGGATTGGTGGTATCGACGACCAGACGGCCATAGGCGCTGTTGATGGTGATGAAGCCGTCGGTCACGCCATCGCTGGCATCGGTGTAGTTGGTGCCGTTGTAGCGGACCTGCGTGACGCTGCTGCCGCCGCCATCGTTGGTGAACAGGTTGCCGGTGGCAACGACGGTGCCGCCACCCGAACCGGTGGGCAGTGCGCTTTCATTGACCGTGGCCAGATCGTCGCGGGCGGCGACGGTCTGGATGGTGACGGTGGCCGTACTGGTCTGCCCGTCGTCATCCGTCACGGTGTAGGTGAAGGTGGCGCTGCCGCTGGCGGCCGGGGTGTAGGTATAGGTACCGTCGCCGTTGGCCACCAGGGTGCCGCTGGAAACCGCAGAAATGCCGGTGATCCGCGCATGGTCGGGCAGGTGGTCATTAACCAGCAGTTGCGCCGGGGTGATGGTGATCGGCGTGCCGAGCGTGGTCAGGAAGTTGTCGTTGCCCGCCAGCGGCGTACCGTCGCTGACCGGGGTGACGTGCACGGTCAAGGTATTCGGTGCCGGGTCGAACAAGCCGCTGGCATCGCGCACGCTGAAGTTGAAGTTGGCGTAATCGTTGCCATTGGCGTCCGGCGCCGGCGTGAAGCTCAGCAGGCCGGCGGCGATATCGCCGGCCGCGACCAGCTGACCGACGGTGACGGGAACGCCGTTGAGCGTCAGCACGCCCTGCCCCGGCAAACTGTCGATGCGCACCGCCGACGGCGCGCTCGGCGAGCCTTCTTCGGCATCGTGCATCGGGAAGTTGGCCAGCGAGAAGACGTAGGGAACGTCCTCGGCGGTCGTCACGCTGCCATCCTGGCCGAGCGGTGCATCGTTCTGGCCGGTGACGGTGATGGTCAGGGTACTTTCGGCGAAGCCGCCGTTGCCGTCGCTGATCCGGTAGGTGAAGACATCCTGCACCGAGTGGCCCAAAACCAGCGCCTGGGCGCCGGCGCCGGGAACGTAGGTGTAGGTGCCGTCGGGCTGGATGGTGACGGTACCGTAAAGCCCCGCGACAGCCGTACCGACATTACCGACCGGCGGCACATCCGTACCGGCCGAGACGCCGACGACGGTCAGTGCGTCACCATCGACATCACTGTCCTGACCGGCAGTGCCCGGCGTGACATCACCGGAAACGCTGACTGCATCTTCGCTGACTGTGTTGGTATCAGGCACGGCAACCGGGGCATCGTTGACCGGAGTCACCGTGATGTCGAGCGTGCTCGTGCTGCCGGTGTTAGTCGTGTAGGTGGCCTGCGGAACGGTACCGTTCCAGTTGGCTTCCGGCGTGAAGGTGTAGTCGCCGTCACTTTCGATGACCAGGGTGCCGACACCGGCCAGGGTCGCGGTTGCACCCGCGGCGTAGGTCGTGCCGTTCACGGTGAAGCTGGTGACGGTCAGGGCGTTGTCGACGTCCGCGTCGTTGCTCAGGACGTTACCGATGGCGGGGTTGTCTTCGGCAACCGTCTGGCTGTCCGGAGCCAGGACGCTGGCGTCGTCGACCGGGGTCACCGTGATGTCGAGCGTGCTGGTGCTGCCCGTGTTGGTCGTATAGGTGGCCTGCGGAACGCTGCCGTTCCAGTTGGTTTCCGGGGTGAAGGTGTAGTCGCCGTCACTTTCGATGACCAGGGTGCCGATGCCGGCCAGGGTAGCCGTGCTGCCGGCGGCGTAGGTGGTGCCGTTGATCGTGAAGCTGGTGACGCTCAGGGCGTTGTCGACGTCGGCGTCGTTGCTCAGGACGTTGCCGATGGCGGGGTTGTCTTCGGCAACCGTCTGGCTGTCCGGAGCCAGGACGCTGGCGTCGTCGACTGGGGTCACCGTGATGTCGAGCGTGCTGGTGGAACCGGTGTTGGTCGTGTAGGTCGCTTGCGGGACGCTGCCGTTCCAGTTGGTGACCGGGGTGAAGGTGTAGTCGCCGTTGGTCTCGATGACCAGGGTGCCGACACCGGCCAGGGTCGCGGTTGCACCCGCGGCGTAGGTCGTGCCGTTGATCGTGAAGCTGGTGACGGTCAGGGCGTTGTCGACGTCCGCGTCGTTGCTCAGGACGTTGCCGATGGCCGGGTTGTCTTCGGCAACCGTCTGGCTGTCCGGAGCCAGGACACTCGGGTCGTCGACCGGCGTGATCGGACCCAGCGTCAGCGTGGCGGTGTCGGTTCCGCCCAGTCCGTCACTGATGGTGTAGGTGGCAACCGGGATGGCTCCCGTGTAGTTGGCGGCTGGCGTGAAGCTGTAGTCGCCGTTGGTCTCGATGACCAGCGTGCCGACGCCCGGCAGAACGACCGGCGTGCCCGCCGCGTAGGTCGTGCCACCCACTTCGTATTGCGTCACCGTCAGCGGGTTGCCGTCCGGGTCGCTGTCGTTGCTCAGGACGTTGCCCGTGACCGGACTGTCTTCCGTCACCGGCTGGCTGTCGTTTGTCGCG
>WBUO01000403.1 GCA_008933675.1 Dechloromonas sp.
GGCTTGGCCTGTCTCGTCGCGCGATTCAGTCGATCCAGCAACACCTGGGCATCCTCGGGACGTTCCGCCGCGTTCGTCCGCAAAGCGTCGTGTAGCACTTCCCGAACTGACGCAGGTGCTGAGAGCGAGTTTAGGGCCGGAACTATATCAGACCATTTTTGCAGCTTTCCTTTCGTAAGGATATGCAAGCACACCGTGGCGTATCCCCAAACGTCAGTCGTGTAGGAGTAACTAGCATCATAACCGCTCGACGGCGAGAATGGTTCGTTTGCCTGCAGAAACGTCCCGATGTCCAGTGCCGAGTCGAGGAATTCGGGAAATTTCGACACCCCAAAATCTGCGAGCCGAAACTTCCCATACTCATCAATCAGGAAATCCGACGGCTTGAGTTCGCGATGCACGGTCTCCCGCGAATGCGCGTAAGCAATACCCTCAAGCAAAGCGCGACCGATTTGCTCGTAAAATTCAGTCCAGTCCCGGTAAGGGCATTCGCCATTGAGCCACTTGTCGATCGGATCTCCTCCCCAGTCTAGCACAACAAACGGGCGTCCATCCGGACCTTCGTCACCAAAGTCGAGCATCGAGACGATGCTTTCATGGCGAAGATCGACCAACCGCTGACTCTCGCGGTGGAACGCTTCTTTAATCACCGAGTCATCAGGCAGACCCTTCCAAAAAAGCTTCACGGCCACCTTACGATCAGTCGTCAGATCAAGCGCTTGGTATACCTCGGATAACCGCCCTTTATGCGGCGACGGCTTGAGGACATAGCGCTCTTTCAGAATAATCGCGGCCATCAGATTTTATGCTGGTTGCCCATGCCTGATGGGACAAGGTCGGAATCGTTTAGCACGGCTGATTCGGTGCAGAACCTACAACGTCTTTGCTACCCATTCGCTCCGGCAGATACTCCGCATACTTCCCTGATCGCCGCCAAAAGGGAAGCCTCGCGGGCTGTGAGGAACTGATCGTAGGCCGCCTGGGCAGAGGCTTTCCCCGATTCGGAACGGTCATCGAGAGCAATTCGCATGGCACCTAAAGCAGGCGAGTCGATAAAATGAGGTTCAAGCAACGGCCCTGGGGCAGAACAAAAAACATCGCTTAACCCGAGATACTCAGCAGGAGCCCTTGCTCGAATCTTATTGTTGGTCTGATCCGCTATGAGCGTCCGATTCACGACCGTGTTCGTGCGATCACCTGGCGCGACGCCATGGCGCTTGAGGTAGTCCTTCGGGAAGATATGGTGATCTTCAAGGGCCTGTAACTCGATGTGTTCTCCGCGCTGCCAGTCGCGGGCGCCACGCTTCGCCAAAAGGCAGAAAACCGCACAATAGATACCGCTCGCATTACTTGTGGCGGAGCGGATTGAGAACTCAGCCGACGCAATGCGACGGGCGTCGTCAAATATAGAGGGTGCTGGTCCACCCGCGAACCAATGCTTGTAAAATTCTGAATAGTCTTTGCGAGACTTTGACTCCACCGCGCTCGAAAAACGCTCAAGGAACACCGAGCACCAATACCATTGCCTCACCTGTCGACGCTCGGATTCACCGAGCTTGTTGTCCTCAATTTGTGCGCGTAGCGCCGCCAATACCGGCAGCAGGCCGTAATTGGGCAACCAGTCGCGGTGAAATACTCCCATTCCGTCTTCATGGACCGCGGTAACGATCTCCAATGCTCGATTGATCGCACGGGCAGCCCGGCGCCAGTCGGCCTCGAATCCAACAGGATCGAGCGCGATCAGCATCTTGGGCTTCGGGTCGAGATCGCGGAGTAGAGCCAACGTGCGAAGCACTAGCACACCGAACTTGTTGGTATCAGCTTTGCCGCCGGACCATTCCGCCAACAGATGGTTGTTGTCACACGCTTCCTCCCAGAGCTGATGAAGCGCAATCTTTGAGCGATACAGGCGAGCCGTGAGGAGATCGTAAACCGAAAGATCGACTCCGGTAGAATTCAACTTTTCGAATATCGCGCAAACTCTGCCCATGGCATCGGCATCGTCTTCCGCTACGCGCGGAAGCTCCACCAACGGCACTTCGAAGTTTTGCACGCGATCAACGATTTTTTGCCACGCTTGTCGCCACTCCGAACGGAAGATCGCCTCCTTGTCCGGTTGATTGGCTCTCACCCAATCCTCAAAACCATCGCGCCACTTGTAGAAATCCGCTGGCCGCAAAAGCACCGTGCAGGGAACTAGGTGACGTCGATACTGCGCTGCCGGGGTGTGAAGATCGTCGATGTCTCGCTTGGAACGTTCGATGACGATGTCATCGTGATCTGGATCGCGGGTGAGCAGATCCAGATCGATGAAGAACCAACGCCGCAGTTTCGTCCCTTTGAGTGAAAGATCGGGTGCGGTTAAAGCATAAATGAGTGAGGTCAATCGCTGCTGACCGTCCAGCAACAGGAGTTCCGGCTTTACCTCGGTGTAGATCGACTTGGCACCGCGCAAAAGTGTCGGCGAAAACGGGGGTTTGTCACGGTCGCAGCGGAGCAACAAGAGCGACCCGACAAAATAGCCCCGCAGGATTGATCGCAGGAGGTCGGCTATCTGATCAGGCGGCCAGACGAAGTCCCGCTGAAAGTCAGGGAGGCAGATTTTACCTTCGTAGGCCTGCTCGACTAGACCTACCAACTTTCGTTTATCCGGAATGATTTCCATGGAGGGGTGGAGGCTCAACGCCGTGGCCTGGCTTTCTGTTTGAATACAGGTTTGGCTATGGGATCGGGAAGGGCCGCTGCCTGGGCCGGCTGGAAGACACCGGATGGCGCGAGATCATTGCATACCTCGCCGCACCGCGAGAATGCCGTCTCCTGCTTTCCTGTGAGCTTCCTGACGAACCGAGCGAACGACGATACGCGTTCGAGCCTAGTTGCGTCGGGACACTTCTGGATCACGCGAACGGCGTCTGTGTGATCGCGATAGGTCTTTCGGAAGGTCTGCTGGAATGTAGAAATGAGGAGTGCCTTCGGATCTGCCACAGACTCGGGGGCCTTGATCCGTTTGAACGCGTAGTTGCGCGGGGGCCTGCTCAGGTGGGTGCTAAGAGCTCGATCATCGGCTATGATCCAGGTCTCCAACATTTCGACGATGCAGATCAGGTCGACATTCTCCCGGATGCCTAGGTCATCCAGCTTCGCCGCAATCAGATCGCACTCCTCCTTGCAGTCGAGCAGTTGCTTCTGCTCCTCCCATTCGGGTTTCAAATCCCAAACCACGAAAACGCGGTCACATCCGTCTGCCTCCAAAAGCAACTTGGCTGCCTCGGCGCCACTCTTAATCAACATCTCCTTGCTCACCATACACTG
>WBUO01000404.1 GCA_008933675.1 Dechloromonas sp.
ATCTATGGCGTCCTGAACATGCTACGTCGTCTGGAAAGCGACTACAAGGCGGACTACAAGGCCGTTGTCTTCGACCCCAAGGGCAAGACCTTCCGCGACGACTGGTTTCCGGAATACAAGGCGCACCGGCCGCCGATGCCGGATGACCTGGTGCAGCAGATCGAACCGCTGCACGCGGCGATCAAGGCCGCCGGCTGGCCGCTGTTGATGGAGGACGGCGTCGAGGCCGACGACGTGATCGGCACGCTGGCCACGCAGGCCGCCGCCGACGGCATCGAGACGCTGATCTCGACCGGCGACAAGGATCTGACGCAGCTGGTCGGCCCGCTGGTCCGCTGGTACAACACGATGAGCAACGAGCTGCTCGACGCGGCTGGCGTCGAGGCCAAGTTCGGCGTGCCGCCGGAAAAGATCGTCGATTACCTGGCGCTGATCGGCGACACCGTCGACGGCGTGCCCGGCGTCGCCAAGTGCGGCCCGAAGACGGCGCTGAAATGGCTGGCCCAGTACGGCTCGCTCGACGCGATCGTCGCCCATGCCGACGAGATCGGCGGCGTGGTCGGCCAGAACCTGCGCGACCATCTCGGCTTCCTGCCGCTCGGCAAGAAGCTGGTGACGGTGGCCTGCGACCTGTCCAACCTGCCGGCGCCGGCCACGCTGACCTGCGCGCCGCGCGACACCGACACCCTGCGCGAGCTGTACACGCGCTACCAGTTCCGCAGCTGGCTGGGCGAGATCGACGGCCCGGAGGCGGCCGCCGCCGTGCCGGCGCGCACGGTCACGGCCGAGCCGGCCAGCGCCGCGCCGGTCGGCAAGATCGCCATCGATTACGACACGGTGTTTACCTGGGAGCAGTTCGCCGCCTGGCTGGCGAAGGTCGAGGCGGCCGAGCTGACGGCGCTGGACACCGAGACGACCAGCCTCGATTCCTTCGCCGCGCAGATCGTCGGCATCTCGCTGTCGGTCAAGGTCGGCGAAGCCTGCTACATCCCGCTCGCCCACACCGCCCCCGGCGTCGCCGACCAGCTGCCGCGCGACGAAGTGCTGGCCAAGCTCAAGCCCTGGCTGGAAAGCGCCGGGCGCAAGAAGGTGCTGCAGAACGCCAAGTACGACCAGCACGTGTTCGCCAATCACGGCATCCGGCTGGCCGGCATCGCCCACGACACCATGCTGCAGAGCTACGTCATCGAGTCCGACAAGGGCCACGACCTCGGCCAGCTGTGCAGCCGCCACCTCGGGCTGGAGACCATCGCCTACGAGGACCTGTGCGGCAAGGGCGCCAAGCAGATCGGCTTCGACCAGGTGGACATCGAGCGTGCCGCCACCTATGCCGCCGAGGATGCCGACGTGACACTGCGCATCCATCAGACCCTGCACCCGCAGTTCGCCGGCGAACCGGGCCTGTCGCGCATCTATCACGAGATCGAGCTGCCGGCCCGGCAGGTGATCTGGCAGATCGAACGCAACGGCATTCTGGTCGATGCCGACGTGCTGGCCCGGCAGAGCCACGTCATGGGCCAGAAGATCATGGCGCTGGAAGCCGAAGCCTTTGAACTGGCCGGCCAGCCCTTCAACCTGGCCTCGCCCAAGCAGCTGGCCGAGATCCTGTTCGAGAAACAGGGCCTGCCGGTCAAGAAGAAGACGCCGTCGGGCGGCCCGTCGACTGACGAGGAAGTGCTGTCCGAACTGGCGCTCGACTACCCGCTGCCCAAGCTCTTGCTCGAACACCGCAGCCTGTCCAAGCTCAAGGGCACCTACACCGACAAGCTGCCGCGCATGGTCAACCCGCAGACCGGCCGCGTGCATACGCACTTCGCGCAGGCCTCGGTGGTCACCGGCCGTCTGGCCTCCAGCGACCCCAACCTGCAGAACATCCCGGTGCGCAGCGAGGAAGGCCGGCAGATCCGCACCGCCTTCATCGCCCCGCCGGGTTCCAGCATCGTCTCGGCCGACTATTCGCAGATCGAACTGCGCATCATGGCCCACCTCTCCGGCGACGAGCGCCTGCGCGAGGCCTTCGCCCACGGCGAGGACGTGCACCGGGCGACCGCCGCCGAGATTTTCGGCGTCACGCCGCTGGAAGTCGGCCCCGACCAGCGCCGCGTCGCCAAGAGCATCAACTTCGGCCTGATCTACGGCATGAGCGCCTTCGGCCTGGCCCGCCAGCTGGGCCTCGAGCGCAGCGCGGCACAGACCTACATCGACCGTTACTTCGCCCGCTATCCGGGCGTCGCCCAGTACATGGAAGAAGCCCGCCAGACGGCCCGCGACAAGGGCTACGTCGAGACCGCCTTCGGCCGCCGGCTGTGGTTCCCCGAGATCCGCTCGAGCAACGGCAACCGCCGCCAGGGCGCCGAGCGGGCAGCGATCAACGCGCCGATGCAGGGCACCGCCGCCGACCTGATCAAGCTGGCGATGATCGCCGTGCAGGACTGGCTGGAGAAGACAGGACTGCAGGCGAAGCTGGTGTTGCAGGTGCACGATGAACTGCTGCTCGAAGTGCCGGACGCCGAGCTGAACGACGTCCGCCTGCAGCTGCCGCGCCTGATGACCCAGGTCGCCGAACTGAAGGTGCCGCTGGTCGTCGAGCTCGGCGTCGGGCCGAACTGGGAAGCCGCCCACTGAGAGCGGGGCAGCGCCGCCCCGGCCAGGCCGCTGGCCAACGATCGCGTCGGCCATCCGCAGCTTAAGGATCGTTTAATTTTCCGGCCCTAGCCTTGGAACCCTGTCATCACGAAAGGGCCTTCCATGTCGGGCGCCATCCGCAATGTCCTGCAGTCCCGCCGTCAGCCGCTGACGGTCCGGCATACCGTCGTCGGCTCGCCGCGTCGCCGGGATGCCGAGGAGTTTGTTCGCCGGGCCTTCCGCCAGCGTTATCAGGCGACGGTGTCGAGTTTCGCCCCCAACCTGATGCTGCTCGAGCAGGGCGAGCGCACGGTCGCCGTCACCGGCTGGCGCTGTGCCGGCGACGAGCGGCTGTTCCTTGAGTGCTATCTCGACAACCCTGTCGAAGAAGTGGTCGCCCGGCTGGCCGGTCATGCCGTTCGTCGCGAGCGCATCGTCGAGGTCGGCAATCTGGCCGCCGACAAGGCCGGCGGCAGCATTGACGTCGTCCTGACGCTGGCCCGCCACCTCAACCAGCTTGGTTACGAATGGGTCGTCTTCACCGCCACCCGTGAGCTGATCGGCATCTTCCGCAAGCTCGGCCTGAGCCTGCTGGCACTCGCCCCCGCCGATCCCGGCCGTCTGCCGGAACCGGCCGACGACTGGGGCAGCTATTACGAC
>WBUO01000405.1 GCA_008933675.1 Dechloromonas sp.
CTGGTGCTTTCCGGCGTGTTGTTCGGGCGGAAACTTTCGGCAGTCTGCTCCGTTTGCGAAAAATCGACGTCGGCGGCGACTTGTACCTTGAAATTATCCTGCCCGAGCAGCGGGGCGAGAATTTCATCGATGCGCTTGATGATGCTGTTCTCGACCTCGCGCACGTACTTGATCTGGGCCGGGTCGAGGCCGGCTTCGGTCAGCTTGCTCTTCAGTTGTGACAGCAGGGTGCCGTTCTGGTCGATGACCGTGACGTTGGAGGCCGGCAGTTGCGGTACGCTCGATGATACGAGGTGCGTGATGCCGGCAATCTGTCCGGCATCCAGGTTGCGGCCGGGGTAGAGGTTGAGCATCACCGATGCGGCCGGCTTCTGCTCTTCGCGGACAAAAACCGAAGGCTTCGGGATCGCCAGGTGGACGCGTGCCGACTGGACCGAGCCGACCGCCTGGATGGTACGCGCCAGTTCGCCTTCGAGCCCGCGCTGGTAATTGACCTGCTCGGCGAACTGGCTGACGCCGAACTTCTGGTTCTCCATGAGTTCGAAGCCCACCATGCCGCCGCGCGGCAGGCCCTGCGAGGCCAGTTTCAGGCGAACTTCATGGACGCGTTCCGCCGGAACGAGCAGGGCGCCGGTATCGCTGTAGCGGTGCGGGATATTCTGTTGCTCGAGAATGGCTGCAATCGAGCCGCCATCTTTCTCGGTGAGGTTGGAAAACAGGACTTTCCAGTTGGGCTGGCGACTCCACAATATGGTGCCGACGATGACCGCGACGATGGCGGCTATGGCGACCATGAGGACGATCTTCTGCTGGCTGCCGAGCCGGTTGAAGGCATCGCGCAGGCGATCAGCCGGATTGGCGGCCGGTGCGGTTCCTGCTGTCGTCTCGGTAGTTGCTGCCATCAATATTCGGTTGAAATTCGGTGAAACAGAAGAAGAATCAATTGAGAAGCCAAATTTTCCTAGAAATATTCTACTATTACCGCGCCTGAATTCACCCTATCTTTTTTCAATGCCACCTGCCCAGGCAATTCCCGTGACGCCAGAGCCAGACAACAAGACAGCCGAATTGCAGCGCGCCTTCGCCATGTTCAATCAGGTTTCGGCCGAGTTGACCCAGGCATATGAGGCGCTGCAGGCTCGCGTGACGTCGTTGACCGAAGAACTGGCCGTGGCCAACGGTGAGCTGCGCCGGCAATTTCAGGAGAAGGAGGCGCTTTCGGAGCGCCTGTCGTCTTTGCTCGATGCCTTGCCAGCCGGGGTCGTGCTGCTCGATGCCAATGCCGTTGTGGTGGCGCTCAATCCCGCCGCGATTGTCTTCTTCGGGGAAACTGCCGTGGGGCGCCACTGGGGAGACGTGGCTCGCGATCATCTCGAGCCGACATTGACCGTCGGCGAATGGTTGTGCGGTGGCGGGCGGGTGTCGATTGCCGAGAGCGCATTGCCATCCGCTGGCGGGAAGATATTGCTGGTGCATGACGTGACGGCGGCGCATCAGATGAAGACAGAACTGGAGCGCAATCAAAGACTGGCGGCAATGGGCGAGATGGCGGCATCGCTGGCGCACCAGTTGCGGACGCCGTTGGCGGCGGCCCTGCTATATACCTCGAATCTCGGTCAGCCCGGTGTGGCCGACGATGCGCGGGCCCGTTTTTCGGAGAAAGCCAGCGGCCAGCTGCGACGTCTGGAGCGACTGATTCAGGATGTGCTGCTCTTTGCGCGCGGCGAAAGCATCGGTCGAGATGTGATCGAGGCGGGCGATCTGCTGGCCGAAGCGGCACAAACCGTCGAGCCGCTGATGCGCGAACATGGACTGGAATTTGCTGTGAACGATGCCTGCCAAGGGGCGACCATCGTTGGCAGCCGCAAGGCGCTGTTCGGTGCTCTGGTCAATTTGCTGGAGAACGCCATGCAAGCCATGCCGGGGGGCGGCAAAATTTGCCTGTCCGGCAATCGCCGGGGTGATTTGCTGGCCATCGGCGTGCGCGACAGTGGCCCGGGAATTTCCCTGGAAACCCAGTCGCGCATTTTCGAGCCGTTTTTCACCACCAAGGGGCAGGGCACAGGCCTTGGCCTGGCCATTGCGCTCGGTGTGGCGCGCGCCCATGGCGGGACGATCGACCTGGTTTCCGAGCCGGGAGAAGGTGCCGAATTCGTGCTGACCCTGCCGGTCGCGCCGGCAGAGAGAGAAAGAGAAGAGAATGTCTGATCATCGCTTGCCTATCCTCGTCGTTGAGGATGATCCCAGTCTTCGCGAGGCCATCGGCGATACGCTCGAATTGTCCGGGCGGAGCTACGTCGCGGTGGATGGTGGCGAAGCCGCGCTCAAGGTGCTGGAAGAACAGGCGTTTTCCATCGTGGTCAGCGATGTGCGCATGATGCCGATGGACGGCATCACCCTGCTGAAGGAAATTCGGGCGCGCCTGCCGCATCTGCCGGTGGTTCTGATGACAGCCTATGCCGAAGTCGACAAGGCGGTCGACGCCATGCGTTCCGGGGCGTGTGACTTCCTGCTCAAGCCGTTCGAGCCGCAGGCCTTGCTCGCCCATATCAACAAATACGAACTGCCGGCTTCGGCCGATGGCGGCGGGGTTGTTGCCAACGATCCGGCCAGTCGCGAATTGTTCGCCATCGCACAGCGCGTTGCACAGACCGATGCAACGGTCCTCCTGACAGGAGAGTCGGGCGTTGGGAAAGAAGTGGTCGCTCGCTATATTCATCGTCATTCGGCACGTCGGGATGGCCCTTTTGTTGCCATCAACTGTGCTGCGATACCTGACAGTCTGCTCGAGGCGACCTTGTTCGGTTATGAAAAAGGAGCCTTTACCGGCGCCCAGCAGGCGCAGGCCGGTAAGTTCGAGCAAGCCCAGGACGGTACCTTGCTGCTCGACGAAGTGACCGAGATGCCGATGGGGCTGCAGGCCAAATTGCTGCGGGTGTTGCAGGAGCGTGAAGTCGAGCGGGTTGGCGGCAAGAAGCCGGTGGCGCTCAACATCCGTATCATCGTGACTTCCAATCGGGACATGGCAGAGGCGGTTGCCAGAGGCGTGTTCCGTGAAGACCTCTACTATCGCTTGAACGTGTTCCCAATCGCCATTCCGGCGCTACGGCAGCGTCCGGAGGACATCGTCGCCATCGCCCGCCATTTCGTCGGCGAGCATGGCGGGCGCTTCGGGCGAACCGGCATGTCGCTGTCGTCGGGCGCCGAAGCGGCGCTGGCGGCCCATGCCTGGCCCGGCAATATTCGCGAACTCGAAAATGTCATTCAGCGCGCCTTGAT
>WBUO01000046.1 GCA_008933675.1 Dechloromonas sp.
CCGATACGCAGGTTGTGCTGACCGTCCCGGCCAGAAATCTCGATCGTCTTGCGGACCCGCAGGTTGACCTGGATCACACCTTCGTCGGGAATGTCCAGGCGGCAATGCTGGAACAAGGCATCGCGCGGGAAATGTTCGGCAATTGCCAGCGGTCCGATCAGGCTGACGCCTCCTCCGCTGATGTCCGAAAGCTGCAGTTCGAAGGTCTGCGGTCTCCCGTGGCCGTCTACGCCGGCCAACTGGCAGACGATGGGAGTGGCCAGCGGGGGTTCCAGCCGGAAGAACTCCCGGCGTTGCAGGCGCAGAAGCTGCTTTGGCATGGCTGCCGACAACACGGCCTGCCCCTGGTGCATGGTCTCGCGCAGGGCAGGCAGGCGTATCTGGATCTTGACCCGGTCAAGATTGGTGACCAGCGTGATCTGCCGGGCGCTGTGTGCGTTGGCGTTGCTTTCCCTGGCGTTTGACGGATCGAGGAAGAGGGTACCGGTGTTTTCGTCCAGCCCGACGATCGAGGTCAGGAAGAATTGTCGGCCATTGTCGATATAGGCCGTGAACAGGCAGTGGCGCTTGCTCAGCAGGTGCAGGTAGAACTGGATTTCCAGCGGATTGCCGATCAGGAACTGTGCGTGGGTTTCTGGATGGTCGATTTCGAAATCGGGTAGAGCCTGTACGTCGTCCATGATCGGCAGCTTGCTGAGCGGGATAATGGGCGCATCTTAATCGATCGGCATCGGTTTGCCTTCGGGGTCTGGGCTGCAATAAACGATCAGATGGGCGGCGGCGTAGCGTCGCCGTGTTCGATCCGGTACAACCAGGCCAGCAGTTCGGCCACCGCCATATAGAGTTGTGGCGGAATGTGCTCGTCGATGTCGACCTGGGTGAGCAGGGCGACGAGTTCGGGCGATTCGTGGACATAGACGCCGTGTTCGCGGGCGCGGGCAATGATTTCCTCGGCGATCAGACCCTTGCCGCGGGCAACGACGCGCGGTGCGGCATCGGTCTGCCGGTAGGCCAGCGCGATGGCTTCGCGGGCCGGGTCAGCTGGCGGCTTCGCCATGCTGGACAAGGAGCTGGGTCAGGTCGAGGCCGGCGGCAGCAAAGCGTTCGCGCAGTGCTTCGGCATGCTCGCGAAGGCGGGTCTCGCTGGCCGGGGAGTCGGCTGTCATCTGGATGTCGATCTGGCCGCCGGCTTGCAGGCGCAGCGTTGCCTCGATACCGCCAAGGGCGGGAAGACTGAGTTTGAGTCGCGTTTGCCAGCGTCGGCCGGCTTCGTCGGATTGCTGCCCGGAAGGATCGTCGTTTTCCGAGATTTCCCACCACATTTTCTGGCCGGGCCAGACCTGGCCTTGCCAAGCGTAGTTCTGCGTTGCCAGGGCATCGAGTTGTTGTTGCACGATCGGCGTCAGTTCGCGCGGGATAGCCCCCTGGGGGGCGGCGGGCGGAGCGGACGATTCTGCTCTGGCTGTTGCTGCAGTCGTCACCTCGATAGTCTTCGTCTCGGCTGCTGAGCTTCCCGGGACTGTTGCTGCCGAGGTTTGCTGAAATGCCGGAGGCAACTTGCCTTGTGGCTCCTGGCGCAAGCTTTCGGTTGGCAGCTGTCCGGCGACCCAGCGCGCCTGGTGGGCCTCGTAAAAGACACCGCTGGTGCTCAATGCTTGTTTGAGGATGGGGGCCAGTTGAGCGGCATCCGGGGTGGTCTTGATCAAAGGTTGGTTGCCGTTGAGTGGTGCCGGCGCTGCGCGTGCACTGCCCTCTTCGCCGTTGCCGATCAGGCTGCCGATCAGGCGTCCGGTCTGGCTCAGAGTGGTGGAAACCGAGTCACCGCCTTGCGTTGTCGTGGCCTGCTGTCCTGTCGTCCGATTGGCGACGAAGGCGAGGGTGATCTTGCCGTCACTGTTGAGGACTTCCAGTTCCAGGCTGTCGCCAGCCTTGGCCGAAAAAGGCAGGGCCAGTGTGACGTCACGCTGGGCGACGAGGGCGCGATAGGTGCCGTTCGGCAGCATGGCCTGAACTTCGGCAAGGATCCGTTGGCCGGGAACCAGATTGGAAAGGACATCGGTCAGCTTCTGGGTGGGCTGTACCGGTTGCGGGGTTTCCTGCTGCGCGGGGGGGAGGGCGACCCGCAGGCGACTGGCCAGGTCGGCGGGAATCATGGCGTGGTCGGGCCGTCTTTGGTTGCGCCTTGCCAGGACTGAAGCAAGGGTTGAATCTGTTGTTGCCGGATTTTTGCCTGTGTCTGCAGTTCGCTGATCTTCTGCAGGGCCTGGCGCATCTCGTCAGCGATGCGACTTGTTTCCGCCGTGCCTGGGGGCAGGGCACTCAGGAGTTGTTTGGCACGTTCAAGACGGTCAATCAGGGGCGGCAGCTTTTCCCACTGCCCGGCTTCCATGGCGGTGGCCAGTTCGGCCAGGCACTCGCTGAGTTCGCCAAGTCCGTTGTGCTTGTCGCGATTGGCTTCAGCGTTGATGTTTGGGCGCAATTTCTTTCCACGCTGCACAGATTTCTGTCAGCAGTCCGCGTACCTCGTGAATGGCACCGAGATCGTTCTGGAAGTTGGCATGGGTCAGTCGGGAAGCCATGTAGTCGTATAGCGCCTTGAGATTTGCCGCGACATCTCCGCCTTCCTCCAGGTTCAGGCTGGCGCTGAGGCCGTCGAGGATGATTTCGATGGCGCGGGTCAGGGCATCCGTCTTGTCCTGGATGTTTCTGGCGGCAAGTGAGGCCTCGGCCCGATCCAGCGCAGTGAGTGCCCCTTCGAACAGCAGAATGATCAGACGATGAGGGTCGGAGCCGCGGATGTCGGTTTCGAAGCCGACATTTTGATAGGACTGAATCGGATTGGGGGCAAAACCCATGAAAGTGTTCCTGGAGTCGGACTGGCTAGGAATTGTTGTTCAGCGCAGCAAGCTGCTGGGTGAGATAGCTGCCCGTAGTCTGAAGACTGGCAACCAAGGTGTCCAGAGCCGTGAACTGCGCGCGGTAGCGTTTCTCGATCGAGTCCAGGCGAAGTTCGAGCCGTTCCTGGTCGGCCTGCAGCAGGCGAACCGAGCGGTTGATCCCGTCAACGCGGTTGGCGATCAGCCCGTTGCTGCCAATGGCTTGCTCCAGGGTCGTGGAGAAGGCCTCGCCATAGGCGCCGAGTGTCTTCATGACATCACTGCTTGAACTGCTGATCGCGGTCTGCAGTTTGCTGCTGTCGACGGCAAGCAGGCCATCCTTCTGGATCGAGATGCCGAGTGACGACAGTGTTTCGTAAGGGCTGCCGACCAGCGATGCCGGCGTCTTGATCCGGGCCTCGTTGAGCATCTGCATCACGGTCCGTACCGTGGATTCCGCATTCAGCGGCTTGCCGGTCTTGGTTGTCGTGTCGTAGGTGGAGTCGGCCTTCATGCGCGTGACGGCGTCATTGAACGCCTTGACGAAGGCATTCACCGCCTCGGTCGTCTTGCTGGTATCCCGTGCCACTGTCAGTTGCGTGGTACCGACCTTGCTCAAGGTCAGCGTCAAACCGGTGACCGCCGTGGTCAGCGTGTTGCTGCTCGAGGTGACGAGCTCGCCATCGATGCGGACCTGGGCGTCCTGGGCATCGGTGTTGAATGGATGGGCAAGGTTGAAGCTGGCCAGCGACTGCAGGTTTGCGTCCGCCGAGTCTACTGTCAGTGTGAACGCTCCGGCCGAACCGGAGGTTGTGCCGGAGAGGACCAGGCGGTCGCCGGCGTCACCCGAAATGATGGATGCCGTGACGCCGATATTGGCCGCATTGATTGCTGCCCGGATGTCAGTGAGGCTGTTGCTGCCGCCGGTCAACTCGACTTCCTTGTCCACGCCGTCGACGTTGAACAGCAAGGAGCCGCTGCCGAAAACGGTCGAACTGGCGTAGGCGGTGTTGGTATAGCGCTTCTGGGCACTGGCGAGGCTGAGTACCTCGACGGAATAACTGCCGGCGCTGGCAAAGAAGCTGGCCTGTGCCTGTGCGATCGTGCTGTCCGAGGCGCTGACCGAATAGCCGGCGAGTTTGTTCGGGTCGGCCAGCGCGTTGGCGGCAGTCTGCAGGGTCGACAGGGCCGATTTCAACTGGCCGTATGACGAAAGTTTGGCGCTGTAGGTCGAGTTCTTGGCCTTCAGCGCGGTCAGCGGCATTTCCTCGAGTGCCATCAGCTTGGTGACAATCGAGTTGGCATCGAGGCCGCTACCGATGCCGAGAGACGAAATGGATCCGCTGGCCATGATCTACCTCCGGTAGATTGTTGAAGACTAGATTTTATCCCGCACGAAGAGACCTTGCAGCTTGTCGAGTGCCTGGGCGATCGCAACAACCTCTTCGGAAGGGATCTGGCGGATCACATCCTGTGAGGTACGGTCGATCACCTTGACCATGAAACCGGCGTCCTGGTCGATCGAGAAGGTAATGTCACGGGTACTCTGGGCGACGAACTTCTGGATGTTGTCCACCGCTTCCCGGACGGCCTTTTCCGATTCCTCGCGACTGCTCGAACGGGACTCTGGGGCGGTTTCCGTACGCTTCGGGGCTTCGGGCGGCAGGTTGCCGGCCTTGACGTCGGCCTGTGCCGGGGCCTTGCCTGCAGGCTGTACGACCGGTGCGGGTTGGGCGTTTGCAGTAACGGACTGGATGCTCATTTTGTTCCTCCTTACGTGCAAATGTGCGGGGGCCGTCAAGCCTCCGCACATTCAGACTACTAACTGGACAGCTTGTTCAGCTTAGCCGCGGAGGAGCGTCAGCACGTTCTGCGGAATCGCATTGGCCTGGGCCACCATTGCCGTGCCGGACTGCTGCAGGATCTGGGCGCGGGTCATGTTGGCGGTTTCGGCAGCGAAGTCAGCGTCCATGATGCGGCTACGGGCGGCGTATTGGTTCTCGCGGGAGGTTTCCAGTTGCTGGATGCGGAACTGCAGGGCACCCATGGCTCCACCGGCTTCGGCGCGGGCGGCGGCCACAGAGCTCAGCGCGTCGTCGATTGCCGTCAGCGCGTCCACCGCATCGGCCGAGGTGCCGACCGATTCGCCCGTCGAGGAAACGCTGGTGAAAGTGGCTTCCAGCGTCTGCGACGAGGTGGTGCCGACCTGGAACGAGAAGGTCGAGAACACCGAGGTGTTGTTCAGCGTTGCGGCACCTTGCAAATCCGCAATCTGTTGGTCCAGCTGGCTGAATTCTTCATCCAGATATTCGCGTTCGGTGTCGCCGATCGTGCCGTTCAGGGACTGGACAGCCAGTTCGCGCATCCGCTGCAGGATTTCGGCAACGGTGCCGAGGGCGCCGTCGGCCGTCTGACCGAAGGAGATACCGTCCGAAGCGTTGCGGATGGCGACGGTCAGACCGCGGGCATCGGCTTCCATCCGGGAGGCGACGGCCAGGCCGGCAGCGTCGTCGCGTGCCGAGTTCACACGCAGGCCGGAGGACAGGCGCTCGATGGCGGTGCTCAGGCCGAGCGAGTTCTTGTTCAGATTCTTCTGAGCGTTCAGAGAATAGGTGTTGGTGTAGATTACTTGTGCCATTTTTCGCTCCTTCGCAAAAGGTTGAATTGCCTGTGCAGGAGAATCCGGAATTCCTTTTCTTCTGCCCTTGTGCCAATTAACGAACCCCTGGCGGAAAACTTTAGTTTTTTTTCATCGCCCGGGAAGGTGGGCTGACAGCCATTCGTGCAAATGGTCTTCCAGGATGTAGTTGCCGACGACCCAGGCCTTCATCTGCTCGCCTTCCCGCTCGGCGGCAGCGAGATCGTGGATGCGTTCGCGCAGGGCGCTGATCCACTGAGCGGGCTCGTTGGCGACGCGCTTGGCCGGCGAGTTGCGGTAGGGAAGAATGTCCGAACAGACGACCGGGATGCCAAGGGCGCCGTATTCGAGAAGGCGCAGATTGCTCTTGCCGTAATTGAACGGGATGTCTTCCAGCGGGGCGACCGCGATGTCCAGGTTGAGTGAGGCGAGTTTCTTCGGATAGGCGTTGAAACCGACCAGCTCGTGGTATTCGGCGAGCAAGGGACGAATCTCCGGCGGGCACATGCCGAAAAACACCCAGTCGGCTTCGTCGCGCGTCGCCTCGATGATCGGCCTGATCAGCTCCAGGTCTCCCTGGTGCCCGGTACCACCGGCCCAGCCGATACGTGGTCGGGGGCCGGTACGACGCCGCGTCTTCAGGGTCAGCCAGGTGTCGCGTTCAAGACGGTTGGGGACGATTCGTATGTCGTCGATAAGGTGGCTGAAGGTGTCGGCCAGGAACTGCGTGCTGACGACCAGCCTGTCGCAGTCATGCACGGCGGCCTTGAAACGACGGCGCGCATCGGCGGGAACCAGATTCCTGAAATGGCTTTTCAGCGGCATGTCGGTGATCAGGTCGTCGCAGCTATAGACGATGAAGGCTTCGGGCGCGAAGCGTCGGTAGTCGTGCAGTTCGTTCAGGCGAGGATCGGACAGGAAGTGCTGGACGATCAGCGAATCGGCCCCCAGGCGCGCAATTTCAAGGGCGTGGAGCGCGTATTTTCCCTGCACGGCTTCGCAATCCTGGGCCAGTCCGGCATTTCGTGCGGCCCGCAGTGGCTGGCTGATACGGTAGAGGCCCTGGCCGTTGGGCAGCGGGCGGGCGAAAATGCGCGGCTTCACCCCGGGCAGGTAGCGCCAGGTCGGCAGAAAGCGCGATTCGACTTCGACGGCCTCGCCGGACAGGCCGAGATTCGGGTTCCACAGGCCATCGCCGGCCAGTTCTCCTGGCCAGCGAGCACGGATGATCTGCCGTGCCGCCTGCTCGGCCAGCATCTTCTCGGCTAGGCGGGAAGCGTCCGGCGGGACGCCGATTTCGCTGATGTCACCGTA
Organism: Dechloromonas sp.; assembly: GCA_008933675.1. GTDB lineage: Bacteria > Pseudomonadota > Gammaproteobacteria > Burkholderiales > Rhodocyclaceae > Azonexus. The sequence continues at coordinate 6,829 of WBUO01000046.1, forward strand.
GTGCACGACGGTAGCGAAGGGCGTGTGTACCAGTTTCCTGCCCAGGGCGCGCAGTTTCAGGCTGAAGTCGATATCGGCGAAACAGCCGGGAAGCGCCGCGGCATCCAGCCCGCCAACGGCCTGGTAGTCCATTCGGGAAACCAGCAGGCAGCTGGTCGGTGCTGCGGCGATTTCGCGGCAGACTTGCAGCATGTCCATGTAACCGGACTGCGAGAATTTCTCGCTGCCGCGATGCGGAGCGCCAGCCAGGCCGCGCATGCCGAGGGCGTATCCGGCGTTCTCGATCATTCCCGAATGCGGCTGGACGAGGCGAGGCATCACGGCTCCGACGCCGGGGCGCAGCCCCTGATCGAGCAAGGCGTTCAGCCAGTCCTCCTGGAGCACACGGGTGTCCTCGCTGAGCAGCAGCAGGAATTCGCCGCGAGCCGCCCGGGCCGCCTGATTGAATGCTGCCGAGCGGCCGCTGGTGGTGCTGTCGGGGGGAAGTATGCGGACGTGTTGTGGGCTGCGCTGCGTAAGTTCACCTAGGAACTCCCGGGTTTCCCGGTCGGCCTGTGCCGGGTCGCTCACCACGATCACCTCGAAGTCGGCGTCACGGGTTTTTTCCAGGATGCTGTTCAGGCAGGGTTCGAGGAATTCCAGTGCATTGCTGCTCGGGATGAGTATGGAAACCGCCGGCGTTTGCCGGCGGTGATGGATCAGGCGCCAGGTGCGGGGCGATGTCGGCGTGACGTCGCAGTCTTCGTTCTGGCGGGTCAGATGCTCGGCCAGTGCCGTCATGCAGGCGACCTGGCTCGAGGGAAATGCCCCGATATAGCTGAGCAGCACATCGGGAATGGCGCGTATGGCCTTGCTGCTGCCCGTTTCGATCAGGCGCAGCAGCAGGTCGTACCAGGGGCTTTCGTTGCTGCTGCCCAGCCCCCCCGCGCTGCGCAAACCGGTTCGCCGGACGAACAGGGGGCCGACAATGTCGGCCGAGCGACTCCACTCGATGTCCAGTTGTGTCTTGAAGCGTGGCGAATTGCGGCTGCCGTCGCTGCCGATGACGTCGTCGTCCACATAAAATGCCGCGACACCGGCATCGCGCATGCCTTCGCTGGCGATCCGCCACAGGCACAGGGGATCCAGTACTGCGCCCGGTGGCAGTTCGACGATCCAGTCGCAGCGATTGGCGGCAACGAGCATGTCGAGGCTCGCCTTGTTCTGGCCGGCATCCTCCACCACATGCCAGCCGAGGTTGGCGAGCGCCTCGATGCCGGCTGGCGGGGCGATGGTGCTGACGATGTCGATCCGCCAGTTGCCGTAGAACTGGTGATTCAGGCTTTCCAGCGTGTCGGCCAGCTTTGCCCTGGTGTCGGCGTCGAGGCGAACCAGGATCTGGAAGACAGGCTTGCTCGGCCAGCTGTCGATGTCAGCCGTGATGACATTGATGTCGCCGGCAATGAAGCTGCGTTTGGCCAGCCATTTCTCATGGCTCGAGTTCAGCTGCCGCTGGTTGTTTGCCGAGGCCTGTCCGGCCTTGTCGCCGAGCAGGTTGAAGGCCGAATCGGCCGGGGCATTGCCGATGACTTCGGCCAGCAGGTCATCGGCGTCGCTGGCCGTATCGCTCATGGCCGCAGCGTCCGGATAGCCGCGAATGGCCATGGCGGCGATCAGGTAGAGATCGAATCGTTCCGGATTGATGTAGGACTGAATGATGGGCAGCGTCTTGTCGTTACCGAGGGCGCGGACCGTGTCGCTGATCTTTTCCCCGGTAAGCAGCTGCATCTGCCGTGCCTTGGCAAGCAGGCGGATGGGTTTCGGCCAACGCTCGGATTCGAACACCAGGTCGAGCAGATGGATGTGGTCGTAGGCGCTGCGGCCGGTCGCATGCAGTTCGTGGGAGGTGTTTTCGCCATGGATGCGCAGGCGTCCCAGATGCTCGTTGACGAAGTAACCCCGTCCTTCGGCAGCCAGACGCATCCACAGATACAGATCGCCCAGCATCGGCAGGAAGCGCGGATACACGCCGCCTGCCTTGACGCACGAGCTGCGCCGGAAGACGCCGAAGGACAGCGGGATGTAGTTCTGCACCGTGAGGAAGGGCATTTCCTCGACCGGGCCGCTTTGCGCGTGCGGAATCCGTGTCATCTTGCCGAGCGGATCAGTCGGGCGGCGGCAGGTGCCCCAGCCGGTGTAGGCATAGGCGCATTCCGGATGCGCGTCGAGTGCGGCGCAGGTCCGGGCGAGAAATTCCGGTTCCCAGAGATCGTCGGCCGGCAGGATCACCACATATTCGGCGGCAGTCAGTTCGTAGCCGCGCTGCATGTTGCTCACCGCGCCGATGTTGCTTTCGTTGCGCTGGTAGCGGATGCGTGGGTCGCGCTGCATCCAGGCTTCGGCCACCTGCGGCGTGTTGTCCGTCGAGGCGTTGTCCATCAGCAGCACGGAGAAGTCGCCGCGCGTCTGGCCGGTCACCGCAGTCAGGCACTCATCCAGAAAGTGGGCATAGTTGTAGCAGGGGATGATGACGTCAATTTTGTGCGGCATGGTCAGGCGATCCGGGTGGTGATGCAGGGCTTCAGGCGATGCGTTTGAGGTAGCCGTCCGGCGCGACCGAGAGGGCCAGCCGGGCGTCGATCTGGCGATCGATGGCGAATTCCGGGTGGCCGGCGAGCCAGGCATGCACGGCTGTCTTCGGATTGTTGCCATGACCCCACGGACGATCCCCGAAAAGCTCGTCCGGCATGTCTTCGACAACGGTATCCATGACCACGCAGTAGCTGCCGACGCTGACCAGCGGTGCGTACAGCTCGAGTTCGCGCAGCACGTGCTCGTGGGTGTGGTTCGAGTCGAGGACGACGATGACGCGCTTGCCCCTGGTCAGGGCAGCGACCTGGTCGACGAGGCCGGCGTCGATGCTGGAACCTTCGATGAGACGGATACGCTTGCTCATCGGGTGCGCTTCGATGGCACTCCGGTTATGTGCGCGGATATCGATGTCGATGCCGATCACTTCCCCCTTGCCGATCAGTTCGAGCATGGAGGCATAGAAGACGACCGAGCCGCCGTGGGCAACGCCGGTTTCGACGATGACGTCGGGCTGTATCTCCCAGATCAGTTCCTGCATGGCGATGATGTCGCCGGGATACTGGATGATCGGCCGTCCCATCCAGCGGAAATGATAGGAGTAACGGAGTTTCTGGGCGCGGTCCATCCAGGCGCGCGAAAGGCTCTGGAATTCGCCGTCAGCAGCCTGTGCCGCGGTCTCGGCGGCGCATTCGTTCCTGAATTGTTCTTGTGGGTCCATCATCGCTCCTCAAATGGTTGATTCATTGCGTTCGCGCCACCAGGCAACGGTGCTTGCCAGTCCTGCCGGCAGCTCGATTTCCGGTTGCCAGCCGAGGGCGCGGAGTTTCCGGTTGTCACCGATCAGCAGCGGCGGTTCGTCGGCCGCAACAGGAATCGCGCCAAACTCCGGCTCGCCGCGCCAGCCGGTTATTTCCGCCAGGCGGAATACGATGTCGCGCAACTGGCAGGGCGTTGCCGACGAAATGTTGAAGCTGCCGGTGGCGTCTGCCGCCAGGAGGCAGCGGAAAGCGGCAGCGACATCGCTGACGTGCAGGAAGTCGCGGTATTGCCGGCCATGCGAGCAGCGTACCGGCCGGTTGGCCAGCATGTCTCCGATGACCGAGGGGATGAAGCGCCGACTACCCTCGTGTGGGCCGAAGGGCGAAAACACCCGGCCCCAGGCCAGGCTCAGTCCATGTCCTGCACAATAGGCGGCGGCCAGCCGGCGCAGGCTGTCCTTGGCTGTTCCATAGAGACTGCGCGGCAGCAGCGGTGTCAGCTCCTCGCTACAGAAGCCATGTTGCCAGTCATACTCCGCGCAGGTGCCGGCCATGACGACATGCCGGCCGCCGGCAGCGTGGAAATGCTCGAGCAGCTGCAGGCTGGCTGCCGTCCAGCCGACATTCTGTCCCGCGTTCCAGAAGGCGCCATGGCTGGTGAACCAGGCCAGATGCAGCCAGTGGCTCGCCCTGGCCCAGGCCATCAGGGCCTGGCCAGAGTGCGGGGCGAGCAGGTCGGCGCTCTGCCAGCCGACGACGCAGGGCGGCAGGGTGGCTGGCGGAGGGCCGCTGCTGCAGGCGAAGACTTCCCATTCGTCGGGCGAGAGCTGCTCCAGCACGGCCCGGCCGATGAAGCCGGAGGCGCCGGTCAGCAGCAGGCGCTTCAAGCGAACACCTGCAGTTCGGGAATGGCGGTGACGAAGCGTGCGCCCCACTGGCGGACCTCGGCCAGCTGCTCGCTCACTTCCTCTCTAAGGTTCCAGGGGAGGAGCAGTATCCAGTGCGGACGACCGGCCAGCAGGTGTTCCGGGGCGACGATCGGGATGCGGCTGCCAGGCAGGAACTTGTTCTGCTTCTCGGGATTGCGGTCGGCCACGTAGGCGACAAGGTCGCCGCGGATGCCGGAGAAATTGAGCAAGGTGTTCCCTTTGGCGGCCGCCCCGTAGGCCGCAACAGTTTCGTCGCGTTTGCGGCAGGCGAGCAGGAACTCGAGGAGGTCGAACTTGATCTTCTCGATGCTGCCCTGCAGTGCGCCGTACACGCCGGCGGAGCGCAGGCCGAAGGCTTCTTCCGCGGCCAGCAGGGCGGCCACGGCCGGTTGCCGGTGCTGGCCGCCGCCTTCGCGTTGGGCGTAGACGCGCAGGCTGCCGCCGTGGGTGCTCAGTTCCTCGACATCGAAAACGTGCAGGCCGTTCGCCGCAAAAATGCGCTGTACGGTACCGAACGACAGGTAGGAATAATGTTCGTGGTAGGCGGTGTCGAACTGGCGTCCTTCGATCATGCGCAGCAGGTGCGGAAATTCGAAGGTGGCGACGCCGTGCGTCTTGAGCAGGAGGCTGCAGGCGCCGACAAAATCGTTGATGTCGGGAACGTGGGCCAGCACGTTGTTGGCGACGATCAGATCGGCGCTCTGCCGGCTGGCGACCAATTGCCCGGCGAGCTCCCGGCCAAAGAAACGTTCGATGATCTCGATGCCTTTCCGGCGGGCTGCTGCCGCGGTGCTGGCGGTCGGTTCGATGCCGTAGCAGGGAATGCCGGCAGCCTTGACGTACTGCAGCAGGTAGCCGTCGTTGGCCGCCAGTTCGACGACCTGCGAGGTTTCATCCAGCCCGAAACGGGCAATCATCGCCTGGACATAACGTTCGGCATGCCGGAGCCAGGATGAGGAAAAGGAGCTGAAGTAAGCGTAGTCCTCGGTGAACAGGCTTTCCCGTCCGGCGTAGTCTTCCGTCTGCACCAGCCAGCAGTTTTCGCAGACGAGCAGGCGTAGCGGATACCAGACTTCCGGCCGGGACAGTGCGGCATGATCGAGATAGGCGTTCGACGGCGGTGCGGACGCGAGGTCGAGGAAAGGCAGGCGGAGTTCGTCGCCGCAATGTCGGCATTTCACGGTTGGATTCCTCCAAAATCGTCTGGCAGCATGGGCCTCGTCGCGTCCTTGTCCGATTGCCCGGCGATGGGCAGCGGCCAGTCAATGCCCAGTCGCTTGTCGTCGGCGTTGAGACCGTCTTCGAACGCCGGGGCGTATTCTGCTGAATGCAGGTAGAGAAGCTCGACATCGTCGTCCAGTGCCTGGAAGCCGTGGGCGAATCCCTCGGGAATCAGCAGGGCATGGCCATTTTCAGCACTCAGGAGGGCGGCGTGCCAGTGCAGGAAGGTGGGGGAGCCGGCGCGCAGGTCGACCGCCACGTCCCACACCGTGCCACGCAGACACTGCACCAGCTTCATTTCGGCGTGCGGCGGGTGCTGGAAATGCAGGCCGCGTACCGTGCCGCGCTGACGGGTAAGGGTGTGATTGATCTGGGCAACGGGTTTCGTCCAGCCGCATTCGGCGAGCTGCCGGGCACAGAACAGGCGTGAGAAGAAACCGCGGGCATCGCGCAGGTATTGGCGTTCGACCAGCTTGAGGCCGGCCGGGGGCAGGTCGAGGATCTTCAGCCGGTTCACATGCACTGCCTTTCGTAGGCAGCGATGTCAGCGTCGCACAAGGCCACGGGATCGGCACCGTTCTGCCAGGCCCGGTACCAGTCCATGGTCCGCTCAACCGCCTGCTGTACCGACCACCGTGGGTGCCAGCCCAACACGTGGCGCGCCTTGGCGATCTCCAGTGCCAGCCAGCCTGCCTCATGCGGCCCGTTGTGGCCGGTGTCGAAACTTGCCCTGGCGTTCGGGAAGGCAGCTTGCGCGCAGGTCACCAGTTGCTGCACGGTGGCCGCCTCGTCGGTGCGCGGGCCGAAATTGAAGGCGCCGGCAGCTTCCGGATGTTCCCAGAGATGCCGGGCGAGCAGGAGATATCCCGCCAGTGGTTCGAGGACATGCTGCCACGGGCGGATGGCGGCCGGATTGCGGATGCGCAGCGGCTGGCCGTTCTGCCAGGCACGGATTGCGTCGGGGATGATGCGGTCCGCCGCCCAGTCGCCGCCGCCGATCACGTTGCCCGCCCTGGCGCTGGCGACGGCAATGCCGGCATTTTCAAGAAAGGCCTGGCGATAGCTGGCGATCACCAGTTCGCTGGCCGCCTTGCTGGCGCTGTACGGATCGTGGCCGCCCAGCGGGTCGTCTTCGCGGTAGGGATAGGGATGCTCGCGGTTGGCATAGACCTTGTCCGTCGTCACGCAAACGGCCACCTTGACATCGGGGGCGTCACGCAGCGCATCCAGGAGATTTGCCGTGCCCTGGACGTTGGTTGCGTAGGTGGCCAGCGGGTCGTCATAGCTGGCACGGACGAGCGCCTGGGCAGCCAGATGGAAGACGATCTGCGGTCGCGTCTCCGCAATGAGTTGTCTGACCAGGGCCGCATCCCGGATGTCGACATGATGGGGCGTATGGCTTCGCCGGCCGGCAGACAGTTCGAACAGGCTGGGCTGGGTCGCCGGGGGCAGGGCCAGGCCGTTGACTTCGGCGCCCAGGCGGCCCAGCCAGCGGGCCAGCCAGGAACCCTTGAAGCCGGTATCGCCGGTGAGCAGTACGCGCTTGCCGGACCAGAAGGCCGGCGACGGGATCACCAGATTTTCCACGGTGCCTGACCACTGTTCCAGAGCGCTTCGAGGAGATTCTTTTCGCGCAGGGTGTCCATCGGTTGCCAGAAGCCGAGGTGCTCGAAGGCGGCCAGTTCGCCGCGCCGGGCCAGTGTCTCGAGCGGGGCCGCTTCCCAGGCGGTGGCATCGTCGGCGATCAGGGGCAGGACCTTCGGTGAAAGGACGAAGAAGCCGCCATTGATCAATCCGCCGTCGCCTTTGGGTTTCTCCGTGAAGCCGGTGACGGCGATGCCTTCGGTGTGCAGGGCGCCGTAGCGGCCGGGGGGCTGCACGGCGGTGACCGTCGCCAGCTTGCCATGGGCGCGATGAAAGGCGATCAGCGCGCTGATGTCGATGTCGGCAACGCCGTCACCATAGGTGAAGCAGAAACACTCCTCGTCTTCCAGATACTTGGCGACCCGCTTCAGGCGGCCGCCGGTCATCGTCTCTTCGCCGGTGTCCACCAGCGTGACCCGCCAGGGTTCGGCCTTGTGCTGATGGACTTCCATCCGGTTGAGGGCCATGTCGAAGGTGACGTCGGACATGTGCAGGAAGTAATTGGCGAAATACTCCTTGATGATGTAGCCCTTGTAACCGCAACAGATCACGAAATCGTTGATGCCGTGCGCCGAATAGATCTTCAGGATGTGCCAGAGGATGGGCTTGCCGGCGATGTCGATCATCGGCTTGGGGCGCAGGTGTGTTTCCTCGGAAATCCGCGTGCCCAGACCACCTGCCAGGATGACCGCTTTCAATTCTTCGCTCCTGCTGTTGATGAATGATCGACCGGGGCTGCGATCACCCGGTTCTTGCCGGTCTGCTTGGCCTTGTACATGGCCTCGTCGGCACGCTTGATGACCGAGGCCTGGGTGTCTGCCTCGTGCATCTGGGTTACGCCGGCACTGAAAGTTATCAGGATTTTTTCATTGCCGGTCATGAAATATCTGCGGGTCAGTTCCCGCTGCAGGCGGGTCATGGTGATGACCGCATCGTCCAGCGAGGTTTCCGGCAGGATGATGATGAATTCTTCACCGCCGAAGCGGGCGACCGTGTCCTGGGGACGCAGTGTTTCCCGGCAGACGGCGGCAAGATGGATCAGCGCCTTGTCACCGACGTCATGGCCGAGCGAATCGTTCAGCTTCTTGAAGTTGTCGATGTCGAGCAGGCCGACACTGAGCACGGTGTCGTGCCGTTTGGCCCGGCCGACTTCCTTGTCGAAGATTTCGTCTAGGCCGCGCCGGTTGAGCACCCCGGTCAGCTGGTCGTGGCGGACCAGGTCGCTGGTTGTTTCGAGTTCGCGTTCCAGTTCGCGGATGCGGGCTTCCGATTCGGCCACCTTCTGTTGGGTCGACCGCAACTCGTCCCGCGAGCGCCGGGCGTTGAGCTGGATGGTGCGCGTCTCCTGCATGACCAGCCCGATGACGTTTTCCAGCTCGGTGATGTCCCGGGCGGCGCTGATCTTGCCGGCGCATTCCTCGATCCGGTCGTGGTAATCGGAGGTGGCATCGGCGAAGTCGGCCAACTGGTCAACGAAGCCCGCCAGCATCTGCTTGATTGCCTCGCGTGCCTCGAACAGGCTGGCTTTCAGCTGACTCTGCTTGAACAGCACCTCTTTCAGCCGCCGTTCGGCATCGTCGAGCGCCCGTTGGGAGAGCGGTTTCTCGATGATCTCCCGGACCACTTCGATCTGGCCGTGCAGCCAGTGATCGTCGAGGACCAGCTCGGTGACGTTCTCGACCAGCAGACGCAGCAGCTTGAGCAGGCTGCTGCGCAACTCGGCCTGATCTTCGGCAAGCAGTTCCAGCTTGAAGGCGAAGCGCTTCAGGCGGGTGAGAAAGTCCTGCATCTGCGAGACGCTGGCAGCATTCCGGATGTCGTTGGCCAGGATCTTCGCGTCGCTGGAAAGCTGGGGGCTTTCCAGCAGTTGCGTGGCGATCGCCGTTTCCAGCGTGAAGGCGAACAGCTGCCGCAGTTGCGGCAGCAGATCCTCGCCGGCCGGGTCGCCGGTCCTGGCCGGGAGCGCCTCGCTCGCGGTACCGCCACCCGCTGCCTCGTTTTCGCGTCCTTGTCCCCAGGAGCGGAGGAGGCTCTGCAGACGGTTGAACAGCGTTTCCGGGTTGCCGCTGCTGCCGCTGAGTACGTGATCCAGCGCTTCCCGCTTGCGGGCCGCCGTCAGGCCGGGGTGGCGTGCATCCCACTGCCGGAAGAGGTCGCCGATCAGTTCCGCCCAGGCAAGTTTCTGGGCCTCGGCAAGATTGGCGATGAATTCGACCAGGCGTGTCTTGTATTCCTCCCAGTTGGCCGTCTTGACCGCTTCGTCGAGCTGGCGGGCGAGGCGCAGCTGTTCGGGCGTGGCCTTGGGCAGAGCGCTGGCCAGGGCACGCAGCTGCTTCTCCGGGAAGGATTCCGTGCCCGGCTTGATGCCGGCGATTTCCTGGTACAGCGTAAGGTAGTTGTCGGGGGTTGGCGGAATGCGCCGGACGGCGAGCAGACGCAGGGCCTCGCGGGCGATTTCAAAGGGGTTGGTGAGGGTTGCCATGTAGATTGTGTCGTGATCAGGCTATAATCCGGCCCCGCTGGAGCGGGCCCCCGTAGCATGAAGGTCGTGCAGTTGATTTGTAATCATCAGGTAGCGGTTCGATTCCGTTCGGGGGCACCAGAAAACCGAATATTAATCCGCCCGCTGCACTTGCGTCTGGCCTCAGTGAGCAAGTCACTGACATGTCCCGTCACGAAACGGGGAAAACACCACTGACGCGTCGATCCCTCTGCCCCGGACGATCCCGTTTGCCGACGGAGATGGCACCTGACATGCGAGGGGACGGGCCGGGGGGCGCCCGGACATCCGGGCGGCAGTGGGCCGCTTTGCTCTATCGGTCGCATCTGGCTTCGGTTAGGCTATTGCTATAGTTGCCGCGCTGGCGGCCGAACAGGGCTGCTCTCCCTTTGTGCGTTGTGGCGATGGTCAGGTAACTGCGCCCATCCATCGGCGGGGGAGTGCGTTTGTTCCGATAACAGTTTAGGGGCGGGTTGTAACCAATGTCTTCCAAGAGTGCGTCCGAGCTGAAAGATCTCATTTGGTCGATGCGGCGGATATTTTTCGTCGCCGCAGCCTTCAGTTGTGTCATCAATGTCTTGATGCTGGCCCCTTCGCTTTACATGATGCAGGTTTATGACCGCGTCCTGACCAGCCAGAACGAAATGACGCTGCTGATGATCACGCTCCTGATTCTCGGCATCTTCTCGCTGCTCGGTGGGCTCGAGTGGGTGCGCGGACAGCTGCTGGTGCGCAGTAGTGCCCAGCTCGACAGCAAGCTGGCCGACCGTGTGTTCACGGCTTCCTTCGATGCCCGCCTGCAAGGGCGCGGACTCAGTCCCGGGCAGGCGCTGGCTGATCTGGCCGGCGTGCGGCAATTCCTGGGAGGGAGCGGCATCATCGCTTTTTTCGATCTGCCGTGGATACCTGTCTATCTGGTGGTGATCACCCTACTGAATCCCTGGCTCGGCCTCTTTGCCCTGGTCGGCGGCCTCTTCCTGCTGGCGCTCACCTGGCTGACCGAACGGGCGACCCAGCGACCGCTGTCGGCGGCCAATCTTGCCGCGATCCAGGCCAGCAACTTTGCCAACGCCAATTTGAAGAATGCCGAAGTGATCGAGGGCATGGGCATGCTGCCGGGAATTCGCGCCCGCTGGTTCGCCAAGCATCATGCTGGCCTGATTCAGCAGCAGCAGGCCAGCGACCGGGCTGGCGTGATCGGCGCCTTCACGCGCTTCGTGCGGCTGGCGCAGCAGTCGCTGGTGCTTGGCCTGGGGGCGTTGCTGGTTATCGAGGGCGAGCTGTCATCCGGCGGCATGATTGCCGCCTCGATCCTGATGGGGCGTGTCCTGGCGCCGGTCGAGCAGGTCATCGGCGCCTGGAAGTCGCTCGTTGCGGCGCGTGCCAGTTACGAGCGTCTGCAGAAGATGCTCGAGGCCTTTCCGGTACGCCCGCCGCGCATGTCGCTGCCGGCGCCGGGCGGACATGTCCGCCTGGAGAACCTGCTGGCCCAGGCGCCCGGTTCGCAGCGGCCGATCCTGCGTATTCCGCTGGCGGAAATGGGGCGCGGCGAAATCGTCGGCGTCATCGGTCCCAGCGCCTCCGGCAAGTCGACGCTGGCGCGAGTGCTGATGGGTATCTGGCCTTTGGCCAGCGGTGTCGTCCGCCTGGATGGTGCCGACATCGCTACCTGGGAGCGCGAGACGCTCGGCCCCTACGTCGGGTATCTGCCGCAGGATGTCGAGCTGTTCGAAGGGACGATTGCCGAGAACATTGCCCGCTTCGGTCCCGTGGTCTCGGAAAAGGTGGTCAAGGCGGCTGAAAAGGCAGGGATTCACGAAATGATCCTGCGTTTTCCCAATGGCTATGACACACCCGTCGGTCCGGATGGCGAGTTCCTGTCCGGCGGTCAGCGTCAACGCATAGCCCTGGCCCGGGCCCTTTACGGCGACCCGGTCTTCGTTGTGCTCGATGAGCCGAACTCCAGTCTGGACGATGCCGGCGAGAAGGCATTGCTGCGTGCGGTGGCCGATCTCAAGGCGCGTTCGGCCACCGTCGTCCTGATTTCGCACCGCACCAGCATCATCGGTGTGGTCGACAAACTGATGGTGCTCAAGGATGGCATGATTCACGCCTTCGGTCCGCGTACCGAGGTCCTGCAGGTATTGAACGAGGGGGCGCGGACCATGGTTCCGGCGGCCGGGGGGGCTGGCGCATGAGACGGCATTCGGAACAGGGGGCGGACGAGGTGGTGGTCGAAGGGGACGCGCAGCGGCCGCGGACGGACACCGGGAATCTGATGCGGAGCGGTGCGATGTTCCTGCTGGGCGGGCTGGCCCTGGCATTGCTGTGGGCCCTGTTTGCGCCGATAGACGAGGGTGTGCCGGCCAATGGCACCTTCATGGTCGATACCAAACGCAAGGTGGTACAACATCCGCATGGCGGCGTGATCGGACAGATCACGGTGCGTGAGGGGCAAGAGGTCAAAGCAGGCGATGTCCTGCTGACACTGGACGACACCCAGCCGCGTGCCGACTACGAAGGGATTCGCAAACGCTACCTCGGGGCACGTGCCGCCGAGAGTCGTCTGCTGGCGGAGCAGGCCGGGGCACGCAGCATTACATTTCCCGATGACGCGATGCTCGCCGACGATCCTTTATGGCAGGAGTACGTCCGGGTACAGAGTGACCTGTTTGCCGGGCGGCGGGGGGCCTTGAGCAGCGAACTGGCGGCGCTCGACGAGGCCACCCGGAACAACGAGGAGGCTGCGCGCAGCCATGAGCGCCAGCTGGCGTTCAAGACCCGCCAGCATCAAGCGCTGGTGGAGGAACGCGATGGCATGCGCGAACTGGCCGGGGAGGGCTATGCGCCGCGCAACAAGCTGCTGGAGCTCGAACGGCTGGTCAGCGAATCCGAGGCACGGATGGCGGAACTGCAGTTCGAGATGGAGCGGGCCCGGCGCAATGCGGCGGAGCTCAAGCTCAAGCGGCTTCAGCGCGAACAGGAATACCGCAAGGAAGTGGCCAGCGAAATGGCCGCAGTACGCCTCGAACTGGGGGTCGAGGGGGAGCGTCTGAAGGTCGCCGGCGACGTGCTCGAGCGGACCCGGATCAAGGCTCCGGTCAGCGGTGCCGTCGTCGGACTGGCCAGCCAGACGGTCGGCGGCGTGATTTCTCCCGGGGCCCGCATCATGGATGTCGTGCCCCGCAACGAGGCGCTCATCTTCGAGGCCCAGGTGCCGCCGACACTGATTCATCGGGTCAGCGTCGGCCAGCAGGCCAGCATCCGCTTCTCCAATTTCGGTACGGCACCGATGCTGACCGTCGATAGCCGTGTGATTTCGGTTTCCGCCGATCTGCTGACCGATCCGGCGACCAACATCGCCTACTACCTGGCCCGCGTCCAGGTCACGCCGGAGGGCGAGAAGGCGCTCGGTCGTCATGCGCTGCAACCAGGCATGCCGGCCGAGATCGTCATCAAGACGGGCGAGCGCTCGATGCTGTCGTACCTGCTGCATCCGCTGGTCCGGCGTTTCTCCACGTCGATGACTGAAGAATGAAGTTCTGGCCGTTGCTCGTCCTTCTGTTCGCCGGGGCGGCCTGTGCCGAACCGGAGAGCCTGCTGCGTCTTTACCGCGATGCGCGGGCCAATCACCCCTTGTATCTTGCGGCACGAGCCGAAGCGGCGGCCGAAGCGGAGCGCGAGCCGATCGCCCGCGGGCGTCTGCTGCCGAACATCAACCTTTCCGGCAGCTACGGGCAGAGCGATTCGAAGCGGACGACGCCAGGCGCCGGGGCGGAACGCTTCGAATACGACAACTACGCCTACAGCCTGAACCTGCGCCAGCCATTGTTTCGCATGCAGGAGTTCGCCGAATACCGGAAAGCCGGCATCCTTGGCCGTTCGGCGGAGGAGATCGCCGGGCGTGCCGAGAATGAACTTGTGCTCGGCATGGTCACGACCTTCCTCGAACTTCTGCTGCTCGACGAGCGCCTGCACCTGCAAGCCGCGCAGCGCACGGCCGCCCTGGGGCAACTGGCGGCGGCGCGGCGCGGCTTCGAGCTGGGCAGCGGCACCCGTATCGATGTTGACGAAGTGCAGGCCCGCGTCGACCTGCTGGCGGCGCAGACCTACGAACTGGAGCATCAGCGGGCGTTTCGCCAGCGCGAACTGGAGGGTTATGTCGGCCGGCCGCTCGGCGAGTTGCCCGAGTTCGTCGCCGAAGCATTCACGCCGGCGCAGTTCCTGCCGTCGGGGCCGGTCGAGGAGTGGGTGGCCGGCGCGCTGGCTGCCAATCACGACTATCGTCTGCTGGCGGCGCAGGCGGAAGCGGCGCAGCAGGATGTCCTGAGTGCCCGTGCCGGGCACTATCCGACGCTCGATCTGGTTGCCAGTGCCGGACGCAGTTCCAACGACAACCTCTCATCGCTGACCAGCGCTGGCGATGTCCGCTACGAAACGAACCACCTCGGTTTGCAGATCAATGTGCCGCTCTTCGCCGGTGGTCAGGTTTCCGCCCAGCTACGTCAGGCGCAGGCCAGGGCGACCCAGGTACGCTATCGTCTGGAAGAGTTCAGGGCCCGGCTTGAGCGGGAAGTGCGGCGCGAGTACGACAACGTGAGCCGGGGCTGGGAGATGGTCAGGGCGCTTGAACTCGCCGAACGGTCGGCGCAGCAGAGTGCTCGGGCCGTCGGCAAGGGCATCGTGGCAGGCGTTCGTTCGACGACAGACCTGCTGGTCGCGGAACAGCAACATATTGCCGCTAAAGTTGACCTGGCACGCGGCCGTTATCAGTTGCTGGGTTCCTTGCTGAAGCTGAAGTCCATGGTCGGAGCAGCTTACGACACTGATTTTCAAAGGCTGGATGCTTGTTTCCGGAAAAATAACAAAAATGGTATACACGACTTAAAATAACAATTTGACAGCGATCTGGCAATCGTGTCTGATTGTGAAATGCAACAATTACCTCTCGGGTAGGCGCGCCCGTGCCCCCGATCCCAGTAGGAGTAGAAAATGGCTAGCATCATCACCGGACTTACGACCGCCCAAATCGCAGCGCTGACCACCGCTGAAATTGCCGGGCTGACCACCGAAGACATTGCAGCATTTACTACGACTCAGATCGGGGCGCTGACCACGGCCCAGATTCCGGTCATCACGACGGCCAACATTGCCGAGTTCTCGGCATCCCAGATCGCCGCCTTCAAGGCAGGCCAGCTACCGGCCTTCACCACCGGTCAGATTGAGGCATTGACCACGACCCAGGCGGCTGCGCTGACCTCCGCGCAGATCATCAACCTGACGACCGCCCAGTTCGCTGCCTTCGAGACGGCGGACATCGCCGCGCTGGCGACCGCAGCCGTTGCCAATCTGACCAATGCCCAGCTGGTCGCCATCACGACCGAACAGGCCGGGGCGCTGACGGCAGCCCAGGTGGCCGCGTTGGGGGCAAGCAAGATCATCAATCTGCAGACCGATGATTTCGCCAGCCTGTCGACGACCGCCATCGTCGGCCTGACGACCGCTCAGGCGGCTGTCCTGACGGCGGCCCAGGTTGCGGCAATGACGACGGCGCAGATCCAGGCACTGGAAACGGCCGACGTGGCCAAACTGAGCACCGCGGCGATCGGCGCCCTGTCTACAGCGCAGATCGTCGCCCTGAGTACGGGGCAGGCGGCGGCGTTGACCAGCACCCAGCTGGCCAAGCTGACGACCGCCCAGGTGGCGGCGCTCGAGGCGGCGGATTTCGGGGCCTTGTCCACGGCGGCGATCCCCTCCCTGACGACGGCGCAGATCGCGGCCCTGAGCACGACCCAGCTGGCCGAACTGTCGGCTGACCAGGCTGCGAAGCTGACCTCGGCACAGGTGGCCAAACTGACTACTGCCCAACTGGCGGCCCTGGATACCGAGGCGATTGCCGGGCTGTCCACGGCAGTTGTGCCGACGCTGACCACGGCGCAAGTGGCAGCGCTTTCCGTTGCCCAGATCGATGCCTTGACGACCGCCCAGGTATCCAAACTGACGACGGCCCAGATCGTTGCGCTGACCACCGAGCAGGTTGCCGCGCTGGATGTGGATCGCATCGCGGCGCTGACGACCTCCCAGGTGGCGGCGTTGCAGACACAGGATGTCGCGGCGCTGACGGTCGCCCAGATCGCTGCCCTGACCTCCGCTCAGGTTGGTGCGCTGGTCTCCTCGCAACTGGCTGCTCTGAGCACGGAGC
>WBUO01000047.1 GCA_008933675.1 Dechloromonas sp.
AGGGAACGTTTCTTGCCCGCTGATTGCTTCGCTGCAAGGGGAGAAAGAGCCGCGTGGTGCCGACGCGGTGTAGCCGAGGGTAGTTACGCCTTAGCGTGCTTTATTTTCCGTTTTCTGAGACGACCCCGGGTACGCCTCCGTTGCCGGCCATGCAGGGCTTGTCTCCGGAGGCTCCAGTCGTCTACGTCGGGACGTTCAGCAAACTGCTCTATCCGGGGCTGCGTATCGCCTACATGGTTGTTCCGCACTGGGCCAGCGAACGCTTCGGTGCGGCCATTGCCGCCCTGCAGCGCGGCGGGCAGGCTGTCGAGCAACGCGCCCTGGCGCGTTTCATCGAGAGCGGGCAGTTGACGCGCCACACCCAGCGCATGGCGCCGCTCTACCGCCATCGCCAGCAGGTGTTGCGTCAGGCCTTGCGCGACGGCCTGGGCGGAACGTGCGCGATCCTGGGCGGGGCGGCCGGACTGCATCTGACCTTGCGCCTGCCGGATGGCCCGCCCGATCGTATCCTGGTGGCAGCGGCCGCAAGGCACGGCCTGGCGGTGCGGGCGCTAAGTGCCTATTTCGCCGACGGCCGGGGCGACAACGGTCTCGTTCTGGGGTACGGCATGGCGGAGGCTGATCGTATTCCGGAGCTGGTCCGCCGGCTTTGCCAGGCGCTGGCCGAGGTGAAAGAAGCAGCCCTTTGAATGCTTTGTGTCTATATTGACAGTCATGCTTAAAATGACTGCCAAATATGGCGAGATTGGCGGTTGTCGCGGCGCTCGCGGGCTGCCGATGAACCGCCTGTACGAACCGGGGGAGCGGTTGCTTGGGGCCGCTTCGGCCCATGCACCGGCTTTCCGGCGCCTCGTCGAGTTGCCGTGCCTGGCGAAGCGGAGGCGCCAGGTTGGCAGGCACGCATATTGCGATGACATGCGCGCAGTCTTGTCAATTCCACAAATTCGAGGGTAACCGGAGAATAGTCATGGCATGGGAACTACTGTTTACATCTGATATCGGCCTGCTCAGCCTGGCCACCATTCTCTTCATGATCGTCATGGTGATCTATATCGGGCGTTATGCCGTCCGCCACATGAATGAAGAGCTCAAGAAGTCGATGTCCGGCACGCCGCCGAAGCTCAACTGAGCGGAAAGGCACCTGAGACAATTGCTCCCGGAGGCCTGGGTGCTTCCGGAGCAGGGGATCGCTGGATCCCCATGATTTCTTTCGACAACCTCCCAGGTCGACAGAAAAAACCGCCCGACACAATGTATTGCGTGCCGGGCGTTTCCTTTTGCGGTATCCGGTTTACCGTGAGTCCTGCTTGCCGCGCAACGGGAAAGTCAGCCGCGATGGGCGGTGATCAGTGCGGCCAGCGTGTTGACCGAGCGCAGGTGCTGACGGTTCTTCTCGTCGTTGGCCTCGATCACGACGCCGTAGGTCTTCTTCAGCGCCAGAACCAGTTCGAGCGCGTCGATCGAATCGAGGCCGAGGCCTTCCTCGCCAAATAGCGGCTGGTCGTCAGCGATGTCGGCGGGGGCGATGTCTTCGAGATTCATCGTGTCGACGATGAAGGTCTTGAGTTCCTGATGCAGGGTTGTCATTTCAGTTCAGTTTCTTGCGCAGCTGATAGCCGGAAAAACCCAGGCGTTCTTCATTGTCTTCGCTGAACAGGCGCAGCGTGTCGCCGCGTCCGCTACCCAGTCCGGCGGTGATCGCCTCGCTGTCGGAGACCGGCTGGAAGCCGATGCGCAACAGAAATTCGGGGCGTTCCGGGAAGCGCACTTCGCCGACCAGCAGGCCGTCGTCCTCCTTGAGGACGATATGGTTGGGCGCCGGCCCGTCAATCTTGTCGATGATCTCGTAGTGGCCGATACGTTTCAGGAAGCTCTCGGGGATATCCGTCGGCTTCAGTTTTTCGCCGAACATCTGGGATTCGCCACCGATGCGGCCGACGACGATCTGCCGACCGCCGACATTGGCCAGCGACAGGCGGATGTCGTCGAAGGCGCCGACGCGTAGCGGGATCAGGCCGAAGAGCTTGTACTGGACGCTGAACAGGCCATCCTGATGCGGTACCAGACGGAAATGGTGGCCGCCCGCCTCGACGTCGATCTTGCCGGCGCCGGTCGATATTTTGGCCAAACCGACGAGCGTGTCGAAATGACCGTTGAAGAGCTTCAGTTCGGCAGCCGTCGGTTCGCGTTCAGGAACGCTGACGACCTTTGCCGGCTCCTGGCGGATGCCGGTCTTGGCTTCCAGCATCAGGCGCAAGGCTTCGGTGGCGATCTTGGTGACCGAGGCGTGCGAGGTGGCCGAGTTGGAAAGGACAACGACGCCCAGTTTATGCTCGGGCAGCATCGCCATCATGCTGTGCGAGTCGGGCAGGGAGCCGCCGTGGCTGGCCACCGTGCCGCCGCCGGGGACCTCGATGCCGCTGAGCATCCAGCCGAGGCCGACATATTGCTGGAAGGTCAGCGGAAAGCCGGCATTCTGCACGCGCACCATCTCGCGGACACTGGCCGGCGACAGCAGTTGCTGTCCGCCATGGCGCCCGTCGGCAAACTGCATCTTGAGGAACTGGCTGAGGTCGACGACATTGCTCAGCAGATTGGCGGCCGGCATGTCGCGCAGCGAGAAGACCTCGATTTCGCGGTGGCTGTCGTAAGCCTTGGTGACTGCCCGGGCCGCGAAGCTGCTGCTGGTCATGCCGAGTGGCTGGAAGAAGTTGCGCTCCATGTAGCGGTCGAAAGGCTGCTGTCCGATGCGCTGAACCGTGGCGCCGAGCAGTGCCATGCCGACGTTGGAGTAGGAAAAGACATAGTCGGGCGGGAAGGTCAGATACTGGTCGTGCAAGCCTTCGATGACTGTCTCGAAGCGCCCGGGATCGCGCACGTACATGCCGCGAAGGAAATTGGACGGCAGTCCGGAGTGATGCGTCATCACATTGCGTGGCGTGACCGGAGCGGCCTTGGGAAAGCGCGAATTGATCGAGAATTCCGGCAGGGCCTCCACCAGCGGACGGTCGATGTCGAGCAGGCCGCGTTCGGCGAGTTGCATGGTGGCGGCGGCGGTGAATACCTTGGCAATCGAGCCGGCCCGGTAGATGGTTTCCGGTGTCGCCGGGATACCCAGCTCGAGATCGGCGTGGCCGAATCCCTTCTGCCAGATCACCTGCTGGTCATCGACGAGGGCGATGCTGATCCCGGTGATGTCGTTTTGTGTCATTTCCTGGTCGATCAGCCAGTTCAGGTAGTTTTCCGTGTGGCGATAGCTGCCCCGGGAGTTGCCGTCGGCAACCGGCGGCGGTGTCGCGCAGCCGCTGAGGATCAGAAATGTGGTGGCGACGAGGTAAGGAAGGCGCATCGGAATGATTTCTGGGCAGAAAATGACGGAAGTACGTTAGCCAGCGATTATAAATCAGTTCGCCTGGGCACTTTCCCGGAAAATAGCTGACAAATTCAGTCAAGTTTTTTAGAATTCCCATCTTTGTGCAAGGGAGATCAGGTTTCATGTTCCGGATGTTGAGCGAGGATATCCGCGCGGTTTTCGACCGCGATCCGGCGGCGCGTTCGTTCTGGGAGGTGCTGACCTGTTATCCGGGCATCCATGCCCTGATCCTCCATCGTCTGGCGCACTGGCTGTGGGGTTGCCGCCTGCGCTGGCTGGCGCGCTTCGTCGGCTATCTGGCGCGTTTCCTGACCGGTATCGAGATTCATCCGGCGGCCCAGATCGGCCGGCGTTTCTTCATCGATCACGGTATGGGCGTGGTCATCGGCGAAACAGCCCAGATCGGCGACGACGTCACCCTTTATCACGGCGTCACGTTGGGCGGCACCTCCTGGAACAAGGGCAAGCGCCATCCGACGCTGGAGAACGGGGTCGTCGTCGGGGCCGGGGCGATGGTTCTCGGGCCGATCACCATCGCGGCCGGAGCCAAGGTCGGCTCGAATGCCGTCGTCACCAAGCCGGTGCCGGCGGGCGCCACGGCGGTCGGCAATCCGGCGCGCGTCATCGATCATTCGGAGCAGGGCCGGCAGCGGGAAGCGCAGGCCGAAAAGATGGGCTTCTCCGCCTATGCCGTGGCCGGCGATCAGGACGATCCGCTGGTCAAGGCCATTCACGGCCTGCTCGACCACGCGGCGGAAACCGACCGGCGGCTGGATTCGCTGCTGCGCGAGTTGACCGCCCAGGGCGTGAAATGCGATGAAGAAGTTCAGGCGGCCGACGCTTTTGATCCCAAATACCTGAGCAAAATAGTTGACTGATTTTGTAAGGCTTTAGTATAGTTGACCGCAATAGTGGGTTATTAGCCGGAGCATAGCAATGCGTTTGACGACCAAGGGACGTTTCGCCGTTACCGCCATGATGGATCTTGCCCTGCGCGGGGAAGAGGGGCCTGTTGCGCTGGCCAGCGTCAGTGAGCGGCAGAAGATTTCGCTTTCCTATCTCGAGCAGCTGTTCGGCAAACTGCGCCGATTCAAGCTGGTCGACAGCGTGCGCGGTCCGGGTGGTGGCTATTGCATCGCCAGGCCGCTGAATCAGCTGACGGTGGCCGACATCATCCGTGCCGTTGATGAACAGCTCGATGCCACGCAGTGCGGAGGCCGCGAGAACTGTCACGACGAGCACCGCTGCATGACCCACGACCTGTGGTCGACGCTCAACGGCAAGATGTACGACTATCTGGCCTCGGTGACGCTCGGTGAACTGGTTGACCGGCAGAAAGCCAAACTGGCCGCCCAGTCGTCGACCGTCGTGCTCGAGGACAAGCGACCCGGGCCGCAGCCGCGCCTGCGCAGCGCCCGGGAAAAGGCTGTAGCGGCCGCCTGATCGCCATGTTCGCTCCCGCTTATCTCGACCACAACGCCACCACGCCGCTTGATCCGGCCGTGCTGGCGGCCATGCTGCCCTGGCTGGAAAGTCTGTGCGGCAACGCGTCGAGCCGTCACGAGTACGGGCGGCGGGCACGTCAGGCGATCGACGAGGCGCGCCAGAAAGTGGCAGCTGCCGTCGGTGCGCATCCGACCGAAGTTGTGTTCACCAGCGGTGGCAGCGAAGCCAACAACCTGTTCGTCAAAGGTGCTGCCGCCAGCCGCAAGCCGGGCGTCATCGCCGTCAGCGCCATAGAGCATCCCTGTGTGCTCAAGCCGGCTGCGCAGTTGGTGCGTCAGGGCTGGACGCTGCGTGAAATTGCCGTCGACGGAGCCGGACGCATCGCCGACGAGGATTTCCTGCAGGTCCTGCAGCTGAGGCCGGCGCTGATTTCGCTGATGCTCGCCAACAACGAAACCGGTGTCGTCCAGGATGTCGTCTCCCTCGCCGCTGCCGCACGGGCTGGCGGAGCCTGGTTCCACAGCGATGCCGTGCAGGCTTTCGGCAAGCTGCCCGTCGATTTCCGTACGCTGAATGCGGCCGGCGTCCATGCGCTGACCTTGTCGGCGCACAAGATCAACGGCCCGAAGGGCGCCGCGGCACTGGTCCTCGACAAGCGCGTCGAACTGCAGCCGCTGGTCGCCGGCGGCGGCCATGAGCGCGGTTTGCGCTCGGGCACGGAAAATGTCCCGGCCATCGTCGGTTTCGGCGTTGCTGCGGAACTTGCAGCGCGGCGCCTTGCCGAAGAGCCGGAACGATTGCGCAGCCTGCGTGCCCAACTGGAAAATGGTCTGCTTGCGCTTGGCGCCCGCATCTTCGCTGCCGAGGCCGGCCGCTTGCCGAACACCAGCTATTTCGCCTTTGCCGATATCGATGGCGAAACGCTGGTCGGCAAGCTGGACCGTGAGGGTTTTGCCGTCGCCAGCGGCGCCGCCTGCTCCAGCGCCAATCCGGAGCCATCGCATGTGCTGCGGGCGATGGGGGTGGCACCGGAAATCGCCCGCGGGGCGGTGCGCGTCAGCCTCGGTGCCGGCAACGGCGCCAGCGATATTGAAAAATTCATCAAAGCCGTGCAGGTTACAGTCGGACGCCTGCAGGGACTTACGGCAATGGCCGTCTGAACAACCCGACCTAGCGAGAATGACGATGAAACTGCCCATCTACCTGGACTACTCGGCGACCACCCCGGTCGATCCGCGCGTTGCCGAAAAAATGATTCCCTATCTGTGCGAACTGTTCGGCAACCCGGCCTCGCGTTCGCACAGCTTCGGCTGGGTGGCCGATGCGGCGGTGGAAGAGGCGCGCGAGCAGGTGGCGGCGCTGGTTAACGCCGATCCCAAGGAAATCGTCTGGACTTCCGGGGCCACCGAATCGAACAATCTGGCGATCAAGGGTGCTGCCAATTTCTATGCCGGCACCAAGGGCAAGCACATCGTCACGGTCAAGACCGAACACAAGGCGGTCCTCGACACGGTGCGCGAAATGGAGCGCCAGGGTTTCGAGGCCACTTATCTGGACGTCAAGGAGGATGGTCTGCTTGATCTGGATGTCTTCAAGGCCGCCATTCGCCCGGATACCGTGCTGGCTTCGGTGATGTTCGTCAATAACGAAGTCGGCGTCATTCAGCCGATCGCCGAGCTGGGCGAAATCTGCCGCGAGAAGGGCGTCATCTTCCACGTTGATGCCGCCCAGGCGACAGGCAAGGTCGACATTGATCTGAGCAAGCTGAAGGTCGACCTGATGAGCTTCTCGGCGCACAAGACCTACGGTCCGAAGGGTATCGGCGCGCTATACGTGCGGCGCAAGCCACGGATTCGCCTGGAGGCGCAGATGCATGGCGGCGGTCACGAACGCGGTTTCCGCTCCGGCACGCTGGCCACGCACCAGATCGTTGGCATGGGCGAGGCCTTCCGTCTGGCCAAAGAGGAAATGGTCGAAGAAAACAAACGGATCAAGGCGTTGCGTGACAAACTTCTGAAGGGACTTCAGGATATCGAGGCGACCTACGTCAATGGCGATCTCGAGCAGCGCGTCGCTCACAACCTGAACATCAGCTTCGCCTACGTCGAAGGCGAGTCGATGATCATGGCGATCAAGGATCTGGCGGTCTCCTCCGGTTCGGCCTGCACCTCGGCCAGCCTGGAGCCGTCCTACGTGCTGCGCGCCCTGGGTCGCGACGACGAGCTGGCCCACAGCTCGATCCGCTTCAGCATCGGCCGCTTCACGACGGAAGAAGAAATTGACTATGCAATCAAACTGTTGCACGCGAAAGTTGGCAAACTACGTGAACTTTCGCCGCTATGGGAAATGGTCCAGGACGGTGTCGACCTGAGCACCGTCCAGTGGGCAGCACACTGATTGCCGGCAACCAGAACACCCCTGAATTAACGGAGAAATAACATGAGCTATAGCGTAAAAGTCATTGATCACTATGAGAATCCGCGTAACGTCGGCTCCTTCGGCAAGGAAGACGACGGCGTCGGTACCGGCATGGTCGGCGCGCCGGCCTGCGGCGACGTGATGAAGCTGCAGATCAAGGTCAACAAGTCGGGCGTGATCGAGGATGCCAAGTTCAAGACCTACGGCTGTGGTTCGGCGATCGCTTCGTCGTCGCTGGTCACCGAATGGGTCAAGGGCAAGACGGTCGATCAGGCACTGGCCATCAAAAACACCGAGATCGCCGAGGAACTGGCGCTGCCGCCGGTTAAAATCCACTGCTCGATCCTGGCCGAGGATGCCATCAAGGCAGCCGTGGCGGATTACAAGAAAAAGCACGGAGAATAAGCATGGGCGTCACCTTGACCGACACGGCGGCGAAGCACGTCGCCAATTTCCTGACCAAGCGCGGCAAGGGCATCGGCCTGCGCCTCGGCGTACGGACTTCCGGCTGTTCCGGCATGGCCTACAAGCTGGAATTTGTCGATGAGGTGAACGAGGACGATCAGGTCTTCGAGAGCGCCGGCGTCAAGGTCATCATCGATGCCAAGAGCCTGCCCTACCTCGACGGCATGGAGCTGGACTTTGCACGCGAGGGTCTGAACGAGGGATTCAAGTTCAACAACCCGAACGTAAAAGATCAGTGCGGCTGCGGCGAATCCTTTAACGTTTAACGGCTCGACGGGGCGTTGTTGCCCCGCACTTGCCGTACATTCGTACTGTCTTCGTGCGGGGCGCCTAGCCCCGCCTTCGCTTTGAGGTTTGCGCGGCCTGATGCGCCGCGATGCTGAGGTGACCGTTTGGACCTGACCGCCGATTTCTTCTCGCTGTTCGAACTGCCGCGGGCCTTCCGGCTGAATCTGTCGGAACTCGACTCGCGCTACCGCGACGTGCAGGCGCAGGTGCATCCGGACCGCTTCGCCAATGCCTCGGAGAGCGAACGGCGGATGTCCATGCAGTGGGCGACACGGGCCAATGAGGCTTACCAGACGCTGAAGAAGCCGCTCGGCCGGGCGCGCTACCTGCTCGAACTGAATGGCCACGACCTGCAGGCCGAGAACAACACGGCGATGCCGGCCGACTTCCTGATGGAACAGATGGAATGGCGCGAGGCGGTGATGGAAGCGCGCGCCGGTGGCGACCATCACGAGCTGGAACGGCTGCACAACCGGCTGCGTGGTGACATTGCCGGCCGCTATGACGAAGTCGGGCGCCTGCTCGATGAAGAAAAAGAATTTGCCCAGGCCACCGATCGGGTGCGCCGGCTGATGTTCCTGGAAAAACTCCTGTCCGAAATCGACGATGCGCTGGCATCGCTGGAAGAATAAACAATGGCACTGTTTCAAATCGCCGAACCCGGCGAATCCGCGGCTCCGCACGAACACAAGCTGGCGGTCGGCATTGACCTCGGCACCACCAATTCCCTGGTCGCCACCGTGCGCAGCGGCATGGCCGTCTGCCTCAACGACGAGCAGGGGCGGCCGTTGCTGCCTTCGGTCGTCCGCTATCACGCCGACGGCTCTGCCGAAGTCGGCTACGAGGCGCAGAAAAACCAGGCCGTCGATCCGCGCCATACCATCGTCTCCGTCAAGCGCTTCATGGGCCGTGGCCTCAAGGACATCGCCCACGTCGAATCCATGCCCTATGACTTCGTCGAGGCGCCGGGCATGGTCAAGCTGCGCACCCATGCCGGCATCAAAAGCCCGGTCGAAGTCTCGGCGGAAATCCTCCGGAGCCTGAAGACCCGCGCCGAAGCCGCTCTCGGCGGCGATCTGGTCGGTGCCGTGATCACCGTGCCGGCCTATTTCGACGACGCCCAGCGCCAGGCCACCAAGGACGCCGCCCGCCTGGCCGGACTGAACGTGCTGCGCCTGCTCAACGAACCGACCGCAGCGGCCATCGCCTACGGTCTCGACAACGCGGCCGAGGGCGTCTACGCCGTCTATGACCTTGGCGGCGGCACCTTCGACATCTCCATCCTGAAGCTGACCAAGGGCGTCTTCGAGGTCATGTCGACGGGCGGCGATTCGGCGCTCGGCGGTGACGATTTCGACCATCGCATCTTCTGCTGGGCCATCGAGCAGGCGCGCCTGCAGCCGCTGACGCCGGAAGATGCCCGCCTGCTGATGATGCGCTGCCGCGAAGCCAAGGAATTCCTGACGCTGAATCCGGAAGCCCCGATCACAGCCCGCCTCGGTTCCGGCGAGATGGTCGACGTCAAGCTCGACGTCGCCACCTTCGCCAACATTACCCAGACGCTGATCTCGAAAACGCTGCAGCCGGTCAAGAAGGCGCTGCGCGATGCCGGTCTGCGCGTCGAGGAGGTCAAGGGCGTCGTCATGGTCGGCGGCGCGACGCGCATGCCGCAGGTGCAGAAGGCGGTCGGTGACTTCTTCCGCCAGGAACCGCTGACCAATCTCGATCCGGACAAGGTCGTGGCGCTGGGCGCCGCCACCCAGGCCAACCTGCTGGCCGGCAACAAGACCGGCAAGGACGACTGGCTGCTGCTCGACGTCATCCCGCTGTCGCTCGGCCTGGAAACCATGGGCGGCCTGACCGAGAAGGTCATCCCGCGCAATTCCACGATCCCGACCGCCCGCGGCCAGGAGTTCACCACCTTCAAGGATGGCCAGACGGCGATGGCCATCCACGTCGTCCAGGGCGAGCGCGAGATGGTCGCCGACTGTCGTTCGCTGGCCCGATTCGAACTGCGCGGCATTCCGCCGATGGTCGCCGGTGCCGCGCGCATCCGCGTCACCTTCCAGGTCGATGCCGACGGCCTGCTGTCTGTGTCCGCCCGCGAGCAGACCACCGGCGTCGAGGCGAGCGTCACGGTGAAACCGTCCTACGGCCTGTCCGACGACGAGATCGCCGGCATGTTGCAGGACTCCCTGGCCCACGCCAAGGACGATGCGATGGCCCGCGCGTTGCGTGAGGCGCAGGTCGAGGCCGACCGCATGATCGAGGCCACCGAGGCGGCACTGGCCGAGGACGCCCACCTGCTCAACGAAGCGGAAGCGGCCAGGATCAACAACGCCATCGCCAGATTGCGCGAAGCAGCAGCCGGCGACAACCGCCGCCTGATCAACATCGCCATGGACGACCTCGGCTTCGAGACCCAGGAATTCGCCCATCGCCGCATGGACCAAAGCATCAAGAAAGTGCTCTCCGGCCGCAAGGTCGACGAGATCAAGATGGGAGAAGAATGATGACGCAGCTCGTCGTATTGCCGCATGTCGAAAACTGTCCGGACGGTGCCGTCATCGAGGCGGAAGAGGGCAAGTCCATTTGCCAGAACCTGCTCGAAAACGGCGTCGAACTCGACCACGCCTGCGAAATGTCCTGCGCCTGCACCACCTGCCATGTGATCGTCCGCGAAGGCTTCAACTCGCTGGACCCGGCCGAGGAAGAAGAGGAAGACCTGCTGGACAAGGCCTGGGGTCTGGAACCGAACTCCCGCCTGGGCTGCCAGGCCATCGTCGGCAAGACGCCACTGGTCGTCGAGATTCCCAAATACAGCATCAACATGGCGAAGGAGGGCCACCGCAAATGAAATGGACCGACATCAACGACATCGCCATTGAACTGAGCGAGGCCTATCCCGATCAGGATCCGCTGAAAGTCAATTTCGTCGATCTGCGCAACTGGGTGATGGCGCTGCCTGGCTTCGATGACGATCCCAATCGCAGCGGCGAAAAGATACTGGAAGCCATCCAGCAGGCCTGGATCGACGAGGTTTCGTGAAAACCCGCGATTTTCCCGGCCGCGGCAGCCAGCTGAACGTGCTCGGCGGCCCGTTGCTGAGCTGTTCCGAACGCCCGCTGACCGGCTTTTTCCGCGACGGCTGCTGCAATACCGCTGAAGCGGATCGGGGCAGCCACACGGTCTGCGTGATTCTCACGGCCGAATTTCTCGAATTCTCCAAGGCGCGCGGCAACGACCTGTCGACGCCGCGCCCGGAATTCGACTTTCCCGGCCTGCAGCCCGGCCAGCGCTGGTGCCTGTGTGCCGCCCGCTGGCTGGAAGCCTGGCAGGCGGGCAGGGCGCCACGGGTCTCGCTGAACGCCACCAATCAGGCGGCGCTGGAGATCGTGCCGCTGGAAACGCTCAAGCAGCACGCCGTCGATCTGCACTGAACCCCGCTAGCGAACCTCCGCACCGCCCCCGTTTCCTTCCGTTCATCCGATCGTCATGGCCCGGCCTCCCGGTTTGGCTAGAATCTGCCCATATCACGGGCGCCAACGATGACAGGGGGGAACATGGCCGCGCTTGAAGCAAGCTATTACGAAGTGCTTGGTGTCGATCCGGATGCCTCTCTGGCCGAGATCAGGATCGCCTACGGGCAGCAACTCAATCATTTCCGGTCACGCATCAACGCCGAGAACAGACCTGATCCCGCCCTGCTCGACCGCTTGCACCTGGCGTTCTCGACGCTCACCGACAGCGTGACGCGCGAAGCCTACGATGCGTCGCTGACGCCGGCTTCAGACATAGCCCCGGTAGCGACTGTCGATCCTGCACCGACTACCGATCCTGCAGCGACGGTCGATCCTGTGGTGACGGCTGATCCGGTGCCGACCGTCGTTCCCGTATCGACCGTCATGGCGGAGCAGCCCCATACCTTGCCGCCTTCGCCGCCGGCCCCGCCATCGATCCCCGCGACGCCTGCCGCACCGGCGGCCGATGCCGACGAGACCCGCGAAGAAGACTTCAGCTTCGCCGGCGACGGCGGCGAGTACTTCCGCATCTGGATCGTCAATCTGCTGCTGACCATTGTCACCGTCGGCATCTATTCGGCCTGGGCCAAGGTCCGGCGCGAGCAGTATTTCCACCGCAACCTGCTGCTCGACGGTTCCGGCTTCGACTACCACGGCCAGCCGATTCCCATCCTCAAGGGGCGTATCGTCGCCTTCCTGTTGCTGATGGCATTGTCCGTCGCCCAGAACATCGACCCGGTGCTCTACGGCATCGCGCTGCTCCTGCTGCTGCCCGTCGTCCCCTGGCTTGCCGTCAAGGCTTTCCGCTTCCGCGCCCACAACACCAGCTACCGCGGGCTGCGCTTTTCCTTTCACGGCACTTATCGTCAGGCCCTCAAGGTCTTCGTCGGCTACGGCCTGCTGGCGATGTTCACCTTCTGGCTGGCCTTCCCGCTGTTCTACCGGCAGCTGCGCAAGTTCGTGCTCGACAACACGCGCTTCGGCACGACATCCCTCGCCTGTTCGGTGAGCATCGGCGCCATCTACCGCATCTTCCTGTTTCCGGCGCTGCTCATGCTGCTGCTGATGGTCGGGCTGATCGCCGTTGCCATCGTGGCGGTTGACGGTGCCCAGAATCCGTTGCTGATGATCTTCCTGGGAGCAGCCTTCATGCTCATCCCGCTGATCTTGATCGCCATCCAGGCACTGCTCGTTCCCTACGTCCAGGCGCGCACCGCCAACGCTGTCTGGAACACCACCAACCTCGGCCCGCACGGCTTCATCAGCCGCCTGCCGGTCGGCGGCTACATCGGGCTGACCGCGATCAACTGGCTGGCCATCATCGGTACGCTCGGCCTGTTCATTCCCTGGGCCCGGGTGCGTGTCGCCCGTTACCGTGCGGAGCATCTGAGCATTGCCGTCAGCGGCAGCCTCGACGACTTCCTGGCGGCGGAAGCCACCGCCGCGTCGGCGCTGGGCGACGAAACCGCCGAGATGTTCGACCTGGATATCGGCCTGTGAGCAGCATCGCCGCCAGCTACTTCGACGGCCGCACGCCACAGCGGCAGGCCGTCGAACTGCGGGTCGACGGCGACGAGATCGTCGTCCGCGGCAGCTTCGGCGAACGCCGGGCCGGACGGTCGCAGGTGGAGATTTCCGAACCCATGGGCCGCGCCCCGCGCCTGCTCCGTTTTGCCGACGGAGCCGTCTGCGAGATAGCCGACCACGCGGCCTTCGCCGTCTGGCTGGATGCCGCCGGCTTTGCCGAATCCGCCGTCGTCCGCCTGCAATCCCGCTGGTCCTGGGCCCTGGCTGCCTTGCTGGCGGCCATCCTGGCCGTCCTCGCCGCCTACCTCTGGGGCTTGCCGGCGGCCAGCAAGATGCTGGCGCCGCGCATTCCCGACAACATCGTCCAGGGCATCTCCCGGCACACGCTGAACTTCCTCGATGAACGGATGCTCAAGCCCTCCCGGCTGCCGGCAGCCCGCCAGGCCGAACTGCAGGCGCATGTCGCCACGCTGCTCAAGGCGGTTCCCGGCCATCCGTCGTACCGCCTGCATTTCCGGGCCTCGCCGATGGGCCCCAACGCCTTCGCGCTGCCCAACGGCGACCTGGTGGTCTTCGACGAGCTGGTCGCCCTGGCCGCCAACGATGACGAAATCGCCGGCGTCGTCGCCCACGAACTCGGCCACGTCGCCCACCATCACGGCATGCGCCAGCTGATCCAGTCGTCGGTCGTCTCCTTCGTCGCCGGCATCTATCTCGGCGACATCGCCTCCATCGCCAGCGGCCTCGCCGTACTGGACATGGAGTCGCGCTGCTCCCGTGCCTTCGAACTGGAAGCGGACGCCTACGCCGCCCGGGTCATGGTCGCCGCCGGGCGGGGCAGGGAACCGCTGGCCAGCATGCTCGAGCGCATGGAGCAGCACATGGGCGGCAAGGGCAAGGGCGGATCGTCATGGGATGGGCTGTCCAGCCACCCGGACACCGCCGAACGCATCCGCCGGTTGCGCGGCGGAGCCTCTTGACCGGGCCTCCTCGCGCATCGTTCCTTGTCGGCGGTAATGCCCTTCCGTTCGTGGAATCAGGCATGAACCCGCCGCTCCCGTCCAGGCGGGAGGCCGTTAGAGACCTGTCCCGCAGGAAGCTTCAGGTTCGAGTGAATGACCCAGGCACGCGCCGGCCATTGACGGCGGCTGAACCGGCGGCTGATACTGCCGCCTCGTTTTGCCCTTGATCCCGCCATGTCCCTGTTTGCCCGGCTTCTCCCGCACTGGCCACACCCCTATCCGCGGGAGCACCTCGGGGCCGATCTTGCGGCCGGGCTGATCGTCGCCATCCTGGTCATTCCGCAGAGCATGGCCTATGCGCTGCTCGCCGGCCTGCCGCCGCAGTTCGGGCTGTACGTCAGCATCCTGCCGACCATCGCCTATGCGTTGCTGGGCAGCAGCCGGGTGCAGGCGGTGGGGCCGGTGGCGGTTACCGCCATCATGACCTATGCCGTACTCAGCCCACTGGCCGTGCCCGGTTCTGCCGAGTACATCGCGCTGGCTGCAGCGCTGGCGCTGCTCTCCGGCCTGATGCTGCTGGCCTGTGGCGTGCTGCGCCTCGGCTTCCTGTCGCAACTGCTGAGCCGGCCGGTGGTCAGCGGCTTCATCTCCGGTTCGGCGGTACTGATCATCGTCAGCCAGTTGAAACACCTGCTCGGCGTCTCGCCGGTCGGCGGCAGCAGCGGCGAAGTCGTCATCGATCTGCTCGGCCGGCTTGCCCAGGTTCATCTGCCGACGCTGGCCATCAGCCTGACAGCGCTCGCCATGCTGGTCGTCGTCCGTCTCTGGCTGGCCGGCTGGCTGATGCAGGCCGGGCTGGGCGAGAGCAGGGCGGCCTTCGTCGTCCGCCTGATGCCGCTGCTCATCGTGCTGGCAGCCACGCTGGCGGTGATCGAGCTGAATCTCGACACGGCGCATGGCGTGGCCGTCGTCGGTTCGCTGCATGCCGGCCTGCCCGCCTTCAACTTCTTCCTGCCCGGTCTGGAGGCCACGCGCGGCCTGATCGTGCCGGCCTTCCTGATGACGCTGATCGGCATGGTCCAGGGCATTACCATGGCCCAGGCGCTGGCCATCCGGCGGCGCGAACGCATCGATGCCAATGCCGAACTGGTCGGCCTCGGCGCCAGCAACGTGGTGGCCGCCTTTTCCGGCGGCATGCCGGTGGGCGGCGGGCTGTCGCGCTCGGCCATCAATGTCGCGGCCGGCGCCCAGACGCCGCTGGCCAGCATCGTCGCGGCACTGGTGATGATCGCCGTCGTCGCCGGCATGGCCGGCTGGTTCGCCCGCCTGCCGCTGGCCGTGCTGGCGGCGACCATCATCATGGCTGCCGTCTCGATGATCGACCTGCGCGCCCTGCGCCAGGCCTGGGCCTACGACCGCGCCGATGCCCTGGCACTGCTCGGCACTGCCGGCGGCGTGCTCGTCTTCGGTCTGGAAACCGGCATCGGCCTGGGCGTCATGCTGTCGATGGCGACGCTGCTCTATCGCGTCAGCACTCCGCATATCGCCATCGTCGGCCGCATTGCCGGCAGCGAGCATTTCCGCAACATCGAGCGCCACGCCGTCGAAACGCTGCCCGGCGTGCTCTTCCTGCGCATCGACGAGCGCCTGTTTTTCGGCAATCTCGGCGCTGTCGAGCAGCGCCTGAAGCAGGAGCTGGAGCGCGCGCCCGGCACCCACGATCTGGTACTGGTGATGAGCGCCGTCAACCTGATGGATGCCACCGCCGTCGAAGTCTTTGCCGAGCTCAACCGCGATCTCGCCGAACGCGGCATCCGCCTGCATCTGGCCGAGGTCAAGGGGCCGGTGCAGGACCGCCTGCAGCGCTCGGCGCTCTGGTCATCATTGAGCGGTCAGGTATTCCTTTCCGCCAATGCCGCCTTCGAGCAGCTGCGCAAGGAGCCAGCCTAGCCGGCCTGCTCGGCGGCCAGCTTGCCGTGCAGCTGCTGGCTCATGCTGCCCACCGAAAGCAGCACCAGCATGCCGCCACCGTTCTGCGGTGTGGTCTTGACCACCGAGGCGAGCACCGAGGCGATGCCGACATAGACGTTGGAGAGGTCCTCGATATCCGCACACGGCACTTCGAGGATCTCGCCCAGCGTATCGACCAGGATCCCGAAAAGGCCGCCGTTTTCACCGCGCACGATGACAACCTGGCGCTCGCTGCCGCTGCCTGCGGGCTCGCTCAGGCCCAGTGCGGCGTGCAGGTTGTAGATGGGCAGCGATTCGCCGCGATGGATCAGGGCGCCGAAAACCTCCTTCGGCGCATTCGCCAGGCGGGCGGCGCCGTTGGCCTCGATGGCCTCGACCACATCGCTGACCGGCAGGCCAAGCCAATGGCCGGCAAGATGGAAGGTGGCGATTTCCCGGCTGGGAATCCCGGCGGCGATGGCGGAGCGCCGCCGGGCGACATCGCCGGTGCTGCTGCCGAGGCCGGCCTCCGGCCGGAAATCGCCCAGCGGCACGAAAACGACCGCGGTGACTTCGTTCCGGTAATCGTCCTCGGCCCCCTTGTATTCACGATAGCCCGACGAACGCCGGGCGCCGGCGGCCATCACCTGACCGTTCAGGTTGATCAGGCGGGAACAGCCCGTGGCCGGGATTCACCAGTTCGGCGGGGAGTGCCAGGGTGCTGCCGACCGGATAGCTGCCGTTGCTCGAGGCGACGATCGTCGCCTGCCCGTCGACAAAGACGGCAAAGCTGTCGGCAACCGGTTCGCCGCTCGCCTCCCGGGGAAGGGCGTCGTGCAGCATGGCGGCAAACTGCGGCTCGGCATCGAAAACGATGGCGATGCCGCCGGTGACGCGACTGTCGTCCGGCGAGCGCAACGCCGCCAGATAGACATAGGTGGGCCGCCCGCCATACAGGTGGCTGCGCGTGAAGGACGAAACCGCATAGCGCTGGCTGTCGCGCAGATCCAGGCAGGCGGCGACCCAGGGCTCGTCGAGCCGGCTGCCGACCAGTTCGGCATGGGCCGGGTTGGAAACGGCGGCAACCTTGCCGGCCGTATCGAACAGCACGATGTTGTCGTAAACCGTGTACAGGCTGTTGATGTAGCGGATGACCGTTTCCAGGCCGGACTGGCGCTTGTCTGACGGGGCCGTATCCATCAGCCGGCGGATCGTCGCGTCGAGCGCCCACCAGCGGCAGTCGTTGGCGCGCTCGTAGAGATTGCGATCCATGATGTCGATGGCCAGCGCCGCGAAGAAGCGGCTGTCGGCCAGCACCGAGGACAGCACCGTGGCCTGCAGGTTGCCGATCGAGCTGGAAAACACCTCGCGCATGCTCATGCCGACGCGGCTGATTTCCCACAACAGGATCTTGGAAAAATTGGCATTGATCGAGGCCGACGAAACCCCCTGGCGGACCGTGCCGTTCCACACCGCCCGGCTCAGGTCGCGCTGGATGGCCGAGGCCTGGCGCGGAATTGCCTGCAGCGCGGCAGAAAAGGCGCGACCGCCGGCAATGGCCGAGGCGACCAGGCTGGGCGCGATGCCATCGAGCTGGTTGTCGGCATGGGCCTCGAAGGCCTGGTCGACAGGCATCATCACCAGACCGCGCCAGCCCGGCCCCATGTAGGCCTGGTAGCCCTTGGTGTCGCTGGCAAAGGCGAGGTAGCTGCGGCCGGCAAAGCGCAAGCGCTGCAACTGGTTTGAGGGCAGGCTGAGCTCGGCGCCGAGGGGTATCTGCCAGCGGTCGCTGCTGGCGATGACCTGACCCTCACCGTCGAGCAGGGCGATGACCCCCGGATCGTCGGCCTGCGACAGCTCGGCAAAAATGCGCTGCATTTCATCGGCAAAGCGGAAGCAGAGGGCCAGCACGCCGAGCGTTTCGCCACCGGGCGCGGTGATCCGGTAGGCGTAGATCAGCGAGCGGGCGCGCTCCGGGAAAAGGGCGGAATGGGCATAGGCCTCGACATAGGCGGCCTGGGTGTTCAGCGCCTCGCGCACCCAGGCGTCGCGGATGTGCGTGCTGCCGCCATCCGGCCCGAGGCGGACCAGGATTTCGCCTTGCGGCGAGAGCAGCACGACATCCTCATACACCGAATACTTGCGCACGTACTCGCGAAAGCGCTGCTGCAACACAAAAGGCTCGCCGGGCTGCGCGGCAAAGCTGCGGATCACGTCATCGGTGCTGAGGAAGCCGATATCCGCCGTGCGCTCGAACAGATTGCGGATCAGGATGTCGATCGCCACCTGCGACTTCGCCTTCATCTCCTGCTCGCGCTTGGCCAGCGTCCGCTCGGCCAGGTTGTTCAGCAAGTCGCCGGTCAGGCTGGAGAAGGCTTCGCGCGTCTGGCCGATCTCCGCCGTGGTGCCCGACATCTGGCCAAGCAGGTTGAGGTTGTCCCAGACCGCCTGCAGCGTCTGCAGCATCTCGCGGTATTCCTCGATCACCGGCATGTGCGGCAACAGTGCCCGCACGTTGTCCTTGACCTCGATACCCTTGTATTTCGCCATGCCATGCTCCCGCCAGACAGTGTTTCTGGATTGTTAGCAAGGCATGTGCCTGTGCAAAAACGCCGGAAATCCCCGTGAATAAGGGATTTCCGGCGCCTTCGAAGCACTGATTCAGACATCGCCGGGCAGGAATGCACCGCTCGGGTGCAGGCAAGGGTGTTGGCGGCGTCTGCTGTCAGTCGAACAGATTGAGCAGCGAATCCAGCCCGCCGAAGCTGATCGCCACGTCTGCCCTGGCACGCGTTGCCGGCTTGGCGTGGAAGGCCACGGAAAGCCCGGATTCGCCCATCATCAGCAGATCGTTGGCACCATCGCCGACAGCGATCACCTGATCCTTGCGCAGCCCCAGTTCGTCGCGCAGGCGGCACAGGTGATGCGCCTTGGCCGCCGCATCGACGATATCGCCGACGACCTTGCCAGTCAGCTTGCCGCCGGAAATCTCCAGCTCGTTCGAGGTGGCGAAATCAAAGCCGAGCTCGATGCGCAGGCGCTCGGTGAAATAGGTGAAGCCACCGGAGAGGATCGCCGTGCGCAGGCCGGCAGTCTGGCAGCCTTCCAGCAGCTCGCGGGCGCCCATCGAGAGCAGCAGGCGCTCGCCGAAGACACGCGCCAGCACCCGGGCGTCCAGCCCGGCAAGCAGCGCCAGACGGCGCCGCAGGCTCTCCCGATAATCGATCTCGCCGCGCATCGCCGACTCCGTCACCGCCGACACCTCCACCTTCTTGCCGGCAAAATCGGCCAGCTCGTCGATGCACTCGATGGTGATCAGCGTCGAATCCATGTCGAAGCAGATCAAGCCGAAATCGCTCAGCTTGCGGCCTTCCTGAATGAAAGCCCAGTCCAGCTTCTCGGCTTCGACCAGCGGAATCAGGGCATCGAACTCGGCCGTGCGGCTCGCCCCGCGCAGCCGGACCACCTGCGGCGGGCGCGGCTCGACAGCCTGGGCGCCGGTCGCGGTAACGAGTCGTTCAAGAAGGAAGGTGGGGAGGGCGCCGCCCTGGATGATGAGGTTCATGGTGTTCTGTCAAAAAACGGATTGTAGTTCCGGCCCGGCTTGGCCGAGAGGCAGGTCTTGTGAGTAGGCAGGCGCAGGATTCTGCCGCGCCCGTGAGGATTATTTCTGTTTCTTCCAGTCATCGGTCAGCATGCCACTGAACCCCCAGTTTTCCTCGTCAATCTCCTGAATGACGATATGCGTGTGTTCCGGCTTCTTGCCCAGCACACGCACCAGTGAATCGGTGATTTCCCTGACCAGCTGCGATTTCTGCTCGCGGGTCGCGCCTTTGGTGATTTGCAGGTTTACGTAGGGCATGTTGTTGGTGTTCGGTGAGTGGGTGGTAAAGAAATGACTCGAAAAATGATCTCGGCAACGATTTCTAACATCTGATTTCGATCCGGCTGGGCGTCGGTTCTGATATCCAATCAAAAGGTGCAGAGCTATTTGCCTATAAAACGAAATTACTCTGACTCGTTGGGCGGTTATACGCCATTGCCCGGTGACCTCATGGAGAACCAGGCATGAACAAAACCCGCCTGATAAAACTGAACCGGTGACTCGAATCCACCGTGCCTGATGATTGATTTAATATCATCAGGAGGAAGAATGGAGACATCTTTTGCCCATGCTGAATGTGTTTTTTCTATAGCGTCAGCGGGAACGTTGGCCGCATGCAACATGCTTACCCATGCCTTAAGCAGTGCTCTATATTCGGTTGTGCCAAACGCCGACGATAAATCAGCGCTCACCAGGATTCCGTTGGCTTCCAGTCTTTCCGCAATGGTGCGAAAGAACCTGGAGCGTTCCTGATTATCCAGTATGAACTGAGAAACCATAAAGCAAGTGGCTGCATTATGAAGTTCAATATCGGGTAGTGACTCCACGTAACCCTCATGAAAAATGCAACGAGAGATATAACCCTCTCTTTCTGCTCTTTGTCGGCATACCTCAAGCATCGCACCGGATGGCTCAACCGCGGTAAATCTCCAACTCGGGAACTTTCTGGCTAAATAGGAAAGCTCGGCACCAGCACCTAATCCGACACAAAGGATGCGGGCGGTCTTCGGCAGCTCGGAAAATATCCATTCAAGTTGAAAGTAGAGTCCTTCATGAACCGGTGCGAGCTTCTTTTGCTGTTCCTCATAGCCATAAGCCTGTTTGTCAAAAACGGCCTTGAGTTCTTCTTGATTCATGCGGAAGCGGTTCCTGTGCCGTATTGATTGAAGAGGTCGAAGTGGCTTTAGCGTGATTAAATTGATTAAATGGGTCAGAGATATTTGAAATATCATACTAAATACTCTGACCCCTTTTTTTGCAGAAAATCACCGGGCGGAGGCAAGCGCAGCTTGCCGGAGGTCCGGTAGATTGGCATCTTAGCCAACAGTGGCGCGTGTTCCATGTTTTAGCCCACGCGCGACAACCAGCGAGCCATAAATGACCGGAAGATTTGGCATTAACGTTTGAAGCTCTTGCTCCGCAATTCCCAACATCGCTTCGGCAGCTTTCAGATAGCCCTGCCCCTCAAAAACTCGAAACTCTTCAAGAATCAGGTTGTGAGGACTGGATTTTACTAAATACCCCATATTCCCTGTTGCTCCATCGGGGTGCTGAATATTTTCGTAGAAAAAGAGACCAACAGAGTCGTCGCTGATGGGCTCAGCTAA
The DNA here is from genome assembly GCA_008933675.1 of Dechloromonas sp. Classification (GTDB taxonomy): domain Bacteria; phylum Pseudomonadota; class Gammaproteobacteria; order Burkholderiales; family Rhodocyclaceae; genus Azonexus. The sequence continues at coordinate 21,162 of WBUO01000047.1, forward strand.
ACCGAACTTCAATTTGTATTCGTCGACCCGCTGTCGGGCTGATCGGTAATCAGCGTGAGCGAGGGAGTCAGCGCACTGACGGATGATGATTATCTGATTGTACTTTTCGGGGAGAATGTCCTTAATGTGGCGTTCCAGTTTCTTGCGAGGGTAGTCCACATGTTTCCGAACAAAATCGTCAAACGAGTGGCGTGTTAAGTGCTCCCTATGAACGCTTGCTTCCGCAAGCAACCGAATATGAAATTCGACTCGACGCGCTCGTGCCATCAATTCGAGCATTGTCTCGACGAATTGCTCGAAGTATTGCGCCAACGCGCTTGCGTTCTTGTCCATGTGGCTAACGATGAAAGTAACCGGACGCCGCGCGAGGCGGATTGAGGAAGCCTAAAGGCGGGTGTTCGGCGGTCCGGTTGACTGGATTGTTAGCCATTGCCACCGACAAGATGGGTGGGCCAGAGGTCTTCAATCTTCCTGTACATATCCATAAGGATGAATTTTTCTCGGCCGATTACGTCTTTGAGTTCTTTCGGAAAGCGCGCCATATCCTCATAACTATCCAATATTACGAACTCGACATGTGCATACTCAAATTTGAACTCGTGAGGAATGCGCCATTCGCGCTCATGTGCGTAGTCGATGGTTTTTCCACCGAGATATTGCTCGTCTTTAAGATGCGGAGGACGATAGGCGGGCCAGAATGGGGTAACAAAAGTGTATAGATCGGGCTCCCATTGCTGTTTATCGAAATGGTCAGCCCGGACGTAGTAAGCGGGACCGCCGCCTGCAGCAAATACACGAGGTTTTTTGAAACCAACGCCATATGGTGAATATTGCTCAGCGTGGGCAAGGAGGCTGGACCACGGACACTCGGTAAAGCAAACAGCTTTTCTTTTTGTCCAGGGAAGCTGGCCAGCCCAGATTACCCTCGTATTAAGGATGGAAACGAGGCTGTCATAGGCTTCCTTACCTTTGGTGAAATGAGCCAAATATTCAGATTGGTCTGGGCGCATAGTAAAAATGGCTAACTAGAAGTGGACATCAAACCAAAATGTCCAGATACGGCAATTTATTGCCATATCTGGACATTCATTTCCATTACTGGACAGCGCCCGGATATCCATCTGTGGCTACCCCGGCGCGGGGCTTTACAGCCGTTCCGGCAGCACATCCCGCAGCAGAACCGCTGCGTCGCGGATCATCTTCTCGGTGGTCGCCCAGTCGACGCAGCCGTCGGTGACCGAGCAGCCGTACTTGAGCTGCGACAGGTCGGCGGGAATCGGCTGGTTGCCGGCTTCGATGTTGGATTCGATCATCACGCCGACCAGCGACTTGTTGCCGAGGCGGACCTGGTTGACGATGTCGGCCATGAC
>WBUO01000406.1 GCA_008933675.1 Dechloromonas sp.
GACATGGCAAACATCGACCGCATTGAGGTGATCAAGGGCTTGGGGTCCGCCACAACTGGCCGAGGCGAGGCCGGCGGTGTCGTGAATCTCGTGACGAAGAAGCCTCAAAAGAAAAAGGCTACGTCGGTTCGATTCACGATCGACGATTTCAGTTACAACAAGACCGAGGTCGACACGACTGGACCGCTCACAGCCGACGGCCGCGTGCTTTACCGTGCGATAGCTTCTTACACCGGCGGTGAGATTTACCTGCCCAACGAACGCTACGATACCATCGCGTTCTTCCCTTCGGTGCACGTACAGTTCACCGACCGCACCGACCTGCTCGTGGAGGCTAGCCTGCAGTCGGGTCGCACGCCATCGGCCGAATTTTTCGAGATCCAGGATGAGATGCAGTTCTTCTACCGGGCGCCTACGGGCCAAGTTTTTCGCACGTTCCCGGAAGATGGTGCCCTCCACAAGACGCGCATGCTTCCGCAGGATACGCCGCAGACGGCATCATGGGTGGATCCTGATGCCCAGGCCTACGAGGTGATGGCTCAGGCGAACCACAAGTTCAGCGACTGGTTCTCCACACGGCAGGGCGTGCTCTGGGTCAAGACGGAGGTGGATCGCGAGCTGACGCGGCTGCGCGGTTTTGGTAGCTATATCTTCGATCCGGCGAATCCACTTGGACAGCCCATCGACTGGACCATGGCCCTCCGGCACGACACCACGGAGCGGGACACGGAGTTTGTTTCCTATCAGGGTGACTTCCTGCTGGAGTACGAATTTGCGCGGATGTCGCACCAGACGTTGCTGGGTTATGAGTTCACCAAGCGCGACATTTTTGACCGCTTCAAGCGAGCCAACACGGGTGGCATCTTCCGTATTCTCGACAACACGGCGTTTCTCAACCTTAAACGCAGCGACTTGCCGGCCCAAGCTGTCTCCACTGCTGAGACCCGAGACGTTCAGGAGACCTCGTACTACGTGCAACACACGTTGAAGGCGTGGGACGACAAATTGCAGGTCACAGGTGGCTGGCGCTATGACGAGATTGAAGAAGACATCCATAACCTGCGGAATAACACCTTTACGGCGTCACGGCCGGAGCCGACCGACAAGACTTGGCGTGTAGGTGCCGGTTATCGTGTCTTCTCTTGGGCAAACCTTTTTGCCGTTCACGCGGAGCAGCAGGATCCCGAACGCAACGTCCTGCGGTATCCGGAAGGCACCTTTGGCGTTGCAGGTCGCGATCCCAATGCCCGCGTTTCCGCGGCGCGCACGGTCGAACTCGACGAGATCGGAATCAAATCCGAACTATTCGGCGGCAAGTACACCTTCAACGTGTCGTACTACAAGATCCTTGAGGGTAGCGACATTCGCTCAGTCAACTTCCGGACGAATCGAAACGACGAACTGAGCCCCCTGTACAACTGGCGCGAAAACGTAGTCGATCCCAATGCGACGGCCGAGGGCGTGGAGGTAGAATTCTCGGGAGCGCCGACCGATCGACTGTCCTTTTACGCTTCGGGAGCATTCGCCCACACGGCGATCTTTGCAGTTCAGTCCGACCAGTCAGTCATCAAGCGCCGCCAGCGTGGCGACACGCCAGTGCGCCTTAACTTCATGGGTAACTATCTGGCCTACCGTGATCTCAACTGGGCGGTCTACGTGCAGAACGCCTTTGGCTACACCGATGACGTGGTCCTGAACCCTGATAATATCGTGCTGCAGAGCGCGAGTTTTCGCTGGGATATTGGCGTCCGCGTTTTGCGCAAGGTCGAGCGGGGTTCTTGGGATGCGCAGTTCCGCGTCCAGAATGTTCTGGACGACCGGATCATCACCGGTACCGCGAATAGCGGCACCTCACCGCGTCGCTTTGTGCTCTCGCTTGAGCGTAAGTTCTGAGGTGTAGTCCAATCCGTGTTCCCGGAGCGGCGCGAGGCTCCAAGCGTTGCGCCGCTCCCACATTGACTTTTCGTGTCATGATTTTCGTCTCCCGTATCGTTGTTTGCTGGCGCATGCTTGCCGGCGCTTGTCTTTCCTGTCTGGCATTGGCGGCGGAGGGCGAGCAAGCAAGGCTCCCTCTGCTGATGCCGGACGACTTCGAGTCGCTCCATTTGGTCGGATGGCGCGTTGAGGTCGGCCAACCTGACCCGCGGAATCCGCTGCTTGAACCCGGCATGCCTTGGGACTCGGGCGGCATCATGGCGCATGGAACGGTTGTCCACGATCCCATCGATGGACTTTGGAAGGCATGGCAGGTTTCAACCCCCGGCGAAGCTAAGCTTGATGGCCTGAAGACGGACCACGAGCACCAGCGCCGGTTGACTTACCTTGAAAGCCCGGACGGCGTGCACTGGAACCGGCCTGCGCTGTCCTTTGTCCGTTGGCCGGGTCACGAGGCGACCAATATCCTCTTTGATTTGGATTCCGGTGGCACGTCGGTCTATGCCTCAGTCCTGATCGATCCCGCAAATCGGGAGTGGCCCTATGAGATGTTTGTCATGCGGGGTCCCCTCTACGGTGGTATGAAGGAGAATCGGGTCGGTCACCTTCCCGGGCCGCAGGAGCGTCTTGGCACTTACCGGTATCTCTCGAAGGATGGCAAAGCTTGGACACTCAAGGAGGGGCCGATCCATCCAGCGACTGGTGGTGGCGGCGACGTTTCGTATGTCTATCGCGACCATCCAAGCGGTCCCTATTATTCGTATTTTAAGGTTTACCCCAAGGCACGCGTCGGGGATCGCATCATCACTTACGACAACAATCCGCGCGGGGGTTTGCGCAGCGTAGCGCGCCGCTCCAGCCCCGATGGCAGCGAATGGGGCGACGAAACGCTCGTGCTGACCCGCGACTGGCGCGACCCAGATTTTGCTCAGTTCCTTGAAATCTGCCCGGTCCGGGTCGATGGCGGCTATATCGCCCTAGTCAATTATTACGATGCCGCCATCCAGACGATGTCGCTCCAGCTCGCAGCCTCACGGGACGGGCTCCGCTGGTGGCGGCCCGATCGCCGCCCCGCGCTGCCCAATCCCCCTTTGGGCGACTACGGCGGTGGCATGATTTGGCAGATGCACCATCCGATCGTCGAAGCCGGAAAGATGCATGTCTACTATGCCGGGTCCGAGGGTGTTCACGGCGAGATATTCGACACCCGATTCCAGCCACGCATCGAGGTTGGAAACGAATCGGTGATCGGCTACCAGACGCCAACATTGCCCTTCAACACCGCACTGTGCCGAGC
>WBUO01000407.1 GCA_008933675.1 Dechloromonas sp.
CGTACTGAATGAACGCGGCATTGATGACGACACGATCATTCGCTTCGGCATTGGCTTTGCGCCAGAGGCCTGGGGCACGCTGACCAACGACCGTACCTTCCGCTGGGAGCAACTAATTGCTGCCGGCCTGGCCACCCCCAAGCGGGAGAAGAAAGGCTGCTATGACTTCTTCCGCAACCGCGTCCTCTTCCCGATCCGCAGTGACAGCGGAGACGTGATCGCCTTCGGCGGCCGGCGGATCGGAGAAGATGGTCCGAAGTACCTGAACACGGCTGAAACAGCCCTCTACACCAAGGGAAGCGTGCTCTTCGGCATGCAACAGGCCCGGCAGGCAATTCGCATGACGCGCTCGATCATCGTGTGCGAAGGATTCTTCGACGTGATTACTCCGGCCCAGGCAGGCATCGAGCATATCGTGTCGACCTGCGGTACCGCCCTCACCGAGACCCAAGCCGAACTGGTGTTGTCCGTTGCGGACCGGGTGTTCTTCTGCTTCGACGGGGATACTGCCGGTACGAAGGCGACCTGGCGCGCGGCCGAGATGTTGGTGCCGCTGGCCAGCGACCGCCACGAGATCCGCTTGTGCCGGCTGCCCGCCGAAGAAGATCCGGACAGCTACGTCCGCAAGTACGGCGTCGAAGCCTTCCAGGAAGTCCTGGATAAGGCGCCGACGCTCACCGCCTACCTGATCGGCGAAATCACGCGTGGAGCAAAAATTCCGGAGGCACGGGCGAAATCGCTCGGCGTCGCCGGCTCACTCTTGCGGCGGTTCTCCGCCCCCGGGCTCAAGGTGTTCTTCCGGCAGTACGCCTGCGAAGCCCTACAGCTTACCCTCGAAGACTTTGATCGCCTGACAGCCGACGCTCCCGCTCGACCTGGTGATGCCTCCCTTCGCGCCTGTCCTTGCTGCGGCGGGGAAGCCGAAATGATTTCCGAAGTTGCCGGCCACCGTGTTTCCTGTGGCCAGTGCCGTTTGACGACTACGCATGCCCCCACCGTGGACGATGCGCGCAATCTGTGGAACCGCCGTGAACGGCCACGGATGAAGCCCCTTGCAGCCAAGTGTAATGAAAAGAGTGATTAACTCGTTGCCTGAGTATGACTTCGTGATGCACCACCAAATAGGACCAGATGAACACGCCGTTCTTTTGAGGAAAGACGGCGCCTATTCGGTATGCAAGATGCAGCCTCGACGCCTGATCGCCACGTCCCCGAACTACCAAGCGGATGGGCATGGGCTGTTGTCGGGGCCGCTCAACCGCCACGGGCTTCAGGACCTGCTTCAATGGACCAGGTACGAGGAAGCGTCTGATCGCTTCCGCTCGCTGGCCAGCCTGCCCCCAAACGTGGTTTCGCTTCTTCCTGATCGCAGGCCTCCCGGATGAACCAGAAGCCCCAGCGCATCGCGATCGGTACCGGGATTCACACCGCAGAGTGGTTGGTTTCCACGCGCGCTGGGCAAACATTGCTGAAGGAAAGCCACGGTACGGATCGCCGGCCGCGATGCATGTGCCAGTCCGGCGGCGTGGAGATGTACGTCGGTCGGCGCGGCCAGGTCTTTTACCTCTCCAGGATGCCGGGCAGCGGCTTCTTGCATGCGGATGACTGCGCGTCCGTAGAGGACAGCACGCTTCTGTCTGGGGCTATCTCCTACGCTCCCGGCGCAATCGTCGAAGGGGCCGACGGAACCCTCCAGCTGGCCGCCAATCTGGAACGGCGTGAGCGCCAAAGCGAACCCATCACCGAGGTGAGTATCGACGGGGTGCTCGACCTCCTCATCGAACAGGCCGATCTAAATCGAGAGCAACCTGGGGAAGATCCGCGCACCTGGGCGATCGTCAGGGACAAACTGCTTGCCGCCTCCCAGTCCATTACGGTCGGCGACATGCGTCTGTCGGACGTACTGTTCCTCCCCGACCGCTATGTCCGAGAGCGCAGCGCCAACGAACTGGCAGCCTGTGAAGCGAAAATCAGAGCCGCCCAGGGCGGCGCTTTGATCCTGGCTCCCTTGAAGGAATTGCGGCTGACCACCTACAGTTGGCAAGTTGTCCTCAAGCATCTCCCCGGACTGCGCCTGTGGGCTTCGAAGGAAGCCGCCGAGCAGATGGAAGCACGCTGGGCCGCCCCTTACTTCAATACCAACCCCGAATATGCCTTGTGCCTCGTGGTCGCAAAGCCAGCTCGCCGCGAAGGCAACTACACGGTGACCAACATGGCGGTGCTGGCCACCGACGCGAACTACTTCCCCTGCCGCTCGCATAGGGAAGCTGAGGTGGCCACGGAACTCATTGCCGAGGGACACCCCATCATGCGGCCGCTACGGTTCGATTGTGACCCCGCCCAAGTTCTCGCTGACTTCGCTGTTCTCGACGGCGACAACCCGACACCGGTGTTCGTCCTGGCGCCCACCGGCGCCGAGGAATTCGACGCTGCGAAACGCAGCGTGGCCAGCCTTATGGAGCGCAACCATGCCCAAGTGAAGGTGTATCCCGCATGAGGAACGTCACCACCTTCCTTGACCGCCACGAGGTTGCCCTGCTGGTGTTCTGCTCTGCGCTATTCGGGATGGCGTGGGGCCTTGGCCACGAACGCGACCTGGCCGCGCAGGCTGCCCTGCTCGGTAGCGGCCTCGAAGAACGCGAAGTACGCGGGAAGCCCGCCGATCGAGTCGCGCCCGGAGCGTCCGACGCTCACACCCTGCTGCGAGAGGAAGCGTCGCGCCGCCTCCTCCACCGAGGCCTCCGCGGCGAGCGTCAGCGCGACCAGCGCGTCCTGCGCCTGGCTCACCCCCACGACCGCCTGCTTCTGGTTGCGCGTGGTGTAGCCGCGCGGGAACACGAGCGTGAAGCGTAGCTCGGGATGGAAGAAAGCGTTCGACTGGAAGAAGCCCTCGCGCGGGTCCTCGCCGTAGACCATCCCGTCGAGCCGGCGCAGGTAGTCCGCGCGGTTTATCGTCTGGTCCGCCGCCGAGCCCTGGGAGATCGCGCTCCCGATGCGTGCCGCGCGGTTTCCGGGACTCGGGTGGGTGGAGAGCCAGTCGGGCAGGCGGCCGCCGCCCGTCTCGCGCGTCACGCGGTCGAGGACGCCGAAGACCTCGAGCAGCTCCCGCGGCTCGTAGGCCTCGCGCGTCATGTAGCGCAGGCCGAGCTGGTCGGCCTCGTTCTCGTCGTCGCGCCCGAACTTCAGGAACAGCAGGCCCAGTCCCTGCTGGACCAGGCCGCCATACTG
>WBUO01000048.1 GCA_008933675.1 Dechloromonas sp.
TATAAAAACCGCATAGCCCAGCCTGATCAAGGATGACATTACATCATGATCCACTCTGCAGCCGTCCAGAAAACCTTCTGTACCACCCGGGAAGCGGCATCCATTCTCGGCATCTCGTTACGAACAGCCCAGCTCTGGGTCGAGAGCGGTCTGCTCGAGGCCTGGAAAACGGAAGGCGGCCACCGGCGGATATCGCGCCAGTCGATCGAGAAACTGCTGGTCTCCCCACCTAACCGGCAGACAATGGCTGAACCGGAACCTGCAGCGATGACACGCCCGGCAGGGAGCCGGCTATCGATTCTGGTCGTCGAGGACGAGGCCGCGCTGCGCAGGGTTTATGAACTGACCCTTGCACGCTGGCCAATGCAGCCGCGGGTAAGCACAGCCGGCGACGGCTACGAGGCGCTGTTGCGCATCGGTCTGGCACGCCCCGACATGGTCATCAGCGATCTGCGCATGCCCGGCATGGATGGCTTCCGCATGCTGCAGGCCCTGAAAGAGCAGCCCGAACTGGCTGACATGACCCTGGTCGTAGTTACCGGATTGCATCCGGAAGAAATCGCAGACCAGGGAGGAGTTCCCGAAGGTATTCCGGTCCTGCCCAAGCCGATTCCATTCCAGCGCTTGCTCACCATCGCCGAAGAAGTGCACCAGCGGCTGCTCAGTCGCTCATCGACAACGAGGCAGAGATGATGAAAAAAATACTTCTGGTCGACGACCACGCCGACATCCGCCGCCTGATTCGGATTACCTTGGGCAAGAACTACGAGGTTTTCGAGGCCGAGGATGGATGCACGGCGCTTGAAATCGCCCGCCGCAAAAGACCTGACCTCATCGTGCTCGACGTGATGATGCCCGGAGAGCAGAACGGTTTCCAGGTACTCGACGCTCTGAAATCCGACCCGCAACTGATTCACACCCGGGTAATCATGGTCACTGCCCGCGGCCAGGCCCTGGACTATGAAGACGGCATGCGACGCGGAGCCGACGCCTACTTTATCAAGCCATTCAGCCCACTGCAGTTGCTCGCCAGCATCAAGGAAATGCTGTCCGAGTAGGCGACAGTAGGGCATCGGCATCCGGCAGCCCGGCCACACGAGACAGGGGGAGACATCATGACGACCTGCATCAAGACACAACTGCAGCGCGGCATCATCGCCACCATGTGGCTGACGGTTCTGATCACTGCCTTCTCTGCTTTCGCGATCGAGGCCACTACTCCGGTAACCATCGGCATCACCGCCGAATTCGGCATCAAGGGCAGCCATGCCGCCCAGTCGATCGACAAGGGTATTTCCCTGGCGATCAGCGAAGTCAACGCGGCGGGCGGCGTGCTTGGTGGCCGCCGCCTGGCAGTCGAGCGGCGCGACGATCGCGGCGTCCCAGCCCGCGGCATGGACAATTTCCGCGAGCTGGCGGCCAACCCCACTGTCGTTGCCGTCTTCTGCGGCCGCTTTTCGCCAGTGGCACTGGAACTGGTGCCCCTTGCCAACAAGCTCGGCCTCCCGCTGCTTGACCCATGGGCCGCCGCCGACAGCATCACGGCCGACGCCGGCAAGCCTTCCAGCCATGTCTTCCGCCTGTCGCTGACTGACAGCTGGGCGATGGCGACCATGCTCGACTACGCCCGCCAGCAAGGCCACAGGCGACTTGCCCTGTTCGTTCCGAACACCGCCTGGGGACGTAGCAGCGAAGCAGCCCTCGGCGCCTACCTCAAGCGCCACCCCGGCCTGAGCAGCGAGACCTTCTGGTACAACTGGGGAGATGTCGAATTCTCCGACCGATTGCAGTTGGCCAAGGCCCGGGGTGCCGAGGTGCTCATCGCGGTAGCCAACGAGGCCGAGGGGCTACCCCTCGTACGGCAGATGGCACAACTGCCTGCCGCAAAGCGCCTGCCCATCCTCTCCCACTGGGGGGTAATCGGCGGCGACTTTGCCGGCAATGCCGGCGAGGCACTGACCCAAGTGGATTTCGCCGTCGTGCATACCTTCAGTTTTGCTGAACGCGGCGGCCCGAGGGTACAGCGTGTCGCTGAAGGTTACCGCCGCCTGTTCGGTGAGGATGTGTCCACCCTCCGCGCCCAGGTTGGCTTTGCGCATGCCTACGACCTCACCCACCTGCTCGCCAGGGCCATCGACAAGGCCGGCAGCACCGACCGTGCATCCGTCCGCAGCGCCCTCGAACAGCTCGGCCCCCATGACGGGTTGCTGCGCCGCTACGAACGACCATTCACGCCGCAACGTCACGAAGCCCTAGAACGAAAGGATGTCCGACTCGGTCGTTTCAATTCAGCCGGACAAGTGATCAGCCTTGGCGGAAAGACAAACCGGTGAGACAGGCATTCCCAAGCGCCCCTCCCTGGCTGCTCAAGATCCGCCAGCCTGACCTGCGCGGCAAGATCACCGTCGCCCTGCTTGCCGCAGCACTCTCCATCGGCGGCCTGACCACGCTGTCCGCGTACCTGCTGGCCCGCTATCAGCTGACCGAACACACCCATGCCCTGCTCGACGCCCGGCTCCAGTCGGAACGCCGCGAACTGGAACTGCGCCTGTCGGGGATCGTCGAACTGGCCGCTTCAATCGCCGCCAGCAGCGTCACCGCCAATGCCCTGGCCGACTCGCGCGGCCGCGAAATCTATCTTGCCCCCCTGCTCGACAACCAGCGCTTGCTGATCCCCGGGGCCACGCTGACCGTCGTCGACTACCGTGGCCGGACCATTGCCAGCTCGACCGAAGACATTCCGGATTATCAAAACTCCACCGCCTTTCTCCAGATGAACGAGGGGGGGGCTGCCACCGCCGTCTTGCTGCACAGCAACTCCGGAGATTCCGCAGTGCTGGCCGCCCTGCCGATCATCTACCGCCTGACCGGCAACATCGAAGGTGCCGTGATGTTGCATATTCCCCTGTCGCCGCTGCTCGGGCAGGCCAGCGAAGACTATTACCGCTGGCTGGTCGACCGCAAAGGCGAACGACTGATCGGAAATCCCCCTTCGCGAGCGGCGATCGAACTGGGTACGGCCCTCGACCTACCCACCCTGCTCAATGCGCCGGGGCTGAAGCTACAGATAGCCCGAGACCAGCAAGTTGCCTATCGGCCCCTCGACATCCTGCTGCTGATCTTCGGCACCATCGGCCTGCTCGTCATCATCGGCATCATCACCTTCGCTCGCCTTGGCGCCCGTTACATTACCGCGCCGCTCGGCGAGATCGCCGAGGCCGCTGAGGAAATTGCCGCCAGCGGGCGTCCGGAAACCCGCCTGCCGATTCGTCGCGACGACGAGTTCGGCCGACTCTCGGCCGCCTTCAACACCATGGTATTTCGCCTGCGCGAAACCTACGCCAATCTGGAGGAATTGGTCGCCGAACGTACCCGTGACGTCGAGCAAAGCCGGCTGGAAGCCGAGAGGGCCAGCAAGCTGCTGCACGAGGCCGTGCAGAACATCGCTGTCGGCTTCACCATCTACGACAAGAATGACCGCCTGGTCATGTGCAACGAGGCATACCTACGCTTCTACGAGGACAGTCGCGACCTGCTGGTCCCCGGCAACAGCTTCACCGACATCGTCCGCGCGGGCGCCGAGCGCGGGCAGTATGCGGCGGCTGCCGGCCGGGTTGACGAATGGGTCGCCGAACGTGTTGCACTGCACCAACTAGCCGACGGCACGCCGATCGAGCAACATCTGGGCGACGGCCGCTGGCTGCTGATCATCGAACACCGGACGCCCAGCGGCTACATTGTCGGCAACCGCATCGACATCAGCGAACTGAAGGCCAGTGTCTCGGCACTGGCGGCACGCGAAGCCTATATGCGAGCGACCCTCGACAACCTGCCTTTCTTCTTCTGGCTGAAGGATACCCAGTCGCACTTCCTGGCTGTAAACAAGATGTTCGCCAACGCCTGCGGCCGCACAGTCCCTGAAGAAGTCGTCGGTCTCAGCGACTTTGACATCTGGCCACGTGAGCTGGCCGAACGTTACCGTACCGACGATTTCGCGGTAATGGCCAGCCGCCGGGAAAAAGCAGTCGAGGAACCGGTGGCCGGTGGTACGGCATCGGGCTGGATCGAAACCTACAAAAAACCGGTCATCGCTGCCGACGGAACACTGCTGGGTACGGTCGGCTTCGCCCGCGACATCAGCGAACGACATTTGGCCGAAGCAAAAATCCGCGACACCAAGGAGCAACTGGAGGCCATCTTCGCCCTCAGCCCGGATGGCTTCGTCTCGTTCGACAGCGCACATCGCGTGAAGTATGCAAGCCCTGCATTCACCCAACTTACCGGTTTGTCAGAAAGCGACATCATCGGTCTTGACGAGGCGGATTTCTCGAGGCGTCTGGCGCGCGAGTGCACCGCCACGTGCTGCTTCCCCGGTGTTGCCGCCCTGCGCAAGAGTCAGCATGGCGCTGACGGGACGACAAGAGGGCAAAGGCGACAGATGATGGAATTGAGTTCAGCCGGCAAGCGCGTGCTCGAAGTCGGCCTACGTCAATCGGAGGCAGAAACCGTATCGCAGATTCTCTATTTCCGCGACATCACCCACGAAACCGAAGTCGATCGTCTGAAAAGCGAATTCCTGACGACTGCAGCCCATGAGTTGCGCACGCCGATGGCCAGCATCTACGGCTTCTCGGAATTGATGGTGCACGAGGAGTTCCCGGCAGAACAACAACGTGAATTTCTCTCTGCCATCCACAGCCAGTCCGAGCTGATGATCGCGATCATCAACGAACTGCTCGATCTGGGGCGCATCGAGGCACGGCGCGGCAAGGATTTCAAACTGGAAAGCATCGATCTGCGCGACCTGCTGCACCACGTCGTGACCAGTTTCAAGGCTCCGGACAATCGCCCCGCCCCACGCGAGCCGCGGCTACCGGCAGCTCTTCTGGTACGGGCCGACCGCAACAAGCTGACCCAGGCAATCGGCAATGTCCTCTCCAATGCCTACAAATACTCGCCACAGGGCGGCGACGTCGATCTCGAACTCGTCACCACCGAGGATCAGACACGGATCGGCATCCGCATCACTGACCACGGCATCGGCATGACCCCGGCCCAGATGTCACGCGTCTGTGAACGGTTCTACCGGGCCGACAGCTCGGGGAAGATTCCCGGTACCGGCCTTGGCATGAGCATCGTCAAGGAGATCATCGAACTGCACGGCGGAAGAGTGCTGCTGGACAGCGAACCCGGCCACGGAACGACAGTCACCTTATGGCTGCCTGCAGCCACCTGAGCCGACCAGCCGCCTCAGTTTTCGTCTTGCTGTTCCAAGCCGGAAGCGGGCGTTCCTGCCGGCATGGCAGCGGCAACCGCCGAACGCAATTCGACCAGGGCATCATCGTAGGCAAAGTTATCAATCAGTCGTTTGAGGCGCGTGGCCGCCGCCTCACCGAGCGCCATCCGCAGATCGTTGAGATGGCGGCTGAAAACGCTGCCCGCTGCCATTTCGTCCACGGCCAGCAATGCATCCAGCTCGGCGATGACCGGCTGCAGACGCTGCCAGTCGATGGCAGCCGGCAATGACGGCAGCGGCTCGGTTGCTGCCGCCGGCAGAGCCTGACGGATGGCCAGCCGCATGTGATCGAGGGCCGTATCGAGTTGCTCGGCCAGTTGCAGCAGATTTTCATCGAATTGCTGGTCAGGATGACTGATTGCCGTCACCACCCCCAGCTCCAGATGCCCGGCCAGCGCCCGTAACTGCTCCGCTCCCAGCGTTGCGCAGACACCGCGCAGACTGTGCGCCGCCAGGCGGACACCGGGCAGATCACCGGCCAGCAGGGCCTGGTGCAGACACTGCGTCTCTCGACTGTCGGCGAATTTCCTCAGCAATCGCACATAGAGGTCAAGTCGGCCGTTGGCGGCGTGCAGGCCGGCCGCCACATCAAGGCCGGGAATGCATTCGCCACACCGGCGAAGATCAAGGACGGCATCGCCGGAGACTGCTCCCGCTGCCAGCGACGGTTCAGGCATCGACGCTTCGCGCACTGGCAACCAGCGCCAAAGTGCCTCATAAAGCACTTCCGGATCCACCGGCTTGGCAATGTGACCATTCATACCTGCTCGCAGGCAGTTTTCACGATCCTCGCTGAAAGCGTTAGCCGTCATTGCCAGAATCGGCACGGCCGCATAGCCGGGCAATTGGCGAATTTCACGCGTCGCCGCCAGGCCATCGAGTACCGGCATCTGCATGTCCATCAGGATCAGTTCGTAGCAACGCTGGCCCGCCATGACCACTGCCTCCCTGCCGTTGCAGGCGAGATCGACGTCAAGCCCGACGTCGCATAGCAATTCGCGCGCCACTTCCTGGTTCACCGGATTGTCTTCAACCAGCAACACAAGCCCCCCCTCCCGGCCGGCCAGACGTGTCTCCGCCTCCCCGCCAAGCGCAGCCAGAACCGGGGTATTAGGCTCACCCGCCAACACATCCTGCAACACTTCATGCAGGCGCATCGGCGTCAGCGGTTTATTGAGAATCCTGCAGTAACCGGTTGCAGCCAAGGATTCGCTGGCGATCCCTTCACTGTAGGCGGTGACCAGCAGACGCATGGGCTGCCGGCTGAGACCGAGGGCTCCGAGACGTCGGCCGAGCTCGAGACCATCCATGCCGGGCATCTGCCAGTCGATGAAAAGCAGATCAAAGGGCTGCCCTGCCGCATCGGCAGCGGATATCCGGGACAAAGCAGCGTTGCCGTCACCGACGGCGACGACCGTCATGCCGAGGTCGACCAGCATGTCGACCAGCGACTCGCGCGACTCCGCAAGATCGTCGGCCACCAGGGCACGCAGGCCGCGTGTATTGATTTCCTCACGACGCTCCCGGCCCGGGGCACGGGCATAGCCGAGCGGCACTTCGATCCAGAATGTACTGCCCTGCCCGGCTTCGCTGACGACACCGATGCGCCCCCCCATCATCTCGGTCAGGCGGCGCGAAATGGCCAGACCCAGACCTGTGCCGCCGTAACGTCGGGTAGTCGAGGAATCGGCCTGCTCGAAGGCCTGGAACAGTCGCGACTGATGCTCCGCTGACAGACCGATACCCGTATCGGCCACTTCGAAGCGCAAGGTCATACCTTTGTCATCGGCCGCACTGACCCAGGCACGAATGATCACGCTACCCGCCTCGGTGAATTTGACGGCATTGCCGGCGAAATTGAGCAGAACCTGTCCGAGCCGGGTACCGTCGCCGTAGAGGCTGTCGGGCAGGCCCCGCAGGTCGACGACCAGCTCCAGATGTTTTGCTTCGGCCCTTTCGCGGATCAGGTTGCAGACGTTATCGATCAGTGGACCGATCTCGAAGTCGGCCAGATCGAGCTGCAACTTGCCGGCCTCGATCTTCGACAGATCGAGGATGTCATTGATCAGATTGAGCAGATGATGGGCCGACAGCGATATCTTGCCCAGCTGTTCGCTATGACGGGGATCGGTAACGCTGCGGCGAAGCAGATGGGTCAGACCGATGATGGCATTCATCGGCGTACGGATCTCATGGCTCATGTTGGCCAGGAACTCGCTCTTGCTGCGACTGGCCCGCTCGGCAACCTCCCTGGCCCGCTGCAGCTCCGCCTGGTAGCGCTTGCGTGCCGTGATGTCCTGAAAGGAAATCACGCTGCCGACCAGCTGGCCGTCACGAATCATCGGGGCACTCGAATAGGCGACCGGGATGCAGGTTCCATCGCGCCGCCAGTAGACCTCGCTGTCGCAGCTCACTCCCTCGCCACGCTGCATCGCGACCTGTATAAGGCAGTCGCCCGACGCGTAGGGGGTGCCGTCGACATGGGTATGGTGCATGGTTGCATGTGCCGGCAGACCAATCAGCTCGTCGGCATCGCGATAGCCCAGCAGGGTTGCGGTAGCAGCGTTGGCAAAAGTGATGTGACCAGCGGCGTCGACGCCGAAAATCCCCTCGGAAGTGGACTGGATCAGCAGGCGAATCTCCTCTTCCTTCTGCCGCAATGCCTCCAGCGCCTCTGCCTTCTCGGTGATGTCGCGTGCCTGGAGGAGGAAACCATCGAAGCGTCCGTCTGCATCGCGCAGTACGCAGCGCGTCATCAGCAGCACATGTTCCAGGCCATCGCTCAACACATAGCGCCGCTCAAGGGCCTCGATGTCGCGCCCGGAGGCCAGCTGGCAGGCCTCGTCGGCCTCGATCTCGGCGGCCTGCTCGGCCGTCGTGATCTCACCGATTCGACGCCCGAGCAATTCGACTGGCTGACGACCGCCAATCTTTTCGGCATAGGCGCGGCTGACCGCCTTGAAATGCCGGTGGCGATCCTTGAGCGCAATCATGTCAGGAGAAATGTCGAGCACCCGCTGGAAATCACGGCTGATCGCCTCTGCCGCCTCCTTGGCCCGGATCAGCTCGCTGTTGCGCTCGGCCACCAGCTGTTCAAGGTGATGGCGATGCCGCTCAAGCTCCTCGGCAATCTTGCGTTTCTCGGTGATGTCTTCCTTGATCGCCACATAGCGTGTGATCTCTCCCCGCTCACCACGCAAGGGCAGGATCAGCGCCGCCTCCAGATATTCGCTGCCATCGCTGCGGCGACTGCGGTATTCGCCGCGCCAGGGCGTGCCATCGGCCAGCGCATGCAGCCTTGCCGCCTCGTCGGTGGCAGACAGGGGCTGTACCCTCTGGAATTCCGGATGGCGCCCGATGGCCTCGGCACGGCTGTAGCCGGTCAGCCTGACGAAAGCCTCATTGACGTATTCGATACGCCCCTCCAGATCGGTAATGACCACCGGATTCGGATTCTGCTCGACGACCAGCGACAACTTGCCCACCAGCTCCCGCGTCGCCTTCTCGGCCGTCACGTCGTGCCAGAGCGCGGCGACATAGGCACGGCCATTCTGGTGGATGGCATGAGTGGTCACGTGCACATCCATCAGCCGGCCATCACGATGCCGGTGCCGGTTGGCGAACTGCCAGCTGCCCTCGGCGTAGGCCCGGCGCAGACGCCCCAGGCATTCGCTCAAATCACGCCCCTCCTGGGTCTGATCAAGCGTCATCTGCAGCATTTCGTCAGATGTATAGCCGAGCGAGCTGCAACAGGCGGCGTTGACACGGACGAAACGCGCAGTCTCGACATCGATGATCTCGATGGCATAGGGAGCCTCGTCGATCAGGGCCTGGATCAACGCCTGGCTTTCCCGCTCGACGGCATCCGCGCGCCGCCGCACGATCATGCCGGCGATGCGGGTGACGATGGCATCGAGCAGTTCCTGCTCCTCTGCCAGGAAGGGCTCGCCGGCATACCGGGGCAGTCGTCCGCCATAAGTCACGCTCACCGTCAGCGGCTGACCGGCAACACTGGCATGGGCACTCAGGCAACGGCCATCGGCACCGGCATCGCCGTGAATTTCTCCGGCGAACTCGACACGGGCGCTGGCGCAGTCCGGGAAGCGCATGGCAGCCGGCAGCCGAGCGGCAATGGCAGCAAGCAGCTGCGCGGTGGTACGTGACTCGTCCTCCGTCATCCGCGACACATCGTAAAGGCAGGACAGTTCCTTCATCCGCTCGCATAGCGCGTACTGCGCCTCGCCGCGCTCGAGGATGGCGTTGCGGAAGGCCAGCGTGGCGCCCGCAAGCTCACGCAGCACGCTGTAGCGGTCGTGACCGATCCGTTCGATGGCCGGCAGCGAAACCGGCTCGGCGTTACCCTCGGCCAGATCGTTGAGGGCATCCGTCAGGCTGCCCAGGCGACGCGACAGAACACTGCTGGCAATCAGCAGCCCGAACAGCATGAAAACGACAAGCACGCCACCGACCGCTGTCGTCCGGTCGGCATGTTGCTGCAAGGCCCCCATCTGCTCGCCGCTATGTCTGACCGTTTCGACAGAAAGCCGGGCAATCATTGCCTCGGTGTGCATGCTGAGACCAACGTAAACCCGCCCTGCCTGATAGGCATGACGGGTTGCTCCCGGCGGATCAATGGCAGCCAGATCAGTGGCGCTGATGAGCAAGTTTCGCAAGGTCGAGAAATCGGCCTCGAGATGGGCCATCTCATCCGCCCCTGCGACAGATTTCACCTCAGACAGCTTCCTGTCCAATGCAGCCAGTCGATTGACCACTGACGAGTGGAGCCGGTAAACCTCGCTTTCATCAAGTTTCCCGCTGGCCGCATCCTCCAGGGTTGCGCCGACCACTTCCTGAATGGCCGCCAGTTCCTGATTGATGGCAGATAAACGGGCAATCAGATCAATATCGCGTGCCAGTTCTTCACCGAGGAGGCGTTGGCGGTCGGTGAGCTGACCATAGGAGTAAAGGCTCGCAGCCCCGGCCAGGGCGATGAAAATCGCCGTCGGCAGAAAGAAAATCAACAGATACCCGGACAAGGCCGGACGGCGGCTGGTCATGGTGCGCTAGTCAAGCAGGCCGGCCCAGTGTGCCGGAGGAATGCTGGCAACGTATTCGAAAGAGCTTTCCCGCGGCCGGAAAACGACCAAGGTGCCTTCCTTGGGAAAATAACCGATCAGTTCCATCAGGTTTGGCGCATGGGCAACGACCAGACGGTTGCTGCCAGCTGTCACCGGAGCGGAAAGCAGCTGTCGCGTACGGGCGATGATCGGCGCCTTCTGATCATCGGTCAGGTTGGCAACATACATCAGCAGCTTGTCCACCTTGTGTGGCACCTTCGGAAAAGCCGCCGCAACGGTGTCGCGCACCCGACACAGCGGGCTGACATGCATTTCGGAAAAAGGAATGCGCGCCCGCCTGATGGCCTCGCCAACGCGGGCAGCGACCGCCTTTCCTTCCTCGTTGAGCGGTCGCTGCGTCGAGCAATCATCAAGGTCGACGGCGGGCACGCGGTCAGGACGGCTGTTGTCGGTATTGCCATGACGCAGATAGAGGGTGAAGCCGCCGCCACGCAGCTGACGCAACGTGTCGACTGTCGCCAGCACCTCATCGAACTTTGGCGCAACCGGCTTGGCTGGCTCGGCAGCAGTCGCCGCAAACGGAACCAGCAGGACGAGGAGCAGCGCCCATGGCTGGCAATGACGATGTGTTTTGAGCACTTATCTATCCCCCTCGATAAACGCGCTGCCAGCATCCTCCTCCGCGGGCTCGGCGAGGCGGCTGGCGACCTCGACGAATCGGTCGCGGCAGGCCAGGAAAGCGTCGACAACTTCCGGATCGAAATGACTGCCGCGCCCTGCCATTATGATCTCAGTGGCAGCCTCCATGGTCATCGGTGCTTTGTAAACACGGCGGCTGATCAAGGCATCGAAGACGTCGGCCAAAGCCATCAACCGTGCCGAGACAGGAATGGCGTCACCAGCCAGTCCGTAGGGATAGCCGCTGCCATCCCATTTTTCATGATGCCCCAGCGAGATCTCGCTGGCCACCTCAAGAAATGTGAAAGCCCCCTCGACATGCTCCTTCACCCCGTCACCCAAGCCGAGGCGGGCCTGCCGCATGGCCTTGGCGATGGCCTGGCCGCCAATCACGGGATGCTGCTTCATGATCGCGAATTCCTCGATCGTCAGCTTTCCCGGTTTAAGCAGAATGGCGTCGGGAATCCCGACCTTGCCGATATCGTGCAGCGGAGCCGCCTGGACGATCAGGCGCCGGCGCTGGCCAGCCAGGGCACTCCTGAAACCCTCATTGTCGGCCAGATGCTCGGCCAGCACTTCAACATAGGACTGCGTCCGAACAATGTGATTGCCGGTTTCATTGTCGCGAGCCTCGCCCAGACAAGCCAGCGCGCGGACGCTGAGTTCCTGGATCAGGAGGTTTTCCTGCATGCGCCGCTCGACCTCGCGCTCCAGCCATTCCTTCTGTCCGGCAAGGCGGTCGCGGGCACCCTTGAGCTCAAGATGGGCGCGAACCCGGGCAAGGACGATGGGTATGTTCACCGGCTTGGTGATGTAATCGACAGCCCCCAAGGCCAGTCCCCGCTCTTCGCTCTCGCTCGCGTCCATGGCAGTGACGAAGATGACCGGAATGGCACGCAGCACTGGATCTGCCTGCATCCTGCGCAGAACTTCGTAGCCATCCATGCCCGGCATCATCACATCAAGCAACACCAGATCGGGTAGCACCGGGCCGGCGAGCGCCCGCAGTGCCCGCTCGCCGGAATTGACGGCACGCACACGATACTGCGGCTGCAACGCCTCACCAAGAATGCCGAGATTCTCCGGCGTGTCATCGACTATGAGGATAGTCGAAGGTGTCGCCTGGCTCGTCAGATCGATGTTCATCTCCACCTCCATGCGGATGTCAGCAAACGGCTTGCACCACAAATTATCATTTGTTATCATTTTGTGCAACTTTATATCACTTTGTCAAGCCGAGCTTTTCAGGAGCAACGTCATGGCCCCGCAAGCAGATCGAAATACCTTCATCAGCCGAGAAACCCGTTTGCGCTACCTGCCGTTCGCCGAAATCGAAGCCGGCATGGTCATCGGCCGCGCACTGAATCTCAGCGACCGCAACATCCTCCGCCTGCACCTGCCGGCCGGCCATGTGCTGACCGACGGCAACCTGAGACAGCTGTATGCCAACGGCGCCGAGTTTGTCTGCGTCGCCATGCCGGAAACCCGAAGCCCCGAGCAAATCGCCGCCGACACAGCAGATTCCGCCGGCCGCACACTGCGCATCTTTGCCGATGCCGACCTCAGCGAACCGACCATGGCAGCCCTTTTCGACTGTGTTCTCAGCTACCGGAGCAAATGATCATGAGCGGATCGATCAACCGTGACGATGTGCGCCGCAACCAGCATCTACTGCCGGCCTTCCCGCGCACCATTGAACGCGTGCTGGCCACCCTCGACGATCCCGATGCCAACCTCAATCTGCTGGTCAGCCTGATCGAGCGGGATCCGGCGCTCATCGGACAGATTCTTGAACAAGCCAATTCGGTAGCTGTCCGCACCCGACCCGACATGCGTATCTGCAATATGTTCACGGCGACTTCGATGATCGGCCTGGCTCGCATCCGGAGAACCGTCATTGCCACGAGCATGGCCGGCTTCCTGAACGACACGCTGCCCCCGGGTCTGGCCGGACGTTTCTGGGAGCACAGTTGCGCAGTGGGTGTCTGCGCCCAGCAACTCGCCATTCATTGCCACCATTCGGGCGATATGGCACTGATTGCCGGCATGCTCCACGATGTTGGCCAACTCTGGCTCTATCGCCACGAGCCAGACGCATTTCTTGCGGCGCGCGACGACTGCCGGATAAATGGTTGCCGCATCGAGGAAGCCGAACGCCGGCAGTTCGGCGTCGACCACACCCTGATCGGTGCCTGGCTGGCCGAGAGCTGGGATCTCCCCGGCCCGCTGCGCAACGCCATCCTGCATCACCACAAACCTGAGCAGGCAGCCAGCGAACCGCTGGTCGCCGTAACCCATATCGCCGAAGTTCTGAGTGCGGCACTTGGCCTGAATGGGGATGACTCGCGCGTCACCCACCTTTCTACAGATGCCTGCGCCACATTGAAGCTCACCTGGGACGAGAGCGTCACCGGTCTTTTCGGACGCATTGACGCTGTCAGTCAGTCGATGGCGGGCTTCTTCCGCTCGCAAGGACCGGCAAGGCGAGCAGAAAATGCGGTTGCAGGAAACTGACAGCGGCCTCCCCATGGCGTGCAAAAGCCCGCACATGAAGCACGTCGCCGAGAGTATCGAGACGCCGGCACGACGGGTGTCCTTACCCTGCCCGCGGGGCTGGCAGCCCCCCCGGCCCTTGCAGAGAAGTCATCGAAACCCAGCTGCTGACTCCCAAACGGCGCAAACGCCAGACCCGCAAACAGCCCTGAGCCCTGCCCGTTTTTTAGGCAGTGCCGTTTTTGTCTTGCCGCTCAGCGACTTCCGGCACTTCTCCCGAGCTTATCCACAGACTTACCCGACCTCGCCGGGGATAAAACGCACAGGGGTCGAAAGCCTTGTGCCGAGGCTGATTCAGGCAATTCCGGCGGCAGCCGGGAGGGTCGGCGGCCGCATTTTTCACGCAAGCGGGCGGTTGGGGCGGGTATCATTGCCCGACTGATCATACATCTGACAATTTTGTGAATTTCCGTTCGATCTGCGCGCTGCTCGCCGGACTCATTCTCTGTCCCGCGCTCGCCAGCCCCGCAGCAGCGGCCGAGTCGCTGACCCTCCAGCTGAAATGGACGCACGCCTTCCAGTTCGCCGGCTACTACGCCGCCGAAGCCATGGGCTATTACCGTGACGCCGGGCTCGAGGTCACCATCAAGGCGGCCCGCCCGGGCGACGACGTCGTCGGCGAGGTGGTCGCCGGCCGGGCCAATTTCGGGGTCGGCAGCAGCAGCCTGCTGCTCGAACGCAAAGCCGGCAAGCCGGTGGTCGTGCTGGCGGCGATCTTCCAGCACTCGCCGCAGGTACTGGTGGCCCGCCAGACAGCCCCCAACCAGAGCGTGCACGATCTGGTCGACAAGCGCGTGATGTTCGAGCCGCAGACCGACGAGCTGACCGCCTACCTGAAGCGCGAGGCCATTCCGCTCGACCGGGTGGAGCGCCTGCCGCACAGCTTCAGTCCGCAGGACCTGATCGACGGCAAGGTCGACGCCATCACCGCCTACAGCACCAACGAGCCTTACTTCCTGCTCCGCGCCGGCCTCGAGTTCCTCGTTTTCACGCCGCGATCGGTGGGCATCGATTTCTATGGCGACAACCTGTTCACCTCCGAAGCGGAGTTGCGCGCGCATCCGGAGCGCGTCCGCGCCTTCCTCGAGGCCAGCCTGCGCGGCTGGGAATACGCCCTCGATCATCCGGACGAGATCATCGAGTTGATCGCCAGCCGCCACGCCCCCGGCATCTCGCGTGAATTCCTGCGCTTCGAGGCAGAAAAGATGATCCCGCTGATCCGCCGCGACCTGGTGGCCATCGGCTACATGAATGCCGGGCGCTGGCGCCACATCGCCGACACTTACGCCGAAATCGGCATGCTGCCCGCCGGCTTTCAGCTCGACGGCTTCCTGCACCAGAAGAGCAGCGAGCACGACCTGAGCCGCTATTCGGCCTGGCTGGCGGCCGCCCTGCTGGCGCTCAGCGTGATCAGCGCCATCGCCCTCTACGTGGCCGGCATCAACGCCCGCCTGCGGCGCAGCCGCGAGGCGCTGGCCCTGCGCAGCGACGACCTGCTGCTGAAGAACCGCGTCCTCAAGATGCTCAACAGCCGGGCCGGCCTGGGCGAAGTCCTCGACACCCTGGCGCGCGGCGTCGAAACGCGCCATCCCGATCTCCGCTGCTCGATCCTGCTGATCGACGAAGATGGCCGCCACATCCGCCACGGAGCGGCACCCAGCCTGCCCGGCTTCTTCGTCGAGGCCATGGAAGGCCTGGCCATCGGCGAGGGCGTCGCCTGCTGCGGCACGGCCGCCCACCGCAACGAACGGGTGATCGTCGACGACATCGCCAGCCATCCCTTCTGGGCACCGTTCCGCGAACTGGCCCGGCGCGCCGGCATCGGCGCCTGCTGGTCGCAGCCCTTCACCAATGCAGGCGGCCAGGTCACCGGCAGTTTCGCCATCTATCACGCGATGCCGACGACACCGTCGGCCGACGAGATCGCCGACATCGAGCGCTACGTGGAACTCGCCGGGCTGGCCGTCGAACGCGCCCGCACCGATGCCGCGCTGCGCCGTGCCGAAGAACGCTACCGGCTGATCTCCGACAACAGCAACGACGTCATCTGGCTGCTCGATCTGCCTGATCTGCGCTTCAGCTACATCAGCCCGTCGGTCCGTCGCCTGCGCGGATGGACCGCCGAGGAGATCATGGCCCAGCCGCTGACCGCGGCACTGACGCCGGAATCGGCCGAACAGGTCGACCGCGCGCTGCAGCGTGCCCTGAGCAGCATCGCCGCCGGCAACCCGGATGCCCGCTTTTCGACGATGGAGCTCGACCAGCCATGCAAGGATGGCAGCATCGTGGCCACCGAGGTGGTCAGCACCATCCTGCTCGATGCCGACGGTCGACCGCGGCAGATCCTCGGCATCACCCGCGACATCACCGAACGGCGGCGCAACGAAGCCGAGCTGACCCGCTATCGCGAGCACCTCGAACAGATGGTCGCCGAGCGCACGCTGGCCCTGTCGGTCGCCAAGGATGCCGCCGAATCGGCCAGCCGGGCCAAGAGCACCTTCCTGGCGACGATGAGCCACGAGCTGCGGACGCCGATGAACGCCATCATGGGCATGACCGAGCTGGCCCTGCGCCGGGCCGCCGACGACAAGCAGAAGGAACAGCTGAACAAGGTCATCGGCGCCTCCCGCCACCTGCTGGCGGTGATCAACGACATTCTCGACCTGTCGCGCATCGAGGCCGAGAAGCTGACCCTGGCCAGCACCGCCTTCCGCCTCGGCGGCGTCCTCGAGAACGTGCGTAGCCTGGTCGGCCACCTGGCCGCCGAAAAGGGCCTGGCCCTCAGCTGCGAACTGCCGCAGCGCCTGGAAATGAGTGTGCTGCGCGGCGACCCCGACCGTCTCGGGCAGATCCTGCTCAACCTGTGCAGCAACGCCGTCAAGTTCACCGAGCACGGCGAAGTGGCCATCCGCGTCCTGCAGGTCGCGGCAACGCCGAGCCACCTGACCCTGCGTTTCGAAGTCCGGGATACCGGCATCGGCATTGCCGCCGCCGATCAGCAACGCCTGTTCAGCGCCTTCGAGCAGGCCGACGGATCCTTCGCCCGCAAATACGGCGGCAGCGGCCTCGGCCTGGCCATCAGCAAGCGTCTGGCCGGACTGATGGGTGGTGAAATCGGCGTGCGCAGCCAGCCGGGTGCCGGCAGCACCTTCTGGTTCACCGCCTGCCTCGAACGGGGCAGCGACGCCGGCCACGACCCGTTCTCCGGAAACCTGCACGCCTGCGAGGAGCGCCTGCGCCGGGAACACCCCGGTGCCCGCATCCTGCTCGTCGAAGATGAGCCGATCAATCGCGAAGTCTCGCGCGACCTGCTCGAAGAAGCCGGGGTGTCGGTAGACACCGCGACCGACGGCGAAGAGGCCTGCCAGCGCGCCGCCGGCAAACGCTACGACCTGATCCTGATGGACATGCAGATGCCGCGGATGAATGGGCTGGATGCCACGCGGGCGATCCGCGCCCTGCCCGGCGGTGCGACGGTGCCGATCATCGCCATGACCGCCAACGCCTTCGCCGAAGACCGCCAGCGCTGCCTGGCGGCCGGCATGAACGACCACATCGGCAAACCGGTCGATCCGGAAACCTTGTTCGCCACGCTGCTCCGCTGGCTGCCCGGCCCGCCGGCCTGATTCAGCCGAGCGGCGGCAGCCCGCACTGCCGGCGCGCCCGGTTGCAGGCCGGATGCTCGACATCGAATTCGCGGCACGGCGACGGCCGCGCATCATAGATCGTGCAGGTGACGGCCACCCCCACCTCGCCGGCCAGCGCCACGCAGCGCGGCGGCGCGGCATCGGTGCCGCGCAGGCGGACGATGGCCGGCGTCACCGGCACCGTCATTTCAACGGGCACGCCGCCGCCCCAGGCAAAGGCGCCACCGGCCAGCTCGGCCGGATGGAAATCGACGCGCAGGCTGGCGCAGCAGGCGCCGCAGCTCTGACAGACGCTCATCTCCGGGGACTCAGTCAAGATCCACCCGGCAGCGCCACAGTTCGTGGCCGGAGGCGAGATATTTCTTCTCGAACGGCGTCATCGGCTCATCGGTCCGCCACGGTTCGGCCAGCACCGTTTGCCCGCTCAGCCAGCCGAGCGCCAGCGCCATTTCCTCGACATAGATGCGCCAGTTGCTGCGGCACTCGACGATGCCGCCCAGCTCGCGCCAGACCGGAAACACCGCATGCCCGTGCCAGCGCCGGGCGAGATGGCCGATCTTCGGCCAGGGGTTCGGATACAGGTTGTAGTGGCGGGCCAGACGGATGCCGTTCTCCGCCAGCAGGCGCCAGAAATCGACCAGATCGGCCCGTACCAGCAGCGCGTTGCCCGGCATCGGCAAGGGCTTGCCGCGGCTCAGGCGATCCAGCGACTGGTCGAGGCCGATGACGAAGTGATCGGCATGGGTTTCGGCGATGCGCTGCGTGCTCCAGCCAACGCCGCAGCCGGCATCGAGGATCAGCGGCGCCGCCGGGTTCCAGGCGGCGCGGGCGGCCAGCGCCGTAGCCAGTGCCGCGCGGTTGAAATCGAGAACCGGCTTCCTGAACGGATACGCCATGTGCCGCCGCACCAGTTCCTCCAGATCGCGATGCGGCCCCTCCTGGGCGCTGCTGATGAAGCGCGAGTTGCCGTCCATCAGGCGGCCTCGCAATGCGACAAGGGAGCGGGAAGGCGGAACACGGTGGCGATGATCGACGGGCGGCAGCGGGCCGCCATTGTCGCAAAAATCAGCCGACGATGCCGGCGCGGATCATCAGGCCGGCAGTAACCAGCAGCATCACCGAAAAAAGGCGGCGCAGGCGGCGTTCCGGCAGGCGGTGCGCCCAGGCGACCCCGGACGACACGGTACACAGCCCGCCGACCGCCAGCAGCGCGCCGCTCTGCCAATCGACCATGCCGGCCTGCCCGTAGATGGCCAGCGAGACGAGCGAGCCGGGCACGACAACGGCCAGCGCGATGCCCTGCGCCACCGCCTGGCGCTTGCCGAAACAGCGGACCAGGATGGGGGCCGCGACGATGCCGGCACCGACGCTGAACAAACCGGAAAAGAAACCGCTGAGCAGACCGACACCGGGCAACCAGCGTTCATTCCAGGCCCCGGCCGGATCGACGACCGGCGCCGAACGGCGGCTGCCCCACAGGAAGTACAGCGACAAGCCAATCAGGAACACGGCGAAACAGACCATCAGCACCCGCGAATCGAGCAGCACCGCCAGCCGCGCCGCCGGCCAGGTGGCGAGCAGCGCGGTGGCGCCAAGCAGGCCGATGCTCCGCAGCGGCAGCGGGTTGCGCTGGTGATAGCGCCAGAAGGCGAGCAGCACGTTGGGCGTGATCATCACCAGCGCCGTGCCCTGCGCCAGCTGCTGGCTCATGCCGAAGCCCATGGCCAGCACCGGGATGGCGATGATGCCGCCGCCGATGCCGAGCAGGCCGCCGAGCCAGCCAAGCGCGGCACCCATCAGCAGCGGCCCGAGCAGCGCCGGCAGGCTGGGATCAAAGGCCATCGAGCGCCTCGGCGACGGCCCGGCCGACCGCGGTGGTATTGGCCGTACCGCCCATGTCCGGCGTCCGGGGACCATCGACCAGCACCGTCTCGATGGCCTTGACGATGGCGTCGTGCGCCGCCCGGTAGCGACCCTGGCCGTCGCCGAGGAAATCGAGCAGCATCGCCGCCGACCAGATCTGGGCGATCGGGTTGGCGATGTGGCGCCCGGCGATGTCCGGCGCCGAGCCATGCACCGGCTCGAACAGCGAGGGGAAGGTGCGCTCCGGATTGAGGTTGGCCGAGGGCGCGATGCCGATGGTGCCGGTACAGGCCGGGCCGAGGTCGGAGAGGATGTCGCCGAACAGGTTGGAGGCGACGACCACGTCGAAGCGATCCGGATGCAGCACGAAGCGGGCGGTCAGGATGTCGATGTGCGACTTGTCCCAGCGCACCTCCGGGTAGGCGGCGGCCATTGCCTCCACCCGTTCGTCCCAGTACGGCATGCTGATGGCGATGCCGTTCGACTTGGTGGCCGAGGTCAGGTGCTTCTTCGGCCGGCTCTGCGCCAGCTCGAAGGCGTACTTGAGGATGCGGTCCACGCCCTGGCGGCTGAACACCGCCTCCTGCAGCACGATCTCGCGATCGGTGCCTTCGAACAGCCGGCCGCCAACGGCGGAATACTCGCCCTCGGTGTTCTCGCGCACGACGTAGAAATCGATGTCGCCGACCTGCCGTCCGGCCAGCGGACAGGGCACGCCGGGCATCAGGCGCACCGGGCGCAGGTTCACGTACTGGTCGAACTCACGACGGAACCTGAGCAGCGAGCCCCACAGCGAGATGTGGTCGGGCACCTTGTCCGGCCAGCCGACGGCGCCGAAGAAGATCGCCTCGTGGCCGCGCAACTGGGCGAACCAGTCGTCCGGCATCATCTTGCCGTGCTGCAGGTAGTAGTCGCAGTGGGCCCAGTCGTAGGCGGTCAGGTCCAGTGCGATGGCGAATTTGTCGGCGGCCGCCTGCAGCACGCGCAGTCCCTCGGGCATGACTTCGTTGCCGATGCCGTCGCCGGCGATGACTGCGATGGAATGACGGGACATGGTGCGGCGCTCACGATGATGGAATGCCGGCGATGGTACTGGAAACAGACAAGCCTATAATCAGCCGATCCGTAACACCACTGTGCACATATCGTGAACAACAAACCGCTGCTCGACGACCTCCAGCTGTTCTGCACCGTCGTCCGCAAGGGCGGCTTCGCCGCCACCGCCCGCGAACTGGGTGTCTCCAATGCCTACGTCAGCAAGCGCATCGCGCTGCTCGAACGCAGCCTGCAAACCCGCCTGCTGCACCGGACGACGCGCCGCGTCAGCCTCACCGAACAGGGCGACATCGTGCACCAGTGGGCCCAGCGCATCCTCGAGGACGTCGAACAGATGGGCGAGGCCGTCTCCAGCACCCGTGCCGAGCCAGCCGGCCTGCTGCGCATCTGCACCAGTTCCGGTTTCGGCCGCAACCGCGTCGGCCCGGCGCTGTCCGCCCTCGCCCTGCGCTACCCGGCGCTGGAAATCGAACTGGAACTGCTCGACCGGCCGGTCAACCTGATCGACGAAGGCTTCCACCTCGACATCCGTATCGGCGCCGTCAGCGAACCCAACGTGATCTCCCGGCGCATCGCCCGCAATCGCCGCGTGCTGTGCGCCGCCCCCGCCTACCTAGCCCGCCACGGCATGCCGCAGACGCTGGCCGAGCTCGCCGGCCACCGCTGCATCGTCATCCGCGAGCGCGACTTCCAGTTCGGCCAATGGACGCTGCACGGCCCGCAGGGCATTGAAAGCGTCCGCATTGCCGGTCCGCTGTCCGCCAACAACGGCGAGATCGTCCATCAGTGGGCCATCGCCGGCCACGGCATCATCCTGCGTTCGCTGTGGGACGTCGGCCCGAGCATCGCCCGCGGCGACCTCGTGCATCTGCTGCCCGACTACGCGCAGGAGGTCGATGTCTGGGCCGTGACGCCCTCGCGCCTGTCCACTTCGGCCAAACTGCGCGTCTGCGTGGCGTTTCTCGAGGACTGGCTGGCCAGGGCGGACTGACCGGCGGCTGGCGGCCGACTCACGGCCGTTACCGACCCGACACCCCGTCTCCGCGAGACCGCCACCGGCTTCCGGCAGCCGCCGGGCAGTCTCAGCCGCTGACCGGGCTTTCCCGCTTCCGCCGACTGCTCGCCTTGCCGGACAGCCAGCCCAGCAGTTTTTCGTACAGCATCTGCGGGACGACCGGCTTGGCCAGAAAATCGTCCATGCCGGCGGCAAAACAGGATTCCATGTCATCACGGAAGGCATTGGCCGTCATGGCGATGATGGGCAGCGTCTGCATGCCCAGCACCTCCCTGATCTGCCGCGTCGCCTCGATGCCATCCATTTCCGGCATCTGCATGTCCATCACGACCAGTTCGTAGCGATTGCTGCCGAGCATCTGCAAGGCGCGTTTGCCGTTATCGGCAAAATCGACGCTCAGGCCGGCATCCTTCAGCAGCTCCTCGACGACCATCTGGTTGATCGGCTCATCCTCCACCAGCAAGACCCTGGCCTGCCCGAAATCGCGCCGCAGGATCGCCTCGATCTCCTCGGCTGCGCTGGAAACAACCTTCACCCGCGGGGCGAAGTAACTGGCCAGAAAGGCTTGCAGCGAGGACATCGACACCGGCTTGCTCAGGCAGGCGGCAAAGCCGCTATGGCTGGCCGACCGGAGCAACTCCTCGTCGCGCGCTGAACTCAGCAGCACGCAGTCGGGTACGGCGGCCAGCGCCAGTGCCTTGAGGCGGGAAATCATCGCCACGCCATCCATGCCCGGCATGTACAGGTCGACCAATACCAGCTGGAAAGGCGTTCCCGCCCGTTCCGCCTGCACGATGCGCTCGATGCCCTCGCCGCCCGAGGCGGCATGCTCGGCGGCAACGCCCAGCGCCTGCAGTTGCTTCAACAGCACCATGCTGGACATCGGCACATCGTCGACGACCAGACAGCGGACATGCGCGAAGGCGCCATCGACGGCCGGTGCGCCGTCGGTGTTCCGCGCCCTGGCGAGCCTGGCCGTGAGCCAGAACAGGCTGCCCTTGCCCGGGGCGCTCTCGACCCCGACCTCGCCGCCCATCAGCTGCGCGATGTTCCGGCAGATGGCCAGGCCCAGGCCCGTACCGCCGAAACGCCGCGTCGTCGAATCGTCGGCTTGCTGAAAGGCTTCGAAGACTACCGCCCGTTGCGCCTCGTCCATGCCGATGCCGGTATCCTCGACCTCGAAG
>WBUO01000049.1 GCA_008933675.1 Dechloromonas sp.
ACGAACAGCCAGAAGGCGCCGGCGAGGCGCTCGACGCGACCGTCGTCAACATGCGTTTCGTCAAACCGCTCGATATCGACCTGATCGTCGAGCTGGCCGGGAACCATTCGCTGCTTGTCAGCATCGAAGAGAATGCCGTGATCGGCGGCGCCGGCTCGGAAATCGAGCGGGTGCTGGGCGAACGCGGGTTGAACGTGGCCGTGCTGCGTCTCGGCCTGCCGGATCGTTTCATCGATCATGGCGAACAAGGTCAGCTCCTCGCCGAGCTCGGCCTCGACAAGGAAGGCATCGTGCGCAGCGTGCGCGAATGCCTGAACCACCGATAACCCGATAGAACAGCATTCATGAACGCCATCGCCCCCATCCCCGACGTCCAGAGCTCCGCGGACACCCGTCACATTGCCATCAACAAGGTCGGCATCAAGTCGATCCGGCACCCGATCAAGGTCCAGGACAAGTCCGAAGGCATCCAGCACACCATCGCCATGTTCAACATGTACGTCGGTCTGCCACACAACTTCAAGGGCACGCACATGTCACGCTTCGTGGAAATCCTCAACAGCCACGAACGCGAGATTTCCGTCGAGAACTTCCCGGTGATGCTGCGCGACATGGTGGTCAAACTCGAAGCCGAGACTGGCCACATCGAGATGAACTTCCCCTACTTCATCAACAAGACCGCACCGGTTTCCGGCGTCCAGAGCCTGCTCGACTACGACGTCACCTTCATCGGCGACATCGCCGACGGCAAGGTAATCACCTCGGTCAAGGTCGTCGTCCCGGTAACCAGCCTGTGCCCCTGCTCGAAGAAAATTTCCGAACGCGGCGCCCACAACCAGCGTTCGCACGTTACCGTCACCGCCCGCACCAACGATTTCATGTGGATAGAGGAACTCGTCCAGCTGGTCGAATCCGAAGCCTCGTGCGAGTTGTTCGGCCTGCTCAAGCGCCCCGACGAGAAATATGTCACCGAGCGTGCCTACGACAACCCCAAGTTTGTCGAGGACATGGTGCGCGACGTCGCCGCCCGCCTCAACGCTGAGCCGCGCATCGACGCCTACGTGGTCGAATCAGAAAACTTCGAGTCGATCCACAACCATTCGGCCTACGCCCTGATTGAAAGAGACAAGCGGCAGTCCTGACCAGCAGACGCACAAAGGAGCCACCGGCTCCTTTTTCATATCCGGAACGAGAAAATCCGGACGCAAAAAAAGGGGCCGAAGCCCCTTTTTCATTTGCTGGCAAGCGATCAGGCAGAAGCCTTCTTTGCCGGCAGCTTTTCCTTGATACGAGCCGATTTGCCCGAACGGTCACGCAGGTAGTACAGCTTGGCACGACGCACGTCACCGCGGCGCTTGACCTCGATCGAGGCAACCAGCGGGGAATAGGTCTGGAAGGTACGCTCGACGCCTTCGCCGGACGAAATCTTGCGCACCGTGAAGCCGGAGTTCAGGCCACGGTTGCGCTTGGCGATGACAACACCCTCGTAAGCCTGCAAACGCTCGCGATTGCCTTCCTTGACCTTCACCTGGACGACAACGGTGTCGCCCGGAGCAAAATCGGGAATGGTCTTGCCCAGGCGGGCGATTTCTTCTTGCTCAAGTTGCTGAATCAGGTTCATGTGAGATCCTTTAATTTATAAACACTTACTCACCGCATTGCTCCTCTCCGGAAATTTCCGTGAGTAGTTGCGTTTCCTCCGCAGTCAAACTGCGGTGCGCCAACAAATCCGGGCGACGCTTCCGGGTCCGCGCCAGCGACTGCTTGAGCCGCCAGCGACGAATTTTCTTGTGATCGCCGGACATCAACACCTCCGGTACTGCTACCCCTTCGTAGATCTCGGGACGGGTGTAGTGCGGACAATCCAGCAGACCACTGACAAACGAATCTTCCACCGCCGAAGCGGCATCACCGAGCACCCCGGGCAACTGGCGGACGACGGCATCAATCAATACCATCGCCGGCAACTCGCCACCGGAGAGCACGAAATCCCCGATCGAAATTTCCTCATCGACGCAGCGTTCGATCAAGCGCTCATCGATTCCTTCGTAGCGACCGCAAAGCAGGATCAACCCCTCTTCGCCCGTCGCCAGCTGCATCACCCGCTCATGCGTCAGCGGCGCACCCTGCGGCGAGAGGTAGATCACCCGGCTCTTCGCCAGCCCCGCCTCACGCTGCTGAACCTTGGCTGCCGCGATCGCCTGCTCCAGCGGCCCTGGCTGCATCAGCATGCCCGGGCCGCCACCGAAGGGGCGATCATCCACCCGCCGCCAGGCATTGTCGGCGAAATCCCGGGGATTCCAGCCCTGCCAGACCCAGCGCCGCTCTTCCAGCGCCCGACGGGTAATGCCACTGAGCGTCACGGCAGCGAACATCTCCGGGAAGATGGTCACACAGTCGAACCGGATCACCAGTCGCTGCCCCACTCCACGCGGATCAGCCCCGCTTCCTTATCGACCTCCAGGACCACGGCCGCGACGAAGGGCAGCAAACGCTCGCTTTCGTCATCGGCGACAACCCGCAGCACATCGTTGGCCCCGGTCTCGATCAACCCGGCGACCTTGCCGAGCCGCTCACCGGCGGAATTCACCACCGCAAGCCCGAGCAGATCGCCCCAGTAGAACTCGTCCTCGCCAGTCGCCGGCAAACTGTTGCGCGGCGCCCCGACCAGAACACCCTTCAGGGCCTCGGCGGCAGTCCGGTCAGCAACCCCTTCCAGAGCCACCACCAGACCATCGCCATGCATTTTCAGGCACTTCAGCCCGACTTCGCGCCATGGCTCACCCTCCCGGGCCATCCACCAAACCGGCATTTGCGCCCAGGCCATCGGATCATCCCCGAAGGGATACAACCTGATCCAGCCACGAATCCCGTAAGGGTCGGCCAGCCGACCCAAGACGACGATATCGTTGCCGGACAAGGGAAAACTTAGGCAGCCTGTTGGGCGGCGTTCTGCTTGACCAGACGGGCGACGGTCGGCGACAACTGGGCGCCGTTCTTCTGCCAGTAGGCCAGGCGATCGGCAGAAATACGCAGAGCTTCGGCATTGCCGGAAGCAACCGGATTGTAGAAACCGATGCGCTCGACGAAACGGCCATCGCGACGGTTGCGGGAATCGGTGACAACCAGGTTGTAGAACGGGCGCTTCTTGGCGCCACCACGGGCAAGACGGATAACAACCATGAGAATACTTTCCTAGCTGGAAAAAAGACCGGGCATTATATCGCTTTATTGCGATAAAACAAGCCACTTGGCCCGTAGCTGACCAGCGACAGAACATCGCCGGAACAAGCATGGGAAAAGCCGCCGGACAGGACGCAAGCGGAGCATCGTAGCGCGCCAAATATTTGCTATTCTGCCAACTCGATGACTACCTTGCCCCCCCTTACACCGGCCACTGAAGCCAACGTCCGGACCATCCTCGAATGGCTGGCCAAGGCGCACGACCGCCAAGGCAGTGACGATGCCGAGCAGCTTTACCGGCATCTGCTGACTTTACGCGACACAGCACTCCCCATCTCCCAACGCATCAAACTGCTGGACCTGCTGTTCGCTCACGCCGAGCGCATCACCAATGCAGAGCTACCGAATTTCCAGGATGTCTCGTTACCGGTATCGCGCAAAATCCGTCAGCGCGTCAAGCTACTGACCGACCTACTGGAAATCCTGACCCAGGATTATTTCAACTCACTAGCTGAGTTGTTTGACCCCAAGGGTGGCAATTCGTTGCGCTCGCCCCACGCTTCACTGTTGCGTGCAATGCAAGGTATCGCATGGCAAATCCGTATTGACCATCTGGTCGCCTCACCAACGGCCATCGGCCTCTGGCAGCAACTGCATGCCGCCTTTCGAACTGCCCGCCGACTCGGCCTGGAAAACTTTCCCGGACCGCGTGGCGGAGCAGGCGTCCAGCGCGCCTATACGGACATCCTGCTCGCCGCCATCGCCCAGCCCGCATCATTCTCGGCCACAGAACTGGAATTCATCAGCAACTACATCGAGCGCAGTCCGATCCGCATTGATCTGCAGGAAACTCCCCCAGAAAATGCGAAGGCAATTTTCTGGATCGATCTCGACCGCGATTTCCCTGCCCACGCACTGGTCCGCCGCATTCCGGCCAGCGATGCACAGCCGCTTTATTTCTCCTGCGACGCCATTGCCGCCGAAGCACGCCGCCACCACAGCGAACTGGAACGTGGCGTTTCCGCCGAAGCACTTGGACTTCCTACACTTGCCGATACGCGAGCCGGCCGCGGCATCCTGCAGCGCCTTGCGAACCTGTGGGGCAGTCCTGCCAAACGCCGCTTTCCCAGACGGCGCCAATCCTATCGCGCCAGCCTCTGCCTTGGCCTGGAGTCGCTATGGCAGTTGCTCAAGACACCCCAGAAGGTCATCCCGCTCAGTGAATGGATGGTCACCAATGAAAGCCCTGACGGCTACGCCCTGATGCACGTCAGCGGAAATACTGACGATCTGCGCATTGGTGATGTTGTCGCCCTGCAAGCACTCAGCGAAGGAGAGGAGAGCTCACCCCCTTGGCATATCTGCATCATTCGCTGGGCAATCTCGGAAAATCCCGAGCATGTAGAACTCGGCCTGCAACTGATTGCTGCCCATGCCGTGGCTGCCGAAATCGCTCAACCCTACGAACTGACTTCGGAACGGATAAGCGCCCTGATCTTGCCGGAGACACCGCCCTTGCGCCCACTTGAATCACTGCTGGTCGCCTCGGGGAAACTCCAGGGCAGCAAGGAGCGCCTGGTTTTGCTGGTTGAATCGGACAACCTGCTGGTAAGAGAGGTGCGCACCGAGCAACTCGACGAACAAACAAGCAGCATAGACCTGTTCAGCGTTTCTCCCGAGCATTCAGGCTAGCGGCCAACAATCCGCCAAACAGCACGATGGCCCACGACAGATGGAGCCAGACAAGAAAAATCGGGATGGCAGCCAAGGCACCGTAGATACTTTTGAACAAGCCCGAGGTTGCCAGATATATCTCGAAAAGCTTCTGCATTCCGGTAACCGCCAAGGCTGCGAACAGGCCGCCAGCCAGTGCGGCGCGGCGCGCCACCTGGGTATTCGGCACGGCATAGTAGAGAAAGGCGAAGAACAGGCCGAGCAAAATGACTGAAACCACCTTCGACAACGACGTCCTGATCCAGGCCGGCTCGTCAACCAGACCCAGCGAACCGCTGACAGCCAGGGAAATGGCATAGGCAATTGCCCCCAGAATAAACGGCCAAACAGCCATGACAAAAACATATAGCGCAAAGCGGGAAACGAGTGGTCGCGGCTCGACACGCCACAGGTGATTGAAGGTTCGTTCGATGGTATGCAGTAACAATACCGCGGTAACGCAGAGCAGCAGCAGACCCGCCACAGTCAATTGTTGCGCCTTGTGGGAAAAGCGCCCCAGGCCGCCAGCGATAGTGCTGGCAGCGCCACTGGGCAGCAGGGACTCACGAAGCAGAGGCTGCAATCGCCCAAGCAGCAGATCAAAATAGGGAACAAGGTCAGCCACAGCAAGAATCAAGGTGACCAAGGGCACCAAGGCCAGCAGCGTGGTAAATGCCAGTGCAGCGCTGGTCTGCAGCATGTTCTCGCTGAAAAAGCGGCGGAATATGCCAGCATTCGGACTGGCTTGCCGGCGATTTCGCCGATAGCGGGAAGGTGTCTGCATGGGCCCGTATAATAGCCGACCATGCAAGACATCCTCGTTCTCTATTACAGCCATCGCGGCTCAGTTCGCACCCTCGCCGAACGCATCGCCCGCGGCATCGAGTCGGTGCCGGGCATGCAGGCACGCCTGCGTACGGTGCCGCGTGTTTCCACGGTCTGCGAAGCCACTGCCCCGTGCGTGCCCACCCAGGGAGCGCCTTATGTCGAAGCCGCAGATCTGGCCGAATGCGCCGGCCTGGCGCTGGGCAGCCCGGTACGCTTCGGCAACATGGCGGCAGCAATGAAATATTTTCTCGACGGCACCATCGCCGAATGGCACAACGGCACGCTGGCCGGCAAGCCGGCCTGCGTGTTTACCGCCAGCGCCAGTCCGCACGGCGGCAACGAGGCGACGCTCCTATCGATGATGCTTCCTCTGCTTCATCACGGCATGCTGCTGATGGGCCTGCCCTTCACCGAGCCTGAACTGACGACAACCGCCGGTGGCGGTACGCCCTACGGCGCCAGTCATGTCTCCGGCGGCAACGGTGACCCGCTGCTTGGCGAAGCTGAAAGCCGCCTCGCCTTTGTCCAGGGTCGCCGCTTGGCGTTGATTGCACAAAAACTGGAGCGAACATGAACGCGACTCGCTGGCAAACGCTGACCAGCGCCAGCCTTATTGCCCTGATTTTTCTCTGCCTGCTCTGGGAGGGCTGGCTGGCGCCGCTACGCCCCGGCGGCTCCTGGCTGATCCTCAAGGCAGTCGTGCTGCTACTACCGCTGTTCGGCATCCTGCGCGGCAAGCGCTACACCTACAAATGGCTTTCGCTGCTGATCCAGTTCTATCTGCTCGAAGGCCTGACCCGTGCCACCAGCGATGGCGGCCTGACGCAGCTGCTGGCCATTGGCGAAACGCTGCTGGCGACGATCATTTTCGCCAGCGCCATCCTCTACATCCGGAGGACGCGGGCAACACCCGAGAAAAAGGCCGCCGAGCAAAGCTGAGGCGGCCTCGGCGACGAGCGGGCGCTCAGATATCGCCCTGGGCGCGCACCTTGTCCAGCGTCGAGTGGAGCTTGTTCAGCGCGTTCAGGTAGGACTTGGCCGAGGCGATGACGATGTCCGTGTCCGCGCCGTTGCCATTGACGATGCGCCCGGCCTTGGCCAGCCGCGTCGTCACCTCACCCTGGGCATCGGTGCCGGTGGTGATGGCATTGACCGAATAGAGCAGCAGTTCGGCACCGCTGCCGGCAATGCTCTCGATGGCCTTGAAGGTGGCATCGACCGGACCGCCACCGTCGGCCTGGGCCTGGTGCTCGACGCCGCCGACATTGAGGATCACGGTAGCCTGCGGCATTTCGCCGGTTTCCGAGCAGACGCGGGAATAAACCAGCTTGTAGTGTTCCTGCTCCGGCGTCACGACTTCGTCGGAAACCAGGGCGTGCAGGTCCTCGTCGAAAATCTCGTGCTTCTTGTCGGCCAGCTCCTTGAAGCGGGCGAAGGCGGCATTCAGCGCCTCGTCGCTGTCGAGCTCGATGCCCAGTTCGCCGAGCCGCGTCTTGAAGGCGTTGCGCCCGGAATGCTTGCCGAGCACCAGCTTGTTCTGCGTCCAGCCGACATCCTGGGCGCGCATGATCTCGTAGGTCTCGCGGTGCTTCAGCACGCCATCCTGGTGGATGCCGGATTCGTGGGCGAAGGCGTTGGCGCCGACCACGGCCTTGTTCGGCTGCACCGGGTAGCCGGTGATCTGCGAGATCAGCTTGGACGCCGGCACGATCTGCGTCGTGTCGATGCGCGTCTCGACCGGGAAGATGTCCGGCCGCGTCCGCACGGCCATGACGATTTCTTCCAGCGCAGCATTGCCGGCCCGCTCGCCGAGGCCGTTGATCGTGCACTCGACCTGGCGGGCGCCGGCCAGCACCGCCGCCAGCGAGTTGGAGACGGCCAGACCGAGATCGTTGTGGCAATGCACCGACCACACGACCTTGTCGGCGTTCGGCACGCGCTCGATCAGCTGACGCATGGTCTCGGCGTACTGGAAGGGGATCGCATAACCGACCGTGTCTGGCACGTTGATCGTCTTCGCTCCGGCCTTGATCACCGCTTCGAAGACGCGACACAGGAAATCGATATCCGAACGCCCGGCATCCTCGGCCGAGAACTCGACATCGTCGGTAAACTGGCGCGCCCAGCCGATCGCCTTGACCGCTTGCTCGACGACCTGATCGGGCGTCATGCGCAGCTTCTTCTCCATGTGGATCGGCGAAGTGGCGATGAAGGTGTGGATACGGCCCGACTTGGCCGGCTTGATCGCCTCACCGGAACGGGCAATATCGTTCTCGCTGGCACGTGCCAGCGAGCAGACCGTTGAATCCTTGATCGCCTGGGCAATCGCCTGGATGGCATCGAAATCACCCGGCGAGGCGGCGGCAAAACCGGCCTCGATAACGTCGACGCGCATTTTCTCCAACTGGCGGGCGACGCGGATCTTCTCTTCCTTGGTCATCGAGGCGCCGGGACTTTGTTCTCCGTCGCGCAAAGTGGTATCGAAAATGACGAGATGCTGTTTCATGAAACGACTCCGGAATAACTCAGGCCGGCTTGCGCTTGATCCATGCCACAGCAGCAAGCACGTAACCGGAAAGACCATAGACGACGAAAAAAGCGAACAAGGCAATTTCCGGGCTATAGGCAATCACGGCAAAACCGAGGGCGATGGCGGCGATGACGAAGAACGGTACGCTCTTTTTCAGGTTAACGTCCTTGAAGCTGTAGTAACGGATGTTGGAAATCATCGTGATACCGGCGAAGACGGTCAGCACACAAGCCAACCAACGGACGTCGCCGCCCGGCACCTCGGCCAGGATCATCACCCAGACCAGACCCGCCACCAACGCCGCAGCTGCCGGCGAAGGCAAGCCCTGGAAAAAGCGTTTGTCCATCACCTCGAGCGTAGTATTGAAGCGAGCCAGCCGCAGAGCAGCACCCGCACAATAGATGAACGCCGCGATCCAGCCGAGTCGCCCCAAATCACGCAACGCCCATTCGTACATGACCAGCGCCGGCGCTGCACCAAAGCTGACCATGTCGGACAACGAATCGTACTCGGCACCGAAGGCTGACTGGGTATTGGTCAGGCGCGCCACGCGCCCATCCAGGCCATCAAGCACCATGGCGATGAAGATGGCCATCGCCGCCCTTTCAAAATCCCCCTGCATGGCCTGGACAATGGCGAAAAAACCGGCGAACAACGCTGCCGTCGTGAACAGGTTGGGCAGAATATAAATGCCGCGCCGTTTCACTTCAGGATTGAACAGGGATTTGCGGGGTTTGAGTTCGGTCATGGGCTGATACGATCTTCCAAAACGGCAGAAGGATACACCTGCCAGGCTGGCTGAACCTAGAAA
Organism: Dechloromonas sp.; assembly: GCA_008933675.1. Lineage (GTDB taxonomy): Bacteria > Pseudomonadota > Gammaproteobacteria > Burkholderiales > Rhodocyclaceae > Azonexus. The sequence goes on from WBUO01000049.1 coordinate 9,066, forward strand.
CAACTTGGGCGGTGCAGATTCCTACACCGCCCAAAGCAAAGACGAGGCGCTGTCGCGCAGACAGTAAGTCAGTACAGCAAGCGCGAGCGACGGCGCATCATTGAGCCGGCGACTAAGCGATCAATCAGTTCTTGGATTGATCAACCAGCTTGTTCTTCTTGATCCACGGCATCATGTCGCGCAACTGGCCGCCGACCGTTTCGATCGGATGCACGGCATTCAGGCGACGGCGGGCCGTCATTGACGGGTAGTTGGTCTTGCCTTCCTGAATGAACATCTTGGCGTACTCGCCGGTCTGGATCCGCTTCAGGGCGTTGCGCATGGCGACGCGCGACTGCTCGTTGATGACTTCCGGACCGGTCACGTACTCGCCGTACTCAGCGTTGTTCGAGATCGAGTAGTTCATGTTGGCGATGCCGCCTTCGTACATCAGGTCGACGATCAACTTCAGCTCGTGCAGGCACTCGAAGTAGGCCATTTCCGGAGCGTAGCCGGCTTCGACCAGGGTTTCGAAGCCCATCTTGACCAGCTCGACGGCACCGCCGCAGAGAACAGCCTGCTCACCGAACAGGTCGGTTTCGGTTTCTTCGCGGAAGTTGGTCTCGATCACGCCCCCCTTGGTGCCGCCGTTGGCAGCCGCATAGGACAGGGCGATGTCCTTGGCCTTGCCGGTCTTGTCCTGGAAGACGGCGATCAGGGACGGCACACCGCCCCCCTTCAGGTACTCGGAACGCACGGTGTGACCGGGGCCCTTCGGGGCAACCATGATGACGTCCACATCGGCGCGCGGCACGACCTGGTTGTAGTGCACGTTGAAGCCGTGAGCGAAAGCCAGGGCAGCGCCCTTCTTCAGGTTCGGCGCGACTTCCTCGTTGTACACCTGCGGGATGTTCTCGTCCGGCAGCAGGATCATGACGACGTCGGCGCCCTTGACCGCCTTGGCGATCTCTTCGACCTTCAGCCCGGCCGCTTCAGCCTTCTTCCAGGAAGCGCCATCCTTGCGCAGACCGACGGTGACCTTGACGCCGGAATCCTTCAGGTTCTGGGCATGGGCGTGGCCCTGCGAGCCGTAACCCACGATGGTGACCTTCTTGCCCTTGATCAGGGAGAGGTCGGCGTCCTTGTCGTAATAAACTTTCATGAAACCCTCTTTATAAATAAGCAGATAGTCAGACTTTGAGAATACGGTCGCCGCGGCCCACGCCGCAAACGCCGGTACGAACCGTTTCGAGAATCAGGCCGGCATCAAGCGCAGCGATGAACGAATCGAGTTTGGAACTGGCACCGGTCAACTCGATGACATAAGCCGTTTCGGTGACGTCGATGATACGGCCGCGGAAAATGTCGGCCATCCGCTTCATCTCTTCGCGGTCCTTGCCGGTAGCGCGAACCTTGATCAGCATCAGTTCGCGCTCGACATGCGGCGCCTCGGAGAGATCGACCACCTTGACGACATCAACCAGCTTGTTGAGCTGCTTGGTGATCTGTTCGAGCACGTCGTCCGAGCCCCAGGTCAGGATGGTCATCCGGGACAGCGAGGGATCTTCCGTCGGTGCCACGGTCAGCGATTCGATGTTGTAGCCGCGGGCGGAGAACAGCCCGGCGACGCGGGACAGCGCGCCCGATTCGTTTTCGATCAGGATGGAAATGATGTGTCGCATAATTTTTTCCTTCCTCGCTTACAGTTCTTCGGCGAGGATCATTTCGGTCAGCCCCTTGCCGGCAGCAACCATCGGGAAGACGTTGGCAGCCGGGTCGATGATGAAGTCCATGAAGACCAGATCGTCCTTGTGCTCGGTGAAGGCCTTGCGCAATGCCGGCTCGACGTCTTCCGGCCGTTCGATCTTCATGCCGACGTGGCCGTAGGCCTCGGCCAGCTTGACGAAATCGGGCAGCGAGGTGACATAAGACTGCGAGTAGCGCTTGGAATAAAACATTTCCTGCCACTGACGGACCATGCCAAGCATGCCGTTATTCAGGTTGATGATCTTGACCGGCAGGCCATACTGCTTGCAGGTCGACATTTCCTGGATGCACATCTGGATAGAGCCTTCGCCCGTGATGCAGGCAACCTGCGCATCCGGATTAGCCATCAGCACGCCCATGCCGTATGGCAGGCCGACCCCCATGGTGCCCAGACCGCCCGAGTTGATCCAGCGGCGCGGCTTGTCAAACTTGTAGTACTGAGCAGCAAACATCTGATGCTGACCAACATCTGAGGTGACGAATGCGTCACCTCCGGTGACCTCGTACAGTTTTTCGACAACGAACTGCGGCATGATGTGCTCACTCTGGCGGTAGGCCAGCGACTTGCGACCGCGCCATTCGTCGATCTGCTTCCACCAGTCGGCGACTTCCGGATCGGTCTTGAAGCCGCCATCCATCAGCTTGAGCATCTCATCGAGGACATCGGCAACATTACCGACGATCGGCACATCGACCTTGACACGTTTGGAGATCGACGACGGATCGATATCGATGTGGATGACACGGCGCTTCTCGCCACCGAAATGCTCGGGGTTACCGATCACGCGATCGTCAAAACGCGCACCGACAGCCAGAATCACATCCGCATAATGCATGGCGTTGTTGGCCTCGAAGGTACCATGCATGCCGAGCATGCCGACGAACTGGCGATCAGTAGCCGGATAGCCGCCGAGCCCCATCAGCGTATTGGTGACCGGAAAATCAAGCTTGCGAGCGAGTTGAGCCAGCTTATCGGAAGCATCAGAGAGAATTACCCCGCCACCGGTGTAGATGATCGGTCGCTTGGCCTCCTGCAACATCTGCACGGCCTTCTTGATCTGACCGAGATGCCCCTTGACCACCGGGTTGTAGGAACGCATCTGGATCGACTTCGGGTACTCGAAGTCACACATCTGGGCCGTGATGTCCTTCGGGATATCCACAACAACCGGGCCAGGACGACCTGTGGCAGCAATGTGAAAGGCCTTCTTTATGGTGACAGCCAGATCCTTGACATCCTTGACCAGGAAGTTGTGCTTGACGCAGGGTCGAGTGATACCAACGGTGTCGCACTCCTGGAAAGCATCCTGGCCGATGTAGGCAGTCGGCACCTGGCCACAGAGGACGACCATTGGGATGGAGTCCATGTAGGCGGTGGCAATGCCGGTAACCGTATTGGTGACACCAGGGCCGGAGGTCACCAAGGCGACGCCCACTTTCTGCGAGGAACGCGAATAGGCATCAGCAGCGTGTACGGCAGCCTGTTCATGGCGAACGAGAATGTGCTTGACCTGTTCCTGCTTGAAGAGTGCGTCGTAAATGTGCAGAACGGACCCTCCCGGGTAACCGAAAACACAATCGACCTTTTCTTCCTGCAGGCACCTGATTACAATTTCTGCACCGCTGATCATCATTCTTGAGCCCAAAAAAGCTGTTGCTTAAAAGGGCGTAACCTTAATCGACCGCCCATTTCCGGTCAAGGTATCCTGGCATAACCCCATAAGGCTCAAGGCTTTTACTGGAAGAGACTTCTGGCTTCACCCCGACAACTTTCCAGCTTTCTCGAGTCCGTGGAGCGTCGTGCCTTCAAACAGGCAATGTACGCCGTACACGAGGAAGAGAGCGCGCTTGACATCGTTCAGGACGCCATGATGAAACTGGCCGAGAAATATGGAGATCGTCCGGACGACGAGTTTCCCGTGCTCTTTCAGCGCATCCTTCAGAACACCATCCGCGACTTCTACCGGCGGAGCAAAGTGCGCTCGATGTGGACAACACTCCTGTCTGCATTCTCTCCGGATGACGACGAGGAACACGACCCCCTGGAAACGCTCGCCATCGACAGCGACAGCAGTCCGCGCACACCGGAAAACGTACTGCTTCAGGCGCAAACCCTGAACATCATTGACGAGGAAATAAAAAAACTGCCGGCACGTCAACGCGAAGCCTTCCTGATGCGTTACTGGGAAGAAATGGATGTTGCCGAAACAGCTGCGACGATGGGTTGCTCGGAAGGCAGTGTCAAGACACATTGTTCACGCGCCACTCACACGCTGGCGGCTGCCCTGTCTGCCAAAGGTATCAAGTTATGAACGAACAGCGTTACGCCACCCGCATTCGGCAAGTACTGAATCAGGGTCTGCACGACATTCCCCCAACCGCGACTCGGCGCCTCGAAGCCGCACGCCATCTGGCACTCGCACGACAAAAGCAATGTCTTCCCGAACTATCCCTGGCCGGAGCCGGCAGCTGGCTGAACCGCCAGCTAGGCCATTCGGGCATTGATCTCGCACGCATCAAGCCCTTCCTGGCCATCATCGCCCTGCTGGCGGGCATGTGGCTCTCCTTTTACTGGCACAGCATCCAGTACGTCAGCGAGATCGAGGCCGTAGACGTTGCACTACTGGCGGATGATCTCCCCCCCGAGGCCTTCCTCGACCAAGAATTCATCGAATGGCTAAAAGACGACTCTTCGGTGGAATAGTATTCGGCATCGCGCTGATCGGCTGTGCGCTTGCCGCACCACCTACAACCGCCATCATTGGCACCCCGCCGCAACCTGAATGGGTGCAGCTAACCCCCGCGCAGAAAAAGATACTGGCACCACTCTCCAAGGACTGGAATGCCATGGAAAGTCTACGCAAGAAGAAATGGCTGGGAATTGCCGAGCGTTATCCCCTGATGCACCCAGACGAACAACGTCGCATGCAGGAACGCATGCGGGAATGGGCAATGCTGACCCCGGAACAGCGCGCCCGGGTTCGTGATTCTTACAAGGATTTCAATCAGTTGCCCAGCCAACAGAAACAAGCTGTCAAAGATAAATGGAAGGCCTATTCGAGCCTGCCGGCGGAAGAACGTCAGCGTCTTCGCGAAGAGGGAAAATCGGCACAGCTACTTGCCCCCCCGCCCGAAGCTGCTACCGAAGAAAGTGCCCCTCCATCTGTTGCCGAGGCTCCTGCCCACACAGACAGCAGTACACGATGAACGCGCCGTTACCGAACCTGAGGCGCCGCCTGGCCAGCATGCTGTATGAAGGCCTGGTGATATTTGCAGTCCTTCTCATCGGCTTCTGGCTACCACAAGCCTTGCTGGCCGGCATGGGTTGGGGATTCTCCCCGCGCCTGCTCTGGCTTCACGTGATGCTGTTGCTGATGTTCTACTTCGTCTGGTTCTGGTTGAACGGTGGCCAGACCCTGCCGATGAAAACATGGAAATTGCGCATCGTGAATGCTGACGGAGGGCGACTGCGCCCCCTCCAGGTGGTTTTGCGCTATCTGGCCGCCTGGCCGAGCGTCTTGCTGTTCGGCATCGGCATCCTGTGGGCGCTCGTCGACAGGGACCGGCAGTTTCTCCATGATCGTATTGCCGGAACACGGATCATCAGCGCCCCCAACTGATCAGCGCCGCTCTACCCACCACAGCATGGCAACCGCGGCAAGCAGGAACAGGGCCGATGGCGCCGTCGCGCTGGCAAATGGCGGCCACGCGTTGATGATGCCGAGGTTGGAGAACAACCCATTGAGAGCATAGAACAGAATACCAAGCATCACGCCGGCAAATATCTTCAAGCTGACTCCACCAACACGGTTGTGCGAATAGCCGAAAGGTAGCGCCAGGGCGACCATGACCAACGCCGCCAATGGATAGACGACCTTCTTCCAGATGGCTATTTGATAGCGCTCGGTTTGCTGCCGATTCTCGGAAAGATGGCTGGTAAAGTTCAACAGGCCGAGCAAGGTCATACGCTCCGGCGCCACCATCAGCACCGCCAGCAACGCAGGAGTAACAGAGGATTTCCAAGTACTGCCGTCCAATTTCTCAACACGCGATACCTCACCATCCAGCGTAGTCCTCACGACGCCACCAAGCCGCCATTCTCCGGAGGATTCAAAGCGAGCTTCTTCGGCATCAGTAACCGACTCCAGCGCATTTGCCTGATCAAACTTGTAGATACGAAGTTTCCGCAAGCTTGAATCCGGCATCACCGTGCGAATGTTGATGAAGCTGCGACCGTCCTTCACCCACACCCCCGAGGTAAACCCCTGTTGAGCCACCGCCTCACTTAGCGCCTTGGCCCGAATCTCGTTTCCCAAACGCTCGGTAAACGGCACCAGCGCTTCACCAACCAGAAAAGTCAGCAGTGCCAGCATAGCGGCCGCACGAAACAAGGTCATCAACAACTCACTGGTAGCCAGGCCCGATGCGCGTAGAACAGCAATCTCGGAATGGCGAGCCAGGGTAGACAACGCATAGAGGGTACCGATCAAGGTCGCGATCGGGATCAATTCGTAAATCAATCCCGGAAGATTCAGGGCAACTGTAAGTACAGCATGCCCAAGCAAGTACTTTTTGTTGACGTTACGCAGCTCATTGATCAGGTCAAAGAAGCTGAAAAGAACGAGGAAAGCCAGCAGGACCAAAAAGACTGCGGCAAACGTCTCGCGCATCAGATAGCGCTGATAAAGATTCAGGCGAAACATCAGTTCCGCCTCCTGGCAAAGAGGTTACCAACACTCAACCGCCGAATGAACAAAAACACCAGCGGCAACATCATCAGCGCATGAACGGCCCAAAGACCGATCCAGAATGACAACTTCCCTTGCCCCACCCACGACTGGCTGACCGAAAGCAGATTGCTATAAATCGCGTAAATCGGGATGGCAATCAGCAAGTTGGCGGAACGCCCTGCACGTGGATTCACAAACCCCAGGGGAATCGCCAACAGTGCGAGAACAAGGGCTGATACCGGCACGCCGATTCGCCAGACCAGTTCGCCACGCTCCCGCTCGCCGCTGTCAAAGATAAGTTCTGTGATCGGCATGGTTTTCGGGGAGCGAGCCACCGGCTTGGTCTCACCGTCCTCCACCCGCACCTGATAACGCTCGAACTCCATGACCTTGAATTCAGGAGTCCCTGGTTCAACCTCGTAGCGGCGCCCGCTTTCCAGCACGACGAAACGGTCTCCGTTTGGAGCTATACGCTGATGTCCGGTATCGGACATGACTACTCCCAGCTTACCCTCCTGAACAGAGGCGACAAAAACGTTGCCGACCTGACTGGCATCCTCGGCCAATGCTTCAACGAACAACACCCGCTGCCCGTCGCTGGCTTCCTGAAAGGCACCTGGTGCGACCTGCGCAAGCTCACTGCGTGCCGACAGCTTCTGTTTGTATTCATCGCGGCTGTGATAGGCCCACGGCGACAGAAACCAAGACAACAACGCGATAGCCCCAACGATGGGAAAGGCAAAACGCAGCACCGGGCGAATCCAGGCGGTCAAAGGCAGACCACTGGTAAACCAGATGACCATTTCGGAATCCCGATAGGCACGCGACAAACTAAGCAAAATCGCAACGAATAGCGACAGCGACAACAAAAACGGCATGAAATTCAAAGCAGCAAAACCCAGAAAGGACGCAACCGCCTCCGGCGCAATACGTCCACCCGCAGCATCCTTGAGCAAACGGATCAACTGAGTGGAGGTCAGAATGGCCAGTAGGGCAATGCTGATGCCGGTAGCTGCCTGAGCGAATTCGCGCCGTGCGGCGCGCTCGAATATCATGCTTTGACGAAACCAAAAAAATGCGGGGATAATCCCGTGGATACTGATATTTCCCTGAACAGGAGCAGCCTGTGGAATTTAGCATAAAAAGCGGTAGCCCGGAAAAGCAGCGCAGCGCCTGTGTCGTGGTCGGTGTTTTCGAGTCGCGCAAGCTGACCCTGCCGGCAGAACTGCTCGACAAAGCTGGTAGCGGCTATATTGGCGACATCGTTCGCCGTGGCGACATGGAAGGCAAATCCGGCACCACCCTGTTGCTGCACAACGTTCCGGGCACCCTGTGCGACCGCGTGTTGCTGATTGGCCTGGGAAAGGAAAAGGATTTCCGGGAAAAGGAGTTCGCTCAGGCTATCCGCAGCGCTGTGAAAACGCTGAACGAAACAGGCGCCTTCGATGCGTCCATCTTCCTTACCGAACTCGCCGTCAAGAAGCGGGACGTTGCATGGCGGGTTCGCCAGACGGCCATCATCGCCCTCGACGCCACTTATCGCTTCGACCACTTCAAGAGCAAGAAAGAGGAAATTCGCAGGCCACTGCGCAAACTGACCCTCTGCGTCGAACGGCGCAATGAGCTCGCACCCGCCGAAGAGGCGCTGAAGCAGGGTATTGCAATCGCAGAAGGCATGACCCTGGCCAAGGATCTTGGCAACCAGCCCCCGAATGTCTGCAACCCTGCCTATCTCGCCGAACGTGCATCAACGCTGGCTGCCGACCTGGGGCTGACGTGCGAAGTGCTTGAGCGCGACGACATGGAGAAACTCGGCATGCACTCGCTGCTCTCCGTTGCCAATGGCGCCCGCCAACCGCCCAAATTGATCGTCGTTCATTATCGCGGTACCCGTCCAAGCGACAAGCCGCTGGTTCTGGTTGGCAAGGGAGTCACGTTCGATACGGGTGGGATTTCGTTGAAGCCGGCGGCCGACATGGATGAAATGAAATACGACATGTGTGGCGCAGCCAGCGTACTCGGCACCCTGCTGGCCGTTGCCAGGATGAAACTGCCGATCAACGTCACCATCATCGTTCCGGCTACGGAAAACATGCCTGGCGGCAACGCAACCCGTCCCGGCGACATTGTCACGTCGCTATCCGGCCAGACCATCGAAATCCTCAACACCGATGCCGAAGGCCGTCTGATCCTCTGCGATGCGCTGACCTATGCCGAGCGCTTGGAGCCCGACACGGTTATCGATGTGGCAACACTCACCGGCGCCTGTGTTGTCGCACTGGGCGGTGTTGCCAGTGGACTTTTCGCCAACAAGGACAGTCTGGCTCGCGAACTGCTTGATGCTGGCGATGAAGCCCATGACCGCGCATGGCACATGCCGCTCTGGGACGATTATCAGGAACTCCTGAAAAGCCCTTTTGCCGACATGGCCAACATCGGTGGACGTTACGGCGGCGCCATCACCGCCGCCTGTTTCCTCTCGCGATTCACCAAGAAGTATGACTGGGCTCACCTCGACATCGCCGGCACTGCCTGGAAATCAGGAGCCGACAAGGGAGCTACGGGCCGACCTGTCTCCTTGCTGACCCACTACATACTGCAACGCGCCGGCCAACTCAATTGACCCAGGTATTCTTCTATCACGGCACCTCCGACCGCCTCGCCGCAGCCTGCGCCCTGATCAGCGGAGCCTGGGTCAAACGCAGGCCAATCCTGATTTACGCGCCGGACGCGCCAGTTGCGGACGGCCTTGACCGCATGCTGTGGACTCACGCCCAGTTGAGCTTCATTCCCCACTGTCGGGCCAATTCACCACTCGCCAGCGAAACGCCGATCCTGATCGCCGATCGCCTGGATACGCCAGCCCAGGACGAACGCCTGATGAACCTGTCACGCAGTATTCCTCCGGGCTACACGCGCTTTCAGAATCTGGTCGAAGTTGTCGGACAGGACGAGGACGATCGCCTCGCCGCCCGCGAACGGGTCCGTCAATACAAGGAACAGGGCTGCACAGTGCAGTATTTCGATCTGACCAATCGCAACTGACCCAGCAGCCATGCCCAGCCCAATCCTCGCCCGTGCCGACGCCCTGATGCAACGCCGCCGACTGGGTACTGAAGCCGATGACGTGCCGGTGCTGACCGATGCGGTAGACCTGGGCATTCCGGACAATGATGACGATGTGCCGGTGCTGCTCGACATTGAACCGACGAAAGCATTCGCCCCGCTGGCCGAGCCTGGCTTACAGGAGGAACACGGTGCGCTGCCAGCCACGCCAAATCCGAGTGAAGAGCCAGCACTCAGCGCCTTCGCCGAAAGCGGAAATACCGCGTCGACGACCAGCCCGGCAGACACCACAGCAGAGAATATCGCACGGGAAATTGCCCGCCGCGTCGAAGAACGTCTGGTAGCCGAGCTACCCATGATCATCCAGACAGCCGTTCGCGACTACCTCGCCGAGCAACACCCGACGGACGCCCTGCGCACCGGTTCGGCGGGCTGATCCAACAGGCCGAGCGGCGCGGCGCTCCGGTATAATTGCCGGTTTTCCCCTTTTCCGCCAAGCCCATGGAACTCGCCAAAGCCTTTGAACCCGCCGACATCGAACGCCGCTGGTATCCCGAGTGGGAATCGCGCAACTATTTCGCCGCCGGCGTCGACGGCAGCAAGCAAGACAACTTCTGCATCCTGCTGCCGCCGCCCAACGTCACCGGCACGCTGCACATGGGCCACGGCTTCAACCAGACCATCATGGACGCGCTCACCCGCTACTACCGGATGCGCGGCCACAACACGCTGTGGCAGCCGGGCACCGACCACGCCGGCATCGCCACCCAGATCGTCGTCGAGCGCCAGCTCGACGCCCAGGGCATTAGCCGTCACGACCTCGGCCGCGAAAAGTTCCTGGAAAAGGTCTGGGAGTGGAAGGAATACTCGGGCGGCACGATCACCCGCCAGATGCGCCGCATGGGCACCAGCCCGGACTGGAAACGCGAACGCTTCACGATGGATGCCGGCCTCAACCAGGTCGTCACCGAAACCTTCGTCCGCCTGTACAACGAGGGCCTGATCTACCGCGGCAAACGCCTGGTCAATTGGGACCCGAAGCTGCACACCGCCGTCTCCGACCTGGAAGTCGTCCAGGAAGAGGAAGACGGCTTCATGTGGCACATCCGCTATCCGCTGGCCGACGGCTCGGACAGCCTGGTCGTCGCCACGACCCGCCCGGAAACCATGCTCGGCGACACCGCCGTGATGGTGCACCCGGAAGACGAGCGCTACAAGCACATGATCGGCAAGATGGTGAAGCTGCCGCTGAGCGGCCGCGAAATTCCGATCATTGCCGACAGCTACGTCGATCTCGAATTCGGCACTGGCTGCGTCAAGGTCACGCCGGCGCATGACTTCAACGACTACGCCGTCGGCCAGCGCCACAACCTGCCGATGATCTCGATCCTGACGCTGGATGCGAAGATCAACGACCACGCCCCGGAGAAATACCGCGGCCTGGACCGCTTCGATGCCCGCAAGGCCGTCGTTGCCGATCTCGAAGCCGAGGGCATCCTGGTCAAGGTCGACAAGCACAAGCTGAAGGTGCCGCGCGGCGACCGGACCAATGTCGTCATTGAGCCGATGCTCACCGACCAGTGGTTCGTCGCCATGTCGAAGCCCGGCGAAGACGGCAAGTCGATCACCGAAAAGGCACTGGAAGTCGTCCACTCCGGCGAGATCAAGTTCTACCCGGAAAACTGGGTCAACACCTACAACCAGTGGCTGAACAACATCCAGGACTGGTGCATCTCCCGCCAGCTGTGGTGGGGCCACCAGATTCCCGCCTGGTACGGCGTCAATGGCGAGGTCTTCGTCGCGCACAGCGAGGAAGAAGCCCGCGCCCAGGCCGACAAGGCCGGTTACGCCGGCCAGCTGAGCCGCGACGAGGACGTCCTCGACACCTGGTTCTCGTCCGCCCTGTGGCCGTTCTCGACGCTGGACTGGACCGGCGACGAGGCCGCCGACGCGGCCAACCCGCTGCTCAAGCAGTACCTGCCGTCGTCGGTGCTGGTCACCGGCTTCGACATCATCTTCTTCTGGGTCGCCCGCATGGTCATGATGACCAAGCAGATCACCGGCCAGATCCCGTTCAAGCACGTCTACGTGCACGGCCTGATCCGCGACGGCGAAGGCCAGAAGATGTCGAAGTCCAAGGGTAATGTGCTCGACCCGATCGACCTGATCGACGGCATCGGCCTCGACGCGCTGGTCGAGAAGCGCACCTTCGGCCTGATGAACCCGAAGCAGGCCGAAAGCATCGCCAAGAAGACCCGCAAGGAATTCCCGGACGGCATCCCGGCCTTCGGCACCGACGCGCTGCGCTTCACCTTCGCCTCGCTCGCCTCGCCCGGCCGCGACATCAAGTTCGACCTGAATCGCTGCGACGGCTACCGCAACTTCTGCAACAAGCTGTGGAACGCCACCCGCTTCGTGCTGATGAACGTCGAAGGTCACGATCTCGCCCTCGACCACCAGCAGGACGGCCCAACCTGCGGCGGCAGCGCACCGCTGGCCTTCTCCTTCGCCGACCGCTGGATCGTCAGCCAGCTGCAACGCGTCGAGGCCGAGGTCGAGCAGCATTTCATCGACTACCGCTTCGACCTGCTCGCCCAGGCCATCTACAAGTTCGTCTGGGACGAGTTCTGCGACTGGTACCTGGAAATCGCCAAGGTCGAGATCCAGACCGGCGACGAAGCCCAGCAACGTGGCGCCCGGCGGACCCTGATCCGCACCCTGGAAGCCATACTGCGCCTGGCCCATCCGCTGATCCCGTTCGTCACCGAGGAACTGTGGCAAACCGTCGCCCCGATCGCCGGCCGCAAGACACACGACTCGATCATGCTCGCCGCCTACCCGCGCGCCGAGGAATACAAGATCGACGCCGCCAGCGAGGCCAAGGTCGAGCGCCTGAAGGTGCTGACCCACGCCTGCCGCAACCTGCGCGGCGAGATGAACGTCTCGCCGGCCCAGCGCCTGCCGCTGCTGGTCGCCGGTGGCGGTACCGAGATCGGCGAGTTCGCACCGATCCTGCAGGCGCTGGCCAAGCTCTCCGAAGTCCAGATCGTCGACGACATGCCGGCGGACGCTATCGCGCCAGTCGCCGTGGTCGGCGAGACCCGCCTGATGCTCAAGGTCGAGATCGACGTCGCCGCCGAGAAAGTTCGTCTGGCCAAGGAAATCGAAAAACTGGAGAAGCAGATTGCGATCGCTCAGGGCAAGCTAAGCAACGAAGGGTTCGTCGCCCGCGCCCCGGCCGCCGTGATCGATCAGGAGAAGCAACGGGTAGCCGACTTCACGGCGACGCTGGACAAGCTCAAGCCGCAACTGGCCAAGCTGGGCTGAGCCAATCGTCCGACGGCCCGATCAGGCCGTCGGCTTCAGCC
>WBUO01000408.1 GCA_008933675.1 Dechloromonas sp.
GTGCATACGTGCCGACCGGCTCGATACGCTCGATATCGACGTTGCGCTTCCCGGTCTGCAGGGTTTCCTGCCCCGGTCCATGACCGCGTGCTTCGGCAGATGGCGTGTAAACGCGCAGGTATTCGAAGTCCAGCGAATAGATCTCGCCGCCTTCATAGATCAATTCAAGGCGCCGGGATTTCTGGTGCAGTTTGATTTCGCTCGGTATCGGCGTATCGCGGTCTATACCCGCCATGGTGTCCTCCGGGAGTAAGGGCGATAGTTTAGCGCACTCACCCTCCGGAAGCGCGAAGATAGGTCAAAGTAGCTGGAAGCTGATGCGGTCGAAATCGGTTCCGCGCTGCAATATGTGGCTCATGCGCAACTGTCCGGACTCTCCGCCTGCAACGAAGAAATCGAGTATCCGGCTGGCCTGGTACAGGCCCGAGGGTAGAACGACGGATGCCTCTTCGCCAATGGCGGGGACAGGCGACAGCATGAAGGCCGGCACATAACGCTCGATGCTGCCGACGCCCTGAGTGGCCGGCCGGATGCCAATACCGCTTGGCATCCCGGGAAGGGTAGCAACACCGACCACTAGGCCGGCCGATTCGTCCTGCATCAGCCAGCTTGCCTGCACCAGCAGGAAGTGATCCCCATCGTGGGGACGCATCGCCATCAATTGTCCATGCATGATCCGCTGGCCGGCGCAACTGCGTGTCAGGCGAAAGCCGTTTGCCGAATGATTGATCACATTCCATTCATCTATCGGAAAACTGATCGGCGGCCTGATCGCCAGCGCATGCTCCGAATCAACGCGGTCGCGGAAGGTGAATAGCTGATCGAATTCGCTGCGGGAATAGCTGGATGCGGCATCCGGCTGGGTAAATTCACTGGCTGTCAGGCAATAGTGCATCGCCTCGAAACCAACTGCCACATGGGCAATTCCCTCGGTCGCGAAACGCCGGAATCGACGCGGGGAAGCCGCCTGGCTCCACGGTCGCGCCAGATGTTCGAGCAGGGTGATCACATGCGCCGAGGTTTCCTCTCCCAGCCCCAGTTGTGATGGCGTCACCCGCTGCCTGAGCTGACTCAGCATATGGGTGACCTGCAGTGCCAGCCGAGACGTATCCAGGCGGCGGGCATCCTTGGTCGGTTCCTCGGTATAAGCCGTCGGATGCAGCGGCATGTCTTTCATCAATTCGACGAGATAAGGCGGAATCTCCAGATCGTCATCGAGCTTGTGGATGGAGACGAGCGGTGACCACATGCCGGCCCAGCGCCGAATCAGATTCAGGTTGCGGATACTGTTGCTGTACGGGCTGGCGATTTCGATCAACAGCAATGCGGTGTATGCCGCTGAGCAGTGGGTTGCCTGCAGGCGGCTCTCGAAAACATCCTCGACCGGGGTATAGGAAACACCCCATTCCTCGGCACTTTCGTAGTAGCCGTGCATGTCGAGCCAGATGCCGGGCGGCAGCTCGCGTCGTGCGCGATAATGTTCGAGGATGAGCATGCCCGTGTAGTAGAGGCAGCGATGCAGGATCGTCGCGACCCGGGTCACATACTGCGGACTCTGCGCATCCGGCCGTTCGAGGCGAGCACACAGCGCGTAGGCCTGGCTCATCTTGCGCCAGGTGGCGACCACTTGCTGGAAGTAGCTTTCCTCCTCGCCACCCAGGGGAAGAGGGCGATTGTGGCAATGCCGCGCCATTTCTTCTTCGACAAAGCACAACGGCGCACGCGCCTGCTCCAGCAGTGCAAAAAGGACCTCCGGATCGGGTGGCGAAAGCAGCAAGCCATCGAGAAAGCGAATCAGCTGTCGTTCACCTGCCAGCGGATTGGCCAACGACAGCTGGGCGAGGTAATCCGAGCCGCTGCGCAGGTCGGTGATCCTTGGGGGAAAGTCGCTCGCGATCGTGCTCATGATTATCGCCCCCCCTCCAGATTGTCCAAGGCACGCGACAAGGCAGCAGAAAGCTCGGCGTCCCCGACGACTGCGCGCTGCTTGCCCTGCTCGCGATGCACGCGACCCCACACCGGCTCGGGAAAATGGCGATCATCCTCCCAGCGCGGAATGATGTGCCAGTGCAGATGCGGGACGACGTTACCAAAACTGGCCAGATTGATCTTGTCCGGGGAAAACAGCTGCCGAACCACCGCTTCGACGGCGAAAACAACCTGCATCAGATAGTGTCTGGCGTCCTCCGGCAGATCGCTCATCTCGCGCACGTGATCCGCCCAGATCACTCGGCAAAAGCCCGGATAGAACGGATCGTCGACCCGAATGACGCGACAGGCCCTGGATTGCCAGAGGAGCGTTCCTCCGGGTTGGACACAGAGTTCGCAGGATGGGCTGGCGGCTTCCACGTTTTCACGCTCCGGTAGCAATTGGAATGGTTACCGGAGTTTTATACCACTGGTCGCCGCCGCCAACGAAGCAACTATTTCACGGACGGCGGCCCAAAGCGGCGGCTATCAGAGCAGGACGCGTTCGATACCGCCGTTGTTTTCCTTGCCGACGTAATCCGCCATCCAGTTGGTGCCCAGCAGGTGCTTGGCCATCTCGACCACGATGTAGTCGGCCTTGGTATCGGCGTCGTCATCGTAGCGCGACAAACCCTGCAGGCAGGCCGGGCAGGAAGTCAGAATCTTGACGTCGCCCTTGAAACCGTCGGCACGCAACTTCTCGGCCCCTTTTTCGATTTCCTGCTGCTTGCGGAACTTCACCTGGGTAGCGATATCCGGACGGGCGTAGGCGAAGGAGCCGGAGTCGCCGCAACAACGGTCGGACAGCGGCACTTCCTGGCCCATCAGCGACTTGGTCACCGCCAGCGGGTTGTAGGCCTTCATCGGCGTATGGCAGGGATCGTGGTACATGTAACGCGTCCCCTCGACACCTTCCAGCTTGACGCCCTTTTCCATCAGGTATTCGTGGATGTCGAGCAGGCGGCAGCCCGGGAAAATCTTCTCGAACTGGTATTTCTGCAACTGATCCATGCAGGTGCCGCAAGACACGATGACCGTCTTGATGTCGAGATAGTTCAGCGTGTTGGCGACGCGGTGGAACAGCACGCGGTTGTCGGTGGTGATTTTCTGGCCCGTATCCTCGTCACCGGAAGCCGTCTGCGGATAGCCGCAGCACAGGTAACCCGGCGGCAAGACCGTCGTGGCGCCAATGTCGTAGAGCAT
>WBUO01000409.1 GCA_008933675.1 Dechloromonas sp.
AGTTCCAGGTCCGCGTTTCGAGTTCGACATTACGATCTCCTAAGCCCATAACGCCACCCGCGACTCTGCGGATTAGCGTAGTTTGGGCCGAAGGGTATCGCGAGTCGGTGCGTAGTCAATCGAAAATCTACGCAAATCAGCGAATCGACGTGGATAGCTCAGCCGAAAAGCGAAGGTTGCTGGTTCGACGTGATCAGGAGCCCGAGCTTCAAAAGCCGCACGCGCGCGGCATCCTCCGACACGGAAAACCGCGCCATTACGTCATTTACGATCTGTTGCCCCGGCTCGGAGGCTAGCGCGACGGCGGCATGTAATCCCCGATTTCCACAGAAGTCGGAGACGAATCGGCGAATCGGGCCGACCGGCATCAGGATGGCGCCGCTGACGTAACCCGCCTGCCACTCCATCCAGTCCGTGTCCTTGGCGTCGAGAATCGAATCGCGCTTGCAGATCACCTTATTTTCGGTGCTGCGCCGATCGAACAGGCGACCGGTCATGAATTTTTCCGCCCAAAGATGGCGGTGGTAACGCACATGCCCGAACTCGTGGGCAAGCGTCGTGCGGAGCCGGTTTTCGCGGCGGGGATCGTTTGCCAAGCGATCCGAGATCGACACTTCCGGATTTCGATCCGGATAGAACGCCGTCATTCCTTCGACGTCCTGCCCATAGTCGGACAAGTCCACCGACGAATCGAGCGATGCATCGTGTTGCTCGATCAGGATCGAAAGCTCATCCGTGGTCACCGGCAGACGAAATTGCCCGTGCCGGGCCGTCAGGAAGGCCGACACGATATGCTCACACTCTCGGTCCAACTCGGCCGCGGTGTAATAGGGGCGTTGGGCGAAGCGGCCAGTGTTGTCCCGAACCATCTTCACCATGCGCCTAATCCCTATTTGGTGATGGTCTTACGGAAGTTGGCGAATCCCTCAACGATCTTATCGCGATCCTTGGCTCGGCGCCGCAGATCTTCGGGAATCTTCCCCGCCAGAACGAATAGGTAGCCCTCCTCCTCGTCCAGGACCTTGGCAAAGCGCCGGATGAGATAATCGGATGTCGGACTGCGCCGATCATGTTCGATGTCGTTCAGGTACTGGGGCGAGATCGCGCCTTCGTCCTCGTCCTTGACGATAAGCGCGGCCAGCTCCTTCTGGCTCAGCCCTTTGGATTTGCGGGCCTTGGCGATTGCTTGTCCGAATGTGATGGGGCGGGACGCCATCGGTGTATCATCCTCCGTTATGATTGTTGCACGCCATTACGCGGATTGACGTATCGCGAGTCAAGATCGCGCGAATCACGAGAGCGTTCAGGCCGCGCGCAGGGATCGCCGCCCTGGGGTTGCGAGCTCAGCGCGCCCTGTCGGATTGCGCGATCCTTATTTCTTCTTCGAACCGCTTCGCTCACGACTTGATTTCGCTGTTCATCCCGGTCGGCCGAGATAATCGTGCGCCAACATCAGGCGCTTGCGATGAACGCACTCAATCCAGACCAGATGACCGTTGCCGAACGATTGGATGAAATCGGCGATCTGTTGGCCGCGGCGTTCATTCGGCTTCAGCAGCGTAAGTCGAGTCCTTTATCTCCGGACAATGGAGAAATTTCAGTCGACTTCTCGGCCCCCCAGCGTGGTCATGCCCAACCTCAGGCTCATGGAGGCTCGGATTGACCGACACGGTTCTGGCGCGGGTGGCAGCCCTGAAGGCGTTGCCGATCGCAAAGCTCAAGGAGCAATGGCGCGATCTCTTCGAGACCGAACCGCCGCCATATAACCGGCGCTTCCTCGAACACCGACTCGCGTATCGCATCCAGGAACTGGCCTACGGCGGACTCAAGCCCGAGACGATCAGTCGCCTGCGGGCTCTCGCCGAAGACCTGGACGGCGGAAACCCCGCGCGTCGTCGACAACCGCCGAAGGACCGACCAATTGCCGGCACGCGGCTGGTCCGCGAATGGCAAGGCGTCGAACACTGCGTGACGGTGTGCGACGACGGATATGAATACCAGGGGTGTCCGTACAAATCGCTATCGGCCATTGCACGGGCGATTACCGGCACGCGCTGGAACGGGCTGGTGTTCTTTGGGCTCAAGAACCGGCGGGCAGCGTCATGAAGAAGCCGGTCGTCCGCAAACTCCGCTGCGCGGTTTACACCCGCAAGTCCACCGAAGAAGGCCTCGATATGGAATTCAACAGCCTCGACGCCCAGCGCGAGGCCTGCGAAGCCTACATCGCGAGCCAGAAACCCGAAGGTTGGTTGCTGTTGCCCGACCGGTATGACGACGGCGGGTTCTCGGGCGGCACTCTGGAACGCCCGGCGTTACAGCGGTTGATCGCGGACATAGAAGCACGCCGTGTCGACGTCGTCGTGGTCTACAAGATCGACCGCCTCTCGCGTTCCCTCATGGACTTCGCCAAGCTTGTCGAGGTTCTTGATCGGAATAGCGTCACGTTCGTCGGCGTCACGCAGTCGTTCAATACAACGACTTCCATGGGCCGGCTGACGCTCAATATTCTGCTTTCCTTCGCTCAGTTTGAGCGCGAGGTCATCGGCGAACGCATCCGCGACAAGTTCGCGGCCTCCCGCAAGAAGGGCATGTGGATGGGTGGCTTCGTTCCGCTTGGCTACGACGTCAAGGACCGCAAGCTGATCGTGAACAAAACCGAAGCGGCCATCGTCCGCATGATATTCGAACGCTTCATCAAGATCGGCTCAGCCACCGAACTCGTGCGGAGACTGCGGGCCGAGGGCATCCGCGGCAAGCAGGGCAAGCTGGTCGATAAGGGGTACGTCTATAAGCTTCTGAACAACCGCGTCTATGTGGGCGAAGCCGTGCACAAGGGCACGGCCTATCCGGGCGAGCACGAAGCCATCGTCGATCGCACCCTGTGGGACCGAGTGCGCGCCATTCTTCAGGACAGCCCACGCAAACGCGGCGCGCATACTCGGGCGCAGACACCGGCCTTGCTCAAGGGCCTGATCTTCGGCCCGACTGGCCGCGCGATGACCCCTTCGCACACGCGCAAGGGCGATCGGCTCTATCGTTATTACGTCTCGACGGATGTCCTCAAGCGTGACGCTGAGACTTGCGTAATCCGACGCGTGTCGGCTGCCGAGATCGAGAGTGCCGTCGTCAACCAGTTGCGCAGCTTGCTGCGGACGCCCGAGA
>WBUO01000410.1 GCA_008933675.1 Dechloromonas sp.
GGCATGCAATGAGCGGCATGGCGAATTATTCGGCAACCTGCTTCGGCAAGATTCCCTCGCGTGGCGATTTCGTCAAAGGGTCAGGGCAACACCAGTTGATCACCGTACTGGATCGCTGGGTATCCCAGGGCATGGAGCGCCTGTCAGATGATCCGCGCTGGAAAACGGCCTACGACAACGCCTGTGCTATCGATTTTGCCTTTGTCGGTGCGCGCAGCAGGCTTTCGGTCGTCGGGCATTTGCGGCCGAGTCTGGATTCTTCGGGGCGTCGCTTTCCCTTCATCGTGGCTGCAACCATCGAGCGCGACGACGCCTTGATTTTCCGTTGTGCCCCGGCAGGACTTTCCCATTCGTTCGGGGCGCTGGCAGCCATTTCGGAGACCGGCGTTCGCGGCGGCGAGGTTGCCGCCCTGATGGGCGAACTGGACGGTGTCAACTGCGCCGCCGATTTCGAAACGGCCATGCAAAGCGATCCGCTTGGCAATTTCGTCCGGAGAAACAGCCTGGAATCGCTCGCCAGCTTGATCGGCGCACCGGATGTTGATTCCGTGCGCCGGATCATTCTGGCCATTGGCTTGTTGATGCGTCCCGCACTCGGACAGGGCGATCTTGCCATCGACAAGGAAATCGTTTTCCCCTTGCCAGCCGACGAGCGCAATCGGAATCTGGTGGCCGGTCTATGGCTTTACCTGCTAACGGCCTTTCTGCGCCGTACGATGGTCGAGTTGCAGGTCATCATCGAGCGGCGTGCCGACAAGCCGAGGCTGATCATCGGGTTCAACGGTTCCTCTCCGGCAACCCTGGTGGCCGCCTTGTCGCCCGATACCTCGGCCGACCGGGTCATTGCCCTGTTCGATCCGGAGTGGATCGAAGATCAGGCGGAGATCGTCAACGACTACGGTGTTGCCAAGCTTTCCTCCTATCTGGCCCAGCCGCACGTTTCCCTGGAACAGGCTGTTTCTACCTTCCGCGAAGTATTTCTGGGCGAATGATCATGAAACTCTCTCCAATCCTTATTGCCAGTGCTCTGTTTTTTCACGTATCGGCTTTTGCACAAACCAGTCCGGCAACATCCAAGCCTGCCGAGGAGCCAGCCAAAGTGGTCGCCAGCGGCAGCGTGCCCGACGAAGCATCGCGTGCGGCGATCCTCGCACGGCTGCGCGAGCTCTATGGCGCCCATAATGTCGTTGACCGGCTGGAAGTGGGTGGCGTGGTGCCGCCTCCCAACTGGTCGGAGAACATGACCAAGATGTTGACGCCCAATCTGAAGCAGGTTCATAAGGGGCAACTGCAGGTGAGCGGCACGCAGGTCGCACTCAAGGGCAACGTAGCCAACGAAGCGTTGCGGCAACAGGTGGTCAGCGAAATTGCCACCTCGCTCAATCCGACGTATTCCATCGACAACGGGCTGATCGTTGCCGGAGGCGAAGCTCAGGGGATACTCGACAAAACCCTTTCGAATCGCGTTGTCGAGTTCGAGAGCGGTGCGGCTACCCTGACGCCGGTGGGGCGGGCCATTCTGGATGAAATGGCGGGTGCCATCAAACAGATCGGGGCACCAAAGATTCAATTGATCGGTCACACCGACAGCCAGGGCAATCGCCAGGCCAACGTCGCACTCAGTCTGGCGCGCGCCAATACGGTACGTGCTTACCTGATCGACAAGGGAATACCGGCCGAAACGCTCAGTGCCTCCGGCTCCGGCCCGGATCAACCCGTTGCCTCGAACGATACCGTCGAGGGCAGGGCGAAAAACCGTCGAATCGAGTTCCGCCTGGCCGGGCGCTAGGTTGTTCGGTAGCGCGTAGTCGCTACCGAAACAGCATCAGTTCATTTCATTCCGTTCGGGTTCGACCCCGAGCAGTTCTTCCATCCGCAACAGGGCGCTATCGTCCTTGACGACGGTACGCAGCCACTCATGCAGGGGCATCGTGCCCCATTTGGCGGCTTTTTCAGCCAGATAGGCAACGGGACTATGTGGTTCTGTGCGCCGGAAAAACGCAGCGATCTCCTGCAATTGACCAATCGCCTGGGCGCGTGATCGGATCGGGCCGGTGGCAATGTCGACCGGTTCGCCTATGGTCGGTTCGCGCCGTTCCGTCCGGGAACTGCCGGTAATCGCCTGTTCGCCGGGCGCGGCTTCCGGCGCGGTGGGGACGCTGCTGCCGGCATGGCGCTGGTAGAAGTGGGTGAGATCATCGAGCACTTCGAATGTCTGTCCAAAGGCCGGGGCGTATTCACCCATCCGCACGTCGAGGAGGGCTTGTAAATGCTTGACGGTTTCGCGCGCCCGTTCCGTATTGCGCAAGCTCTCGGCAAACCAGGCCTTGGGCGTTTCCCTGACTGCTGCTTCGAACTGTTCGAGTGATACATGGGTGTTGCGCGAGATATCCTCTGCCTGGCCTGGGTTGCGCTCCATCTGTTTGGCCGTGGCGCGCGCTGTATCGTTGTCCAGTAGCGAGAAGTTGCCCTTCGCCGAACGGGTCAAGGCTATTTCACGTAAAAGACGCGGTGTCTGATTGGCAAGCCAATCAAGCACCCCGGTTCTCTGTTCGATGTCTCCATCTTCCGGCAGCGGGTGAATATCGTTCCAGAATGCCTCGCAGAGCTGACCAAGCAAGACATAGCCATCCGTCAGGCCGCTCAGGCCGGCAATCTTGCAGCGCGCCTCGATCAGCCAGCACGCAACGCGCAGATCCTTGGATTTGTTGGTCAGGACATCTTCGCAAATCCGTACAACGCCGGGCCAATCGGCTTCCTTGACATCGGTAACCCACTCTCCTTGCGATAGCGTAGGGTCGTCGAAGCGACGAGCCTCCTGAATTTGATCGAAATCCGAGGAATAGATGAGGTCTTCTCCGCATGGGCCATGCTTTGACGTCAAGGGAGATGCAATAGAGAAAGGATCCATGTTTCGGGGCTGTATTTGAAAATGACATAGTTTAATAGCATATTGATTGAAATGCTCCGGTACCCAAATGGCGATTCAAAAATCCTGCAGAAGCCGGTTATAAGTGAATCAAAAAACCCATGCCTTTTAGTGGTTTGGGAGACGGCTTACCATGCCGCTGTGACGGTCTGTCAATTTTGTTGGCATCCTAAATGAATAAATTTTCTTCCAGCGATGCGCGATCGTCACGTAAAATTGCATGCTATTTGAA